>DHJA01000163.1:10729-26868 GCA_002404095.1 Planctomycetaceae bacterium UBA4732 | reverse complement strand
TGATTTGGCGAGCCGGGTCGCGTAATTGGCGAGCCGGGTCGCGTAAGCGCCCGGAGGAACGGTGCAATCGCTGCAACCATCTCCGGGCGCTTACGCGACCCGGCTCGCCAAAAAGTTACTTCGCCTTGGGCAACGACGCCCGCTTGTCCGCGATCAGTTTCAGCAGATTGTGCTGCGGCTCCGCGAACTTGCTCAAGCCCTCCTGCATGAGCGTTTCCTCCAGCTTTTGCATATCCACTTTAGAGTCGATTTCGATAAGGACATCCTTCGGAGGCAGCTTGTCCACCTGCCGCGTGAAGTGACGGCCGCTCTTCTGGACGGCCTCGTTGGTGGCCGGCGGGTTGGTTTCGATGTCGGAGCCGGCGAAGGCTTCGACATATTTGTACGGCGGGTCTTCCGGCTTCTTCGTGCCGGTGCTGGCGAAGATCATTTCCTGTTTGATCGCCAGCTTCTTGTCGGCCCAGAATTGCTGGTTGAGCTTCCAGATATACTTGGCGTTAACGATGCCGACCTGGCCCTGCGCGGCCGGCGACAGGTCCGGCACGGCCTTCTCAGTGTAAACGTCGAGCCGGCTGACGAAGATGCTGTAGACCGACTTAAAGCCGGTCAGCGACGGCCGGCGCCGCGCCCCACGCCAGATGGCGTCGCGGGCTTCGTTGTATTGACGTTCCGAGAAGATCAGGGTGACGTTGAGCGTGATGCCGGCGGCCGCCATTTCTTCCAGGGCGCCAAGGCCGGCCGGCGTGGCCGGAACTTTAATCATGCGGTTGCGGTGGTTACGGCTCCACTCTTTGCCCAGTGCGATATAACGCTTGGAGCGTTCCGGTATGGGCATCGTCTGCTTCACGTCTTCGAGCAGCGGGTCGAGTTCAAAGCTGACGTAGCCGTCGTCGCCCTTGGTGGACTCCCAGACGGGGAGAAAGACTTCCTGAGCCTGACGGACGAGCATGTCGGTGAGGCGCCAGGCGAGGGCTTCGTCGTCGAGACCTTCCTTGATGAAGGCGGTCATCGGCTCATCGAAGCGGCCGGTCTTGATAAGGTCGCCGATGATGATGGGGTTGGAGGTGGCGCCGGTCGCTCCGAGGGCGCGGTTGACGGCGACTTCCTTGGGATCGACGGAATCGAGCCATAGCTTGGTGCCGCAGGCCACGAGGGACTGCAACGGGGTCTGATCGGCCATATGGGTACGCTCCTTTAAGGAGATGCTGCGGGCGACCCGGCCATTATAGAACCAGAGAGGCTCGTCGTCACTTAAGAAACAGCCGCATCAACTCATACCCCTTCTCGAACGCCAGATCGCTTCTCTCCGCGACAACTTCATCGTAGGACGGCTGCCCCTTCGACGCGATCCCGGTTCCGGCGATGGCGAACGGCACCGCTCCGTAGGCATGAGCGCGGGTTCGCAGCGGCGTGCGGTGGTCCGGGGACACCAGAATGCGCCAATCGCCGTGTTTCGGCAGCGCCTCCAATAGCGGCCCAACAATGTGTTCGTCGATTCGCTCCAACGCTTTTACTTTTTCATCCGCTTTTCCTTCGTGCGAAGCCTCGTCGGGCGCCTCGACGTGGACGCATACCAAGTCGTAATCCGGCAGAGCGGCGACGGCGTACCGGCCTTTGGCGGCGTAGTCGGTGTCGAGATAGCCGGTCGCGCCTGGTACGTCGATGCGCTTCCAGCCGAGTAGGACGCCGACGCCGCGCACTAGATCGACGGCGCTAAGAATAGCGCCGCGCTTGCCGTACTTTTCCGCGAACGGTTGTAGCGTCGGCACCCGTCCCTGGCCCCATAACCAGATTTGCGAGGCCGGCCGTTTGCCTTTGGCTATGCGGGCCTTGTTGACTGGATGCTCGGCAAGAATGGAACAGCTGCGCTCCATGAGGTTACAGAGGAGATCGCTCCCTGGCCCTTGCGGCAAATGGGCGGCGATGGGTTTGTCAGGAATGTCGTGCGGCGGCTGCGTCTTTGTGTCGGCGGCGAAAGGCGCGGACTTATCCGCTCGGAAAACGAGGATATTGCGATAGCTGACGCCGGGGTGAAATTCGAGTCGGCCGCCGGGGACAGGACCGCCGAGCGCGGCGCCGACGACTTCGAGGAGCGGCCGGCCTTCCTCGCTGGTGATGTGGCCGGCCGTGAAGTCGCGCATTTCGCCGTTTTCGACGTTCACAAGGTTGCAACGGACGGCCCAGTCATTGGGGCCGAGGGGAATGCCCATCGCAGCGGTTTCGAGCGGCGCCCGGCCGGTGTAGACGACGAGGGGATCGTAACCGAAGAGGCTGAGCGTGGCCACGTCGCTGGCCGGCGTGAGCGGTGCAGGCACGTTGTTGGATCGGCCAACGACGCCGGTTTGAGCAACGCGGTCCATATGGGGTTTGCGTGCGGCCTGCAACGGCGTCTTGCCGCCGAGAGAATCCTGCGGTTCGTCGGCGCAGCCGTCGGGGATGACGATGACGTATTTCATGCGGGGAGTGTAGGCGATGGGAGAGGCGTCGGCCACTATCTGCCCCTTCTACTTAACATTCCGCGTTGCAATCGCTGGACGCCGACTTAAAGACGCCTTAGGATGCGCGTTAGGCCGACAGGGCTAGAATGCACCGGGCCCATGCCGGTCGGCCTAATCAATGGATCAGTAACCGAGGGCGCTCCTGTGCCGCATACCAACTCGACAGCTGAATCTATCCAAGAAATGGTTCGGTTCTTCCTGCCGCGCTGCGCTGACCAATCGACGCTACGCGAACTAGACCAGATGGCTTCGGACGACATGCAATGGCGGTACGCCCATGCACTGTTCCAACGAATTAGGCACAAGACCCTCCGCGCCGACACCACGAAGCACAGCTTGCTCCAACACCAGTATGGCTTCGAGGAGATTTGTGCCAAGACTTTATTCAATATGTCGGGGCACTGCGATCCGGGATGCAAGGAGTTTCCGGCGCCGTTCGATGATGACTCGCCGTTTTGAGTGCTGCCGCTGGCGGTCGGCTTTGCTCGCGCACTCGGCATCGAGAACCCCTACAGTGTTTCCTCGCTCCTTCGCTCGAATCACGGGGCATGAGCAGGGGGGGCAGCGTAGTGTGTAACAGGACTGGCCGAACCAGTTGCTGCTGACAACGGCCCTCGACCGACGGACCAGGCGGCTGTAAAATGACGGCAGCCCCAGCGAGGCGACCGATGAAAAGTCTAGCTGACGCACTGCCCCCTGAGATCGCTCAACAAATCCATCCCGACTGGCGCAAGAACGAAGCAGCGTATTGGGCTGTCCGTGACCAACTCCTTGGCCAATACCAAGGCCAGTGGATCGGTTTCGCCAACGGCGGCGTGATCGCTTCCGGTGCCAGCCCGGTCGCCGTCTTCCACGCGGCTGAGGCGTTGGGACGGAACCCCTTTGTCACTTGCGTCGGGCGCGAAGACGAGCCGTGTCGGATGCGCCGCGCCAGTTTTGCATACGACGGCGCATATCCCGGCGAACCGTTGCCGATCCTCACACTCGAGTTCCGTTCAGTGAGCGGATTGCCAGGAGTGACGTTTGATCGAGTCATTGCCGACACGGGGGCGGATGCCAGCGCGATCCCTTGGGCGGACTGTCAAAGGCTCCAACTCATGGCCGCCCAGGGAAGGCCGGGCCGGATGGGAGGCGTCGCGGGCGGCGCCGCACCAACACTTCTCTTTCATGTTTGGGTCTATCTGGATGGCCAAGAACATCCGTGCCGACTGCAAGCGGACTTCATCGGCAATGAACGCATCCTGGGCCGAGACGTTTTGAACCGTTTGGAGATGCTTTTTCGAGGCCCGGCTGGGGAGATAGTTGTCAACCCGTGATGTCCCGATCATGAGGCTCGCGGGCAAGTTAACCATAGGGAACTGGAACAGGCAATGACCACGCCGATTCATCCAACCCAAGACGCCGCGCCACGCTGGACGGCCCAGACCGTCGGCATGAGCGAGGATATTCTGGACCGAATGGAGCGAGCAGTGGCGAAAGTGCGCGAGAGGTTGTTGCGGGCGACGGCGGCGTTGAACCGGGCCGGCATTCCCTACGCCGTGGTCGGCGGCAACGCGGTTGCCTCGTGGGTGGCGACCGTCGATGAGGGAGCGGTTCGTACCACACGCGACATCGACCTCTTGGTCCGCCGGAGCGATTTACCCGCCCCAACCGTCGCTTTGGAGCAGGTCGGCTTCGTCTACGATGAGTGGCTCGATGTCCTCATGTTCCGGGATGGCGCGGAGGGAAAGCCGAGCGAGGCCGTCCACCTCCTTTTCGCTGGTGAAAAGACGCGCCCCGATCACTTACTGCCTGCGCCGGATATTGAGACCGTCGATGATCCGGCCAACTTCCGCGTGATCGCTCTCGAATCGCTCTTATCGATGAAGCTGATGTCGAACCGGCGGAAAGATCAGGTTCACGTCTTGGACCTGATCGGCGTCCGGCTGATCGATCCGTCGTGGCTGACGAAACTTCCGCCGGTATTGGCGGGCCGATTGAAGCAGATTCTTGATACGCCGGACGCCTGATCCTTGATACGGCTGAAGGCCGGCCGCAACGACTTTCGCCTTTTCGGAAGCAACTCCATGAGCCTAATCGGTTCACTTATCATTCCGTGTTTAGTCCTGGCCGCTGACGGCCAGCCGGCGCCGAAACTCCCGCTCGGCAAGGACACGACCTACGTCACCGGCCCGCTCGACAAGGAGGGATACATCGACTACGAGGCCGCTCTCAACGACCGACTCGGCAAGGGCGTTCTTCCGGAGAAGAACGCCAACGTCCTTCTCTGGAAGGCGCTCGGCCCGACGCCAGAGGGAGGCAAGAGGATGCCGGCCGACTTCTTCAAACGGATGGGAATGGACGAGCCGCCGAAGGACGGCGCTTACTTTATCGCCCTACGCCAGTTCATGAAGGACCAACTAAAGCTCGGCCCGGACAAGTTCGACGCAATCTACGACCAGCAGAGCCGAGCCGCTCAACGACCGTGGGCGGCAAAGGACTACCCAAACATCGCGGCGTGGCTTGAAGCCAATGAGAAGCCTTTGGTCGTCGTCGCCGAGGCGACGAGGCGCCCAGACTATTTCAACCCGCTCGTCACCCATTGGATCGACGAGAAACCAGGCGGACTGACAGGCATCTTGCTGCCGGGCATACAGACGTGTCGTGAATGCGCCGTCGCCCTGGCCGCCCGCGCCATGCTGCGCGTTGGGGAGGGGAAATTCGATGAAGCCTGGCAAGACCTGCTCGCCTGTCATCGGCTCGGCCTTCTTGTGGGCCGCGGCGGCAGCACTATCGAAGGTCTGGTGGGCGTTGCCATTGACGCCATCGCGAGCAGAGCCGATTTAGCGTACATTGAGCGCGCCGACTTGACCGTCAAGCAGACTCAAGACCGCCAGAATGACCTGCTCGGTCTGCCGGCAACGCCGCCGATGGCCGACAAGATCGACTTGGCCGAGCGATTGACTCACCTGGAACTGGTCCAGATGATCCGCCAGCGCGGCTTCGGCCGGCTGGAAGCCCTTTCCCACGACGGGCCGGACCACGACAGGCCGTACACCCCCAAGCCCGGCCCGGACGGCGAAAAGGCTCTGACCGCGATGGATTGGGCGCCGGCGTTGCGCGACTGTAACCACTTGTACGACCGGCTGGTCGCCGCGATGCGCGTCAAAGACCGCGCCGATCGGGACAAGCAGTTGAAACGGGTTCAGCAAGACATCTTCGCGCTGAGGGATGGGCCGTCCGAATCGGCGAAGATCGCCGAAATCCTTCTGGGACCACCCGACAAGTCGGTCAGCAAGGCGGTCAGCAGGGCGATTAATGGCGTCGGGTTCCGCATGTTGGGTCCATACGGCAAGGTGCTGAACGCCCACGACCGGGACGTGCAGGTGCAGCGGAACTTGCAGGTCGCTTTCGCTCTGGCCGCATACCACCGCGACCACGGAGACTATCCGGCGAAGCTGGATAATATCGCTCCCAAATATCTGGCAACAATTCCCGATGACCTTTTTTCTGGCAAGGCGCTCATCTATCATCCGACGGACAAGGGCTATTTGTTCTACAGCGTAGGCCCCAACGGCAAGGACGATGGCGGACGTTCGCTCACCAACGACCTCAACGACGATGATCTGCCCGTGACCATGCCGTTGCCGGAACTGAAAAAGAAGCTGTGACGCCGCCGCGGCGTTTTACGGCTTGGGGCTTACTTTCTCATAATCCTCCGGCAGCCCTTTCAGGATGGATTCAGGCGTGATCGGTTCGGCCGAATTCTTCTTAGACCGCTCGTAGTTGTAGGTCGTTTGCGTATCATTGGGCCCTTCCATCCATAGCCGCCTTATCTGGTGCGTTTTTCGATTCAACACCACCTGCATCGGATTTTCCGGCATCCAGCCATCTTTATGCCGCGGCGTCATCTCGATATAGAAATAGTAGTCGTCTTCCTTGGACAGCCGGAGATCGAAACGCGATTTGAGATCGCGGACGGGCAGACCGAAGGCGATCCAGGAGACCTGTTCGAGAAATCCGCCCCCGATCCAACTAAAGAAATCGTCGGGATAGCGCTCGGGATGCTCCGGAAACCCAAAGCCGTCAGATAGCGGATAAAAACGATCCAGTTTATCGGCAGAGGACAATAAGCGAACCGTCCTGTCTTTGTAAATAATCCGCGCCGGGCCGCTTTTGTGGTCCTTGACATCGACGCGCATTAAGTCAGGTTTCCTAACGAAAACCTCGTAGCTGAAAGTCGAAATCTTATCCGTTATGGCGTCCTGTTGGGATGCGCGGATGGTGAAGTGCGCTTCGTGAACCGCGTCGCTGGCCTTGGCCCACTTGCGCAACACCTCGTCGAGTCGTGCGTCGGCTTCCGCTTTCGCATCGGGCGGCGCAGCCGGCGCGGCCATGAAAGGAAGCGTCAACGCCATGAGTATGAGCCGCAAGATCATCATGACTCCTTTTTGGCCTCATTTCCGTCCGCCACGCCTCCGCCTGTTGTAACGGCTTGCCATTTAGGAAAGAAGGCCGATGTTGTCGCCGCCGGAACGGGGTGGTATCGTAACGGCGGTAAACGATCTTCCCGCAACGCAGGCGATAGGGCCAACCCATGCCAAGCCCCTTTCCCGGAATGGACCCGTATCTCGAAGCCCACTGGCGCGACATCCACGCCGGCCTCGTCATCTACGCCTGCGACGCGCTCCAATGCGTCCTCCCCAGCTCGCTACGCGCCCGCGTCGAAGAGAGCGTCCTGCTGGAAACCCCCCAAGGTATGGGCGATCATCCGCTTTTTCCCGACGTGCGCGTAGTAGAATATACCTCGAAGCGGAACCTGGAAGGGCCGCGCTCGTCGGCCGTCGCCGTGGCGGAACCGATGATCGTCGATACCGAGCATGAACCTGTCGTCGAACCCTTTATCGAAATCATCGACCGCGAGAGCGGCAACCGCGTTGTCACGGTGGTTGAGTTCCTCAGCCCAGCCAACAAATCGCCCGGCCGCAACCGGAAGCAATATCAACGAAAACAACGCGAGATCTACTCTTCCAGCGCCAATTTGGTCGAAATCGACCTGAATCGGTACAGCATCCATACGCTGGCCTTCCCGCTGGCACACGTCAAGCGCCGTGGCCGCGCCGGTTACATGACTTGCGTCCGGCGGGTCGCAATGCACGACAAGGCCGAGGTCTACCCGATGTTTCTGTGGAACCGATTGCCGGTCGTCAAGGTTCCCTTGCGGCCGGGCGACGCCGATGTGCCGTTGGACTTACAGGCTCTGGTCGATCAGTGCTACCGCAACGGCGCCTATGAAGGCACGTTGGATTACTCCGTGGACCCTGATCCGCCGCTGCTCGGCGCGGAGCGGGACTGGGCCGATGAGCATCTGCACGAGCTTGGGTTGCGGCCTCGGAAAAAGCCTACGCGGAACAAGAGCAAGTCGCAGTCGCGCTAACCGGGCCGTTCAATCCTTCACTAGGCAGCTGGTCGGACTTATCAAGGTTTTGGCCTACGGTGAGCCTATGGATGATTCGGACGATTGGTGTGATCCCCCGAGACTCCACCTCGCCGCGGAGGCGGGCGACTTGCTCGCTGTACAGGAGCTTCTCGCTTACGGTTGCCTCGTCAATGCCTTCGATGAGGTGGGGAGGACGCCCTTGCATTGCGCGGTTTCGGGAGAATACTTCGCGGTGGTTAATTACCTCCTGCGTCACGGCGCAAACATCAATGCCCGGGATGAGCATGTGTTGGGGACTTCGCCACTGGATGAGGCGGCAAGCAGCTGCTCTCTCCAGATGGTGCGGCTGCTTGTCGAATCCGGGGCTGATCCTACGGTGCGGGGCTGGATGCAACTCAACGCCGTGGACCGAGCGAAGCGGCGTAAGGAGAGCGAAGGAATTGGAAGCGTGGGGCAAGCCGTCTACGAGTTCCTACGCGATGCCGCGCGGAATAAACAGGATCGGGGATGAAACTCCCACACGTCACTGGCGATGAATTGGCGCGACTTCGGGGCGCAGCCCAACCGCTTCATGTCCGCCGCCGCCGAGCGGAATGCCCCTGTCCCCGCCGTGTTAGGCTGACCGCTGGAGCCTTGTTGTCCGACCAGGCCGCGGCGGACGGAATCGCCGTAACATTTTTCGCGCCAGGCGCTTGACGCCGGCGCAAGTAAACCTTATGATCCGCGTTACGCCGACCGGCCCGGCAGGTGGCGGGTTCCGCCGCCGATCGGCCTAGTCACGGTTCGGCCGATGAGAAAGGATTGATTATGTGGCGGTTCATGGCTATAGGCTATGCCGTAACCCTCCTCGTCGTGGGGGTAGTGGGTTGGCTGCTATACGTCGGCAGTTCGCCGAACTTACCGCCGTTGCCCCCTAAACCACCCGACAAACCCATTCTCGTTGTCGAGTCGATGGACCCCGCCCTCGACCCTCCGCCGCTCGTTTCTCTGCCGGATTTGTCCAAGGTAGATAGGCGCCTCATTGAGCCGAAAGGCCTGGTCAAGCCGCGTTACTGCTTGCTTGTGTTCGGCCCCCAGGCTAAAACCCGGGTCTGGATCGTGGAGGACGGAAAGAAGCTCTACGTTGACCGCAACGCGAACGGCGACCTTACCGACGACGGCGAGGCTTGCACGCCCACCGAGCGCCGAGAGTCCATGACCATTGGAGAGAACGGCAAGGCAGGTCCTTACCGTGAATGGACTTACTTGCCGGGAGACCTCATACCAGACGATCTATCCGGGAAGCACACCGCGCTCCAACTGGTTTGCTGGCAGGAAGGGACTGAGCCGGTGCAGTACAAAGTGTCCGTTTGGGTCGGAGGCGTGACATTGCAATACGCCGGGTGGGGGCCGCTCTTCGCCGACAGCCGTGACGCCGCGGCAGTTGTTCACTTCGGCGGCCCGGTCTTGGCCAAGCCCCTCCGTGGCTCGACGATCCGCTTGGGCGGTGAACACCAGGAACTGCACTTCTGCCTCGGTACGCCGGGTCTTGGAAGCCATTCGTTCGCCTTCGTGGGGCTCGAGACGGTTCCCTCCGCCGTCCGACCGGTGGCACAGGTCGCTTGGCCGACCGAGGCCGGCTTATTGAAAGAGAGCTTCGTTCTGGTCCGGCGTTGCTGATACTACGAGTTTCACGGCCCGGTCCGGGTTCCGCAGCAAGCTACGAAGGGCGTCGCCACAGTGACAATCTCTTTCCCCGGTTGGAATGGAATCGACTTCGTCAGTAGGTCTTTTAACATGAAACTCGTTGATTAGGGCGTCAGGCACATGGGGGCGCCGGGGCGGTTAACCAACGGTTCTTACCCTCGCCAGTCGGCCTAATCAGGGGTTCGGCCAATTTGGTGGGGGCATGTGTGGGACCAGCCGCTCCGGCAGGCAAAGCGAAACCGAATCACACTGGCCGCCGGATCGTCCTCACGACGTTCGGCTCTCTGGGCGACCTACATCCCTACATCGCCGTCGCCCTGGGTTTGCAGGCCCGAGGACACGAAGCGGTCATTGCCACCACCCGCCACTATCAGCAGCGGATCGAGGCACGGGGCATCGGCTTCCACGCCGTGCGCCCCGACGGCCCCGACCTGGACGCCGACCGTGATGCCATGCGGCGTATCATGGACCCGTACAAGGGCAGCGAATACGTCATCCGTGAACTGATGATGTCCGCCCTCCAGGAGTCCTACGAAGACATCCTGGCAGCGGCGCAGGGGGCGGACCTCCTGGTTTCCCACATACTCACCTACGCCACCAGGCTGGCGGCCGAGAAGAAAGGCATTCCCTGGGCTGCCAGTTTCCTCCAGCCCTTGGGCTTCTTCTCGGCTTACGATCCCCCCGTGTTGCCGCAGCTCCCGTTCTTGTCGAAGTTCCGGTTTCTCGGTCCGGCCTTTCACCGTTCCTTGTTCTGGTTGGCCAAGCGGAGTTGTCGCTCCTGGGGTGAGCCGTGGCGCCGTTTGCGGGCTGAGATTCACCTGCCGCCCACATTGGAAAATCCACTGTTCGAGGGCCAACACTCTCCGTCGCTGGTTCTGGCGATGTTCTCGCAACTGTTTGCCGCCAAACAGCCGGACTGGCCTCCGCAAACCGTTGTTAGCGGCTTCCCGTTCTCTGACCCGAGCGATGAGGTCGGGATGCCGCCCGAGTTGGTTCGCTTCCTGGACGCAGGTCCTCCTCCTGTCGTGTTCACGCTCGGCTCGTCGGCCGTCCTGGACGCCGGGCCGTTCTTCGAGCACAGTACCGCCGCCGCCAAGTTGGTCGGCCGAAGGGCCGTACTCATCGTCGGCAAAGACCCGGGGAACCGGCCGGCTTCCCTACCGGACGGCGTCGTGGCGTTCGATTACGCCCCGTTCTCGGGGCTTTTTCCAAGGGCGGCTGCCATTGTCCACCCGGGCGGCGTTGGCACGACCGCCCTGGCGATGCGTTCCGGTCGTCCCATGCTGGTCATGCCCTACGCTCACGACCAATTTGACAACGCCGCGCGTGTGACCCGACTCGGGATCGCTCACACGATTTCTCGGCGCCGGCACAGTCCGACTCGTATTGCGGCTGAGTTGCGGCGCCTGCTCGACAATCCGGTCTACTCTCGGCGGGCATTGGGGATCGGGGAGAAGTTACGGCAAGAGAACGGAGTGCGGGCCGCTTGTGACGCGCTGGAAGAACTGCTCTGGGCCAAGAACACGGCCGCTCAATCTCCCACTGGATAATACACCGCCGCCGCCATGTGCGTCCTGATGACTATAGCCGCACCCGCCTCCCCTCCGCTTTCTATTGGTTATTTCTTCAACCGGCGCAGGGAATCGGCGATCTCCCCTTTGATCCACTGGTTCCGCGCGTCCTTGTCCGCTGCCTCCAGCGCCTGCCGCGCCTCGTCGCCACCGACCCGTTCCAGCGCTTCCAGCGCCCGTTCCACCTGGAGACGCTGCGGCGGCCAATCGGATTTGATCGCACTCGTCAACTCCTGGAGCCGGCGCTTCGCTTCCGGCTCGGGCCCAGCTTCCAGCGCCTTCCGCATGGCCGGCTCAACAGGCTGGCCTAACCGCGCCAGTTCCTTGGACGCCTTCTCGCGCGCGTCGAAGTCATCGGCGCTCAGGTCCGCGATTAGCCGGGCCACCCGCTCGGGGTCGTCCCCAGTCTCCGCCGCCGCCTGCCGCAGCCGGTCCCGTAACAACGGGATTGCCTGGTCCGGTTTCGCCGCCAGTGCGCCGATTGCCTGGTACGCCCGCCGCGCGTCGGCGTTCGCCAAGTCGTCCCACAACGACTCCGGCCCGGCAGCCTTCTCCGTCGCCGGAACCGTGAGGCGTTCCAACGCCGTCTTGGCTTGCCGGGTGAGCAGCGCTTCGGGCGCCCCATCGGCCAGATCGGTCAACAGCCGCCGGGCCTCGTCGCCGCCCATCTGTCCCAGCGCCTCCACACCGCGACACGCCTGGAGTTGCTCCGGCGTGGGGTACTGGCTCTCCATCTTTTGCATGATCCGTCGAGACGCCGGGTTGTAGCCCCGCGCCGTCCCTTGCCCCAGAACGGGGAGCGCCAACTCCCCCAACTTCCGCAGTTCTATTACCGCCTTTTTCCTCTCGTTGAAGTCCTCGCTATTCAGGCCGGTCGCCAGCTGGGCGGCGCGTGCGGCGTCGATCTTCGCGACGGGATGGAGGCGCTCCTTGAGGAAAGGCGCCGCCTGCGCGGGCGCGGCAGCCAGGGTTTGGGCCGCCGCATAGCGCGTCAGGGCGTCGTTGTCCGCCAGATTATCCCACAACGCCTTGAGGGCGGCCTCCGACAGCTTACCGCGTTCAGGCCGCCAGTTCCGGAACGGCCCCGTCGCTGGCCACGTCAACACCCTGTTGTCATGGCCCAAGGACCATAAGGTTTTGCCGTCCGGCGCGAACGCCACGGCCCGCACCGCGCCCATGTCGGCGACCAAGGGCGGGCATTCCCGCGCGCGGGCCACATCCCAGAGACGCACCGCGCCGTCGGCGCCCCCGACCGCGAGCGTTCGTCCGTCGGGGGAATAGGCGATGGATGAGGCGCCGTTGGCTCCTCTGACGTGCGCGGCCGCGACCGGCAACACGCCGAGCAAACAACGTTCTTTTCCGCTTGCCAGTTCCCATAGCAGAACCTTGTGATCGGCCACAAGGGCCAGAGACCGACCGTCTGGCGAATAGCACAAGCAGTCAAACGGTTTCGGCGCCCGCCGGAACATCGGCGCGTTTGCGGCGGCCGGAGGCCCCGGGAACGTGCGAACTTCGTCGCCGGTGGCCACGTCCCAGAGATGGATGGCCGGGTTGCCGGGCTTTCTGCGGTCTGGACCTCCTCCTAGGGCAAGCGTCTTGCCGTCGGGTGAAAAGGCCGCGGCCGTGAAGGGGATAGTGTTTACGTCCTCATCCAGCTGGCGGATCAGCTTGCGCCCGGCGGCATCCCACAGTTCCACGGAAGACCCTTGGGGGTTCTGTTCAACGGAAGCCAGCACCTTGCCGTCCCTGCGGAAGGCGATGATGGCGGAATTTCCGAAACGACCGAAGCGGCCCAGGCTCTTCCCGGAGGCCACATCCCAAAGTTCCAGTTGCCAACCGCCTCCGTCCGATCCGGCCAGCAGCGACCCGTCTGGCGAGAAGGCGAAGCCTCGGTCGTCGTCACCGCCGAAGCGACTATCCCCGAAGGGCGAGGTGGAACTTACCTCCCAGGGAGCGATGGCGACGGTTCGCTCGGACAGCGGCTTCACTCGCGGGGGTACGTCGTCGCTTTCGGCCGAAGTTGCCTGCATCGGCGCGGCCAGCAACAGTGCGGGGAGGACCAGGGCGGCAAGCCATGTCGTGCGTGGGAAAGGGGACATGCGGAATCTCCGGAAGCCTGGAAGCGAAGGGGTGATTGGAGTATACGCCCACCGTGCGGCTCGCCGCAAGGAATATCCGCTCAAACCGCGAACGCGGCTCTTAATCCCCCACCGGATAATACACCGCCGGCGCAGCCACGCACCCCAGCCGCTCCATGTCCGCCGCCGCCGACCGGAACGCTCCCGTCGCGGCCGTGTGCGTCATGATGACCAGCTGCACCCGCGTCCCCTCCGTCTCGTCCGGCGTCTCGTGCTGGATCACCGACGCGATGCTGATTTGATGTTGCGCCAATAGTCGCGCCACGTCCGCCAGCACGCCCGGCCGGTCGTCCACCAAGAGCCGCAGGTAGAACCGTGTGCGCACCGCGTCCGGCGGACGTAGCCGCGTCCGCGTCCCGTTGTCATTCCATAGCCGCAGCGTCTGGAACGTCCGCTGGCTGCGGCCGACGGCCAGGTCGATGATGTCGGCCGTCACCGCACTGGCCGTCGGCATTTGCCCCGCTCCCTGTCCGTAATACAGCGTGTCGCCCACCGCGTCGCCTACCACCGAGATCGCGTTGTAGGCGCCGCGCACCTGGGCCAGCGGCGTCGCCCGTCGCAGCAACACCGGCGAGACGTGCAGCGCCAGCTGGTCGTCCGACAGGAACGCCTCGGCCAGCAGCTTGATGACGTAGCCCAACTCGCCCGCGAAGCGGATGTCCAGCGCGTCCACGTCGGCGATGCCGCGGCATTCGATGGCCGACATCGGCACGGCCACGCCGAAGGCGATCTGGGCGAGGATGGCCAGCTTGTGGGCGGCGTCGGCCCCATTTACGTCGAGGGTCGGATCGGCCTCGGCGTAGCCGCGGCGCTGGGCCTCGGCCAGAGCGTCGGCGTAACCTTTGTTGCCCTCGGTCATGCTGGTGAGGATGAAGTTGCTCGTGCCATTGAGGATTCCTTGGATCGCTAATATCTGATTAGCGGCGAGGCTCTGGGCGAGGGCGGCGATGATGGGAATGCCGCCGGCGACGCTGGCCTCGAAGGCGACGGCTCGGCCGTGCCGTCGGGCGGCGTCGAAGACTTCGGCGCCGTGTTGCGCCAACAGTGCTTTGTTGGCCGTCACCACGTCCTTGCCGGCCGCCAGCAGTTCCAGCACCGCTTGTCGCGCCCAGTCCACGCCGCCGACCAGTTCCACGGCGACTTGAATGCTTGGGTCGTCGATCACCTGTTGCAAATCGGTGGTCAACAACTCGCGCGGCACGGCGATTGCTCGTTGTTTGTCCAGGTCGCGCACCACGACGCGGCGCAGCACGAGCGGCCGGCCGGCCCGCGCCGCCAGGCGCTCGGGTTGTTTCAGCAGCAGCTTGGCGACTCCGCCGCCGACGGTGCCGCAGCCGATCAAGGCGATATTGAGAGGTTCCATAAGATAATTTCACCGCGGAGAACGCAGAGAACGCGGAGATGATTCTAATGAAAGGAGCCGTAGTCGTGTACGCAACCCGCTTTTTGCTGGTCTCTTCTTTCGTATTCGCCCTGCTGGCGGCGCCATCCGCCCGCGCGGAGGATCGCCCCTACCGGCCCGACCGCGAACACATGCCCGGCTGGGACGCCGATCGCATCTATCCCTACAGTCCCTACAATCGCGGCCGCAATCCGTACAACCCCGCCATTTCAACCTATTCGCCCCCGGTTTATTCGCCATACGGCCAGCCCGAAGACTATGGCAATCAGCCTGGCTACGAACCAGAGGATCCCTCTCTGCACACTATGTACGGCCCTCACAACGCCGACGCGCCGGACGGCGCCATGTTCCCATCGCGTCGCGGTCAGCGCGTCGGCCTGCCGCAGCCGAGCGGCGCCCTCAAACTGCCGCCGCCGCGCGCCGCCATCGTACAGGTGCGCATTCCCACCCGTTTCGCCCACGTTCTCTTCGATGGCGAGCGGACGTATACCGAAGGAACCACGCGCTACTTCGTCACACCAGAGTTGCCGGAAGGCAAAACGTGCCATTACACGGTGTCGGCCTCCTGGAAAGACGGCGGCGACGACGCCCAGAAGGAACGACAAGTTGAGGTGACGGCGGGTCATACCACAGTGGTCGATTTCACGCGACCGGCCGACAAAAAATCACCGTGACGCCTTAGGTCACGGCGCTCTCATCGGCGGCAACTGGCAGCCGGATAGTAAATTTGCTGCCGCGGCCGACTTCGCTCTGCACTTCAATTGTCCCGCCGTGAGCCTCGACGATCTTGCGCGTCGTCGCCAGGCCCAGACCCGTGCCGCCTGGGCGCGTCGAGTAAAACGGCCGGAATATCTTGGCCGTCACCTCAGGCGCCATGCCCTTGCCGGCGTCGATTACGCTCAAGAAGATTGCGTCTCGCTCGCTCCGCCCCTGGATCGTCACTTCGCCGCCGTCTGGCATGGCCTGCTGCGCGTTCAGTAGCAGATTGAGCAGCACTTGCTTAAACAAGTCGGCGTCCAGAGCCACCGGCGGTAAGTCGCCAGGCAGGTAACTTTTGATCTCGATGCCGGCCGCGCGCGCCGTTGGGTTGAAGAAGTCCACCACTTCCTCGACGACCACCGCCAGATCTGCCGGCGTCGTTTCCACCTCTTGGACGCGCGCAAAGCGGAGAAAGTCGTTGGATACGTCCACCAACCTCTGACATTCCGATTCCAGGCGCTTGACGCGCTCCAGGGCGCGGCGTTCGCGCTGGGATTGAGGATCGGCAAAGTCCTCGGCCAAGAGTTGGAGGTTGAGGCCGAGGGTGCTGAGGTGGTTTTTGATTTCGTGGATGAAGCCGCCGGCCAGTTCGGCCAACTCGGCGTACTGCGGATCAAGCACGGCGGACGCGGCCTCCCTCATACTACGACCGTTTAGCCGCGACCC
>DHJA01000163.1:0-10701 GCA_002404095.1 Planctomycetaceae bacterium UBA4732 | reverse complement strand
CTTCGGGTCGCGGCTAAACAATGACGTGGTTACTCGGCCGGCTCGCGGCGTTCCGGGCGCCGCTCGCGCGGCGGTCCCTCGGAGCGCGGCCCACGCCGGTCGTCGTCCCGTCGCGGCGGCGGCGCCGATGCCGGCTGCCCGCCTTCCGGCCCCGCCGGGTTCTGCTCGCGCAACAGCGCCTTCCGCGACAGCTTAACGCGATCATGCTCGTCGATGGCGATCACCTTGACCTGGATATGGTCGCCGACCTTGCACACATCATCGACCTTGCCGACGTACTTGTCGTCCAACTCGCTGATGTGGCATAGGCCGTCGCGGCCCGGCAGGATTTCGATGAAGGCGCCGAAATCTTTGATCGACGTGACCTTGCCGTCGTAAACCTTGCCGACGCGCACTTCCTCGGTCAACGCCTCGACCCGCCGCTTGGCGGCCTCGGCGCCCGCCGCTTCCGAGTGGGAGATATAAACCGTGCCGTCGTCTTCAATGTCGAGCTTGGCGCCGGTCGCTTCCTGGATGCCTTTGATGGTCTTGCCGCCCGGCCCGATCAGCAAGCCGATCTTCTCCGGGTTGATCTTCACCGTCAGCAGGCGCGGAGCGTGCTGGCTGATCGCGGGGCGCGGCTGGCGCAGCCCCGTCGTGAGCATGATCTTCAGGATTTCGCGTCGCGCGTCGCGGGCCTGCTCCAGCGTCGCCTTGACGATCTCTTCGTCAATGCCGTCGATCTTGAGGTCGAGCTGGATGCCGGTGATGCCGCGGCCGGTGCCCGCCACCTTGAAATCCATGTCGCCGTAATGGTCCTCATCGCCCATGATGTCGGTCAGGAGCGTAAACTTCTTCGCCTCCTTGACCAAGCCGATGGAGATGCCGGCCACCGGGGCGGTCAGCGGTACGCCGGCGTCCATCAACGCCAACGTGCCGCCGCACACCGACGCCATGCTTGACGAACCATTCGACTCCAAAATGTCGGAGACAAGACGGATCGTGTAAGGGAATACCTCGACGCCCGGAATGACGGCTTTGAGGCTGCGTTCCGCTAAGGCGCCGTGACCGATTTCACGACGGCCAGGGCCGCGAATGGGCCGACATTCGCCGACGCTGAACGGCGGGAAGTTGTAGTCGAGCATGAACTTCTTGCTGAACTCGTCCATCAGACCGTCCACACGCTGCTCGTCGCTGGACGTGCCGAGAACGGTCGTGACCAGGGCTTGCGTCTCGCCGCGCTGGAACAGGGCCGAACCGTGCGTGCGCGGCAACAGGCCGACTTCGCAGACGATAGGCCTGATCTGCTTGGGGTCGCGGCCGTCGATGCGCTTGCCCTGGAGGATTAGCTCACGGACGACATGCTCTTCGAGCGCGCCGAACGCGGCCTTCACCTGCTCGGGAGTGTATTTTTTCTCTTTGTCCTCCGGCAAGTATTCCTTGTTAATGCGCTCTTTCAGCTCGGTGATGCGGGCGGATCGCTCGGCCTTGCCGGTCGTCAGCTTGCGCTCGCCAAAGTCACTGCTGAATCGCTTGCGGAACTCTTCCACGAGGGGATTGACAGGCGCCGGCGGCGGAAGCTTCTTGGCGCCAAGGCCGGCCTTTTGACGCAGCTCCTCAATGAGGTCCACGATCTCAACCACGTGCTTATGCGCGAAGAGGATGGCCGCGAGCATCTCATCCTCGGGCATCTCCCGCGCGAAGCCCTCGATCATGGTGATGGCGGTGCGCGTGCCGGACACGATCAGGTCGAGATCGCTTTCTTCCAGCTGCGAATGCGTAGGCAGTAGGACCAGTTGACCGCCGACCCGGCCGACGCGGACGGTGCCGGTTGGAGTGAGAAACGGAATCTGCGACAAGTGCAGCGCGGCGCTAGCGCCGATCATGCAAAGGATGTCGGGATCGTTCTCCCTGTCGGCCGACAGGGCGCTGGTCATGATCTGGACTTCGTTGATATAGCCGACGGGGAAGAGCGGGCGGATGGGGCGGTCGATCAGGCGCGAAGTGAGGATTTCCTTGGTGGTGGGTCTGCCTTCGCGCTTGATGAAGCCGCCGGGGAACTTGCCCGCGGCGTAGGTCTTCTCACGGTAATCGACGGTGAGGGGGAAGAAATCTTGCCCCGGCCGCACGCCGCCCTCGACGGCCGCGGTAAGCGTCATGGTGTCGCCGAGCGACACGACGGCGGCGCCGTGGGCCTGCTTAGCGAGCTTGCCGGTTTCGAGGATAAGGTTCTGAGAGCCGAAAGAGCGTTCTACACGAAATGACTGCACGGATTGTCCTCCTGTGGCAGGCGCCCTGCGCGTGCCTCAAGCGGGAGTCAGACGACCGTGCGGAGGACGCCAAATCCTCTTGGCGAGCCGAGCATCACTTGCGCAGACCAAGCCGGCCGATGACGGCCAGATAGCGAGCGCGGTCCTTGTTGCGAAGGTACAACAACAAGCCAGACCGTGTACTGACCATCTTCAGCAGACCGCGCCGACTGGCATGGTCTTTTTTGTGCGTGCGCATGTGCTCGTGCAGCTCGTTAATGCGCGCCGTGAGCAAAGCGATTTGCACTTCCGGCGAACCAGTATCTACAGGTTCGCGTCGGAATTGGTCGATGATTTGCGTCTTGCGGTCCTTCGTGATACCCATCTCGCTCTTTATCGCCTCCGCCGGTAACAACTCCAGCCTGAACTGACGAAACGTTTGACCTTCTTGACTTGTGGAAATGTTAGCAAAGGGGGCGCGAGTTACAAGGGGGGCAGGAAAAAAAGATTCGGCGAGCCTCTTGGCCAAGGGCGGGGAAACCCAGCCCCTACCGCGGCAGTCGTAACCTCCGTAGGGGCGGGGTCTCCCCGCCCTCCTGTGCTACCGCCGGCTCACCGGCGCCGACTCGTAACGCAGATTGATGTAGATAAATACGTTGGCTACCACCAGATAAGCCAGCAACGGCGCCAGGGCGAGGCCGGCGAGTACCATACCGGTAAATCGAACCGCTGGCTGAAGTTCGGGCTGCGGTTGGTAGCTGACGAGCGCCAACCATGGCAGCGCCAGCAGTAAGGTAGCGGCCAAACCCAGACCCAGGGCCAGCGCTTCGTAAAGGAAAACGCGCCCCAGGTCCATGCGCAGCAGCCGCAGCCACTGGGTCAGTGCTTTCCCCACCGAGCAGTTTTCCACAACAAGGATGGGCGGCAGCAACAAGGCGACGACGAAGACAGGCCACAAAACGACTTGAAAAAGCATTCCCCCGGCGGCCAGTACGGCTGCCGCCGCCGCCGTGTCGCGGCCGCCGGGCGTGGCCTCTATGAGCAGTCCCGGAAGATAGCGCTGCATGGCGATCAAACAGCCGGCTATGCCCATCGTCAGCACCTGCGCGACGGCCATGCGGAACGTCGTGGCCGCCAACCCTGTCACGCTTTCACGCCACCGCGCCGGCCTCATGCGCGATAGTTCGAGGACCGTCATTCGCGTAATCAGTCCAGCGCCGGCGTTCACGATCACTAACAGCACGACGCCTGCCGCGATCCACCGCACCCAAGGCGTTTTGCCCTCTATTTCCAACAGCGGCAGCCGCGCCGCCGCCAGCACGGCGCCCGAACACAATCCCGCCAGCGCCGCCGTCGCCAGTTTCTTTCGCACCAACGTGGCGTCCAGCGCGGCCAGCAGTTCGTGCATCATGCCGCGAACGCCGACGGTCGGCAGCCGCGTCGGATCAAGCCGCGCCGACAAGCCGCCGGCCTCCGCCGCGTCGGGGACGGAACGAACGTCGGCGCCAAGGTCCACGCTTTCATCCGCGGCCGCGGTCGATTTCTCCGCTCTAGCCGCAAGAAGCGGGCCTACTAACTCGGCGAACTCGCGCGTCCACTCCAAGGCGATCCATTCCTCGTCAGGGGAGCGGCGGACGGAGCTGTTGGGCGGTATTTTGCCCAAGGCGACCTGCTGGCGAACGATGAGCGTGTTGACGGCGCGAAGGACGTGCCCGTTGGGTAAGCGGATGAACCAGTGATCGGAGGCTTGGCTCATGGCGTCGATCCGTCGCGGGAAATTATCTATCTCTTTACCTTACGCAGATCGCCATCGCCGCGCCAAGAACCAAACGGGCGCTTGCTTCGCGCGTAGGCCGGTTTTCGCCGATGCCAATGGTACGGCCGGTATCTTCGATATGCGCGTCAGTCGGCGCGCTCCCCTTTCGGGTCGCGGCTAAACTTGGCGCCCGATTCGACTCCCCTTGTTGCAGTTGGGCGCCGCCGTTAGACTGGCCGGCCGATTCGGGAGTTCCATCGCTCGCAAGGAAGCGCCGTCATGAACACCGCTCCGCTCCGGCCCGCCGTTTCCCCTTCCGGCCGCATCTGGTTCATCCTCGGCCTCCTCCTCCTTTTCATGGCCGTGAGCGTTTCGTACAGCCTCAAGGCGTTACACAACCGCTCGGCGTTCGACCGCTGGCGGCAAATGGTGGTCCTTGGCGTCGAAAGCGGCGAGGACATCTCGGCCCAGTTTAATTATCCCAACCCGCCTATCATGGCGATCCTGCTCTACCCGTTGGCCAAAATGCCGCCGATGTGGGGCGCCCTGACGTGGTTCTACCTCAAAGTCGGCCTGACGCTGCTGGCCTTGCGCTGGGTTTTTCAACTCGTGGAAACGGCCGAACGGCCATTTCCGTTGTGGGCGCGCGCGCTAACGGTCCTTCTCAGCATCGGGCCGATCATCGGCGACCTTCAGCACGGTAACGTCAACTTGTTTATTCTCTTTTTGGTTATCGCCGCCTTAACGGCTTTTCGCACTCGGCGTGATCTGCTTTCCGGCTTGCTCCTTGGCTTGGCCGTCGCCTGCAAGGTCACGCCGGCCTTGTTCATCCCCTATTTCCTGTGGAAGCGTCAGTGGCGAGTGCTGGCCGGGATCGCCGCCGGCCTGTTGCTCTTCTTGTGGCCGGGCTTTGTGCCGGCGGTATTCCTGGGATGGGAAGATAATCAGAGGCAGGTCGGCAGCTGGTACAAAGAAATGGTCTACCCGTTCATCGTCGAGGGGAAAATTACTAGCGAACATAACAACCAGTCGCTGCCCGGCCTCGTCACTCGCCTCGCCACCCATAGCCCGTCGTTTTCCACCTACGTCAACGGCGTGTATACGCCGACCGAGTACGACAACGTAATGGAACTCACGCCGGCCCAGGCGCGTTGGCTGGTGAAAGGTTGCATGGCGGTGTTCGCTCTGGTGGTGGTTTGGCGTCTGCGCACCCCAACTGAACCGCGACGCGGTTGGCGTCTGAGCGCCGAATTCAGTTTTATCTTGCTTGGGATGCTGCTGTTCAGCGAACGGACGTGGAAACACCATTGCGTGACGCTGGTGCTGCCGTTCGGGGTGCTGTGCTACTACCTGGCGACGCAGCCGACGAGCCGAGCGGCGCGATGGAGATTGATCGGCTGCTTGACGGCCGCATCGCTGCTCATGCTCTCGACTAGCTCCGGTTTGTTCACCGACGACTCCGCGAAGGGCGGCGACGTGGCCGGCCTTTTCGGCAAGCAAGCGCAGGTCTACGGCGCCTACGTCTGGGCCTATCTGGTGCTGGCGACGGCCTTAGTGATGGTGCTTCGCCGTCCCAGGGAGACCGTTTGCCCATCAATCCTATGAGTCCTATAAGTCCTATAAGTCCTATAAGTCCTATAGGACAAATGGGACTCATAGGACTTATGGAGACGCTTTAAGCGCCGCTCCCCTCACCCCGGTCCTTGCATGACAGCCTACTTGCTCCTGGGTCTCACTCTGCTGGCTGGCTATCTCATTGGCGCCGTCCCTTTCGGCTGGCTGATCGCGCGCTCGCGCGGCGTGGATATTATGCGCCACGGCAGCGGCAATATCGGCGCCACCAACGTCGGCCGCGTCCTCGGTTCCCGCGTCGGCGCCTTGGTGTTCGTACTCGACTTCGCCAAGGGGGCGCTGCCAGTGTTGGCCGCGTCCTGGTTGGCGCGGTTCGCGGGAACGGACCTACCGCCTGATACGCTGCCCGTCGGGGCTGGGGCGGCGGCTTTTCTCGGCCATCTGTTCCCGATCTACCTCCGTTTCCGAGGCGGCAAGGGCGTGGCCACCGGCGTCGGCGTCGTGGCCGTGCTATTACCCATCACGGCGGTGATCGTCCTGGGCGCCTGGGTCGTCGTTCTCGCCGCCACGCGCTATGTAGCCCTGGCCTCGCTCGCCGCGGTCGTCTTGTTATCCGGTCTGCGCATGACCCTGATCCACGAGCCGTTGTCGTGGGACCATGCCGTCGTCACCGCTTTCTGCCTATTCGGGACCGCTTTAGTCTGTCTCCGCCACGTCGGCAACATTCGCCGCCTCGCCCTGGGAACCGAACACCGCCTCAAGGACTCTGCCACCATGTTGCTCTTTTCCAAGATCGTCCACGTCCTTGCGCTAGGCCTATGGTTCGGCACGGCCTGTTTTTTCACCGTCGCCGCCTTAAGTTTGTTCCAGACATTCGAGACGGAAAGCCTGAAAGACAAAGAGGCGCGGCCTCTCTGGTTCCCGCTGCCGGAGGAGTACGCCAAGGAACCGCCGAGCGCCAGGTTTCCCGACCCGCTTCGCAAGGAACAGGGTTCGCGCGCCGCCGGCGCCGCCGTCGGGCCGATCTTTGTTTGGTACTACGGCATCCAAGCCGGCTGCGCCGTGGTTAGCGCAATAACGGCTCTGGGATGGTGGTTTTCACGAAAAGGAAGAGTGCCTGGGGTGCGGGCCGTGCTGTTGTTACTGGCGCTGGCGGGCGTCGGTCTGGGATGGGGGCTGGAGCGCGTTGTCGCCGATCTGCGCGTGCCGCGAGACCAGTTGACGGACGCCGTGTTGCAAGGCGCGACTTCGGATGTGCAACCGGCGGAGGATGCGCGGGCCGCTTTTGTGCGCTGGCATGGTTACAGCCTACTCGACAACTTCGCGGTGCTGGCCCTCGTCACTGTGGCGATGGCGCTGGCGGCGCAGCTACCAACGGACGCACCGCGTATGCTAGATCACGAAAAGAAAATCGTTTAGCCGCGACCCGAAGGGGAGCGCGCTCCGTGGTAGAATGACGCGGAGGAGAATAGAGCCATGCAACAGACGCAAACCGATATCGCGGAGACGACCAACGGCACGATTCCATCTCTAGTTCACGGAGAGCGGATGACGCGCGCGGAATTTGAGCGCCGCTACCATGCTATGCCGCCCCACATTAAGGCCGAGTTGATCGAAGGAGTTGTCTCTATGCCCTCTCCTGTTCGCTATGAACAGCACTCCGGCCCTCATTGGGATGTAATCACCTGGCTCGGAAATTATCGGGCCTTTACTCCGGGACTAGGGGGCGCCGCCGAGGGCACTGTGCGGCTGGGCGACAGCAGCGAACCGCAGCCCGATGCGGCCCTCTTCATCCTGCCCGGTCACGGTGGTCGCGTCCGGATAAGCGTGGATGACTACCTGGAAAACGGGCCTGAATTGGTTGCCGAAGTGGCCGC
Source organism: Planctomycetaceae bacterium UBA4732 (assembly GCA_002404095.1). Classification (GTDB taxonomy): domain Bacteria; phylum Planctomycetota; class Planctomycetia; order Gemmatales; family Gemmataceae; genus UBA4732. Next base: position 3,268 of record DHJA01000163.1, on the reverse strand, counting down.
GAGCAGCATCCCGCTCGACACCGGACTTAAGCTGCAAATGTACTTGCGCTACGACGTTCAAGAGTACATCATTTGCCGCGTACCGGACCATGAGATCGACTGGTTTGTACGGCGCGACAGCCAGTTTGTGCAGCTGGCTCCAGATCAAGATGGCAGGCTTTGCAGCGAGGTTTTTCCCGGTCTATGGCTCGACGCCGACGCTCTCATTCGCGGCGACATGGCCCAGGTGTTAAGTGTACTTCAGCTAGGCTTAGCGACGGCTGAACACGCCGCGTTTGTTTCACGGTTGAATCCGCCTGCTTCCTAACACGAAACGCTAACGTGTATCAAACGCGCGGCTGTTGTTGCGTCAAACAATGCAACGTTCCCAGCCCCCACACCAAATCGACCGCGTGAATTCCCACCACCGCGCGATCGGGAAACACCTTCGCCAGCGTATTCAGCGCCACGCGATCCTTGGCGTCGTTAAACGTCGGCACAAGTACGCACCCATTGGCGATGTAAAAATTCGCATAACTCGCCGGCAGGCGTTGGCCGCGGAACGTCAACGGCGACGGCATCGGCAGCGGTACGATTTCCAGCGGCATGTCGTCCTGATCCGTCATCCCTCGTAAGCGCCCAAGGTTTTCCTGGAGCGGTTCGTAGTTCGGATCGTCCCGGTTTTGCTCGACCCCTGTTACGACGGTGCGCGGGCCGACGAAGCGGGCCAGGTCATCGACGTGGCCGTGGGTGTCGTCGCCGGCGATGCCGCGGCCCAGCCACAGCACCTTGCGGACACCGAGATGTTCCGCGAAGACCTGTTCATAGTCCGCCCGCGTCATGCCGGGGTTGCGCTGCTGCACTTCGCTTAGCAGACATTCCTCCGTCGTCAGCAACAATCCCTGACCGTTCACGTCGATAGCGCCGCCTTCCAATACCACGCGCCGGCCGGCGTACTCCGGTTGCCACGATGGCAATTTCAGCCGCGCGGCGAGCGCCTCGGGCGTTTTGTCGTCTATAGTCCAATTGTCGTACTTGGCCCAGGCGTTAAATCCCCAATCCATGAGTGCGAGATCGCCGCCAGCGTTCGTGACGAAGATGCCCGCGGAGTCGCGCATCCAGCCGCGATCGGTGGGACAGCTAACAAAATCGATGCGTCCCAGATCGACGCCGGCGCGCGTCAACGTGCGCTTCGCCTGCCGTTTGGTTTGATCGTCGTGGACAAGTACGCCGACGCGCTCGGAGAGGTGCAAGTGCCGGACTATCTCCACAAAGATCCACGGAATAGGGGCGAACTTGCCCGGCCAGTCGTCGCGCTGGTGCGGCCAGGCGATCCAGGTCGCCTGATGCGGCTCCCATTCCGCCGGCATTCGCCAGCCTTTGCGTGCGGGATTTGGGTTGGTTAGCATGAGCTTTGTAGCGTAAAATAAGAGTAGGAGAATGAAAACAGGATGCCGCTGTTTGTTGTATAAGCGTTTCGTCGGTTTCGCACAAAGATATTCGTGAGGCCCGCCATGACGCCCAACTCTGTGGAATCAACCGTCTTGGCCGGTAGTGCCGGCAACGGGTCGCGGTCGCAGTTCCGCCCGTTGCCGCTGCTCAGTCATCCGCACATCCAGACTCTACTCGGCCACTTTCTGCCCGGCCCGGCCATAGCGCTGCCGACCCGCGAGCAAATCCTTCGCCTGCCCGACGGCGACAGCCTGGTGCTGTACGACAACGTGCCGGCCGACTGGCGGCCAGGGAAGCGCGTGGCGGTACTCATTCACGGATTGACTGGCTCCCACGATTCGCCCGGCGTAAAGCGCGTCGCCGCGCGTCTGCTTACGCAGGGTATTCGCACGGTACGGCTCGACCAGCGGGGCACCGGCAAGGCGTTGCCTCTTTGCCGCGGGTATTACCACGCCGGCCGATCCGACGACGTGCGGGCCGCTCTGGAAGAAGTCCATCGCTGGAGTCCCGCATCGCCCATCGTGTTGATGGGCCTTTCACTCGGCGGCGCCCTGGCCCTGAAGACGGCCGGTGAGGCCATTGAGCATCCGATCCCCTACGTCGAGCGCGTGGCGGCCATGAATCCGCCGATCGACCTTCGCCGTTGCGCCGCCATGATGTCCCTGCCTCGCAACCGGATGTACGACCATTATTTCGTCAGCGTATTGGTGGCGGATGCGCGGCTGCGCCAGCGTTATTTTCCCGACTTGCCGCCACTGCGTTTTCCGCGGCGCATGACGATACGGCTGTTCGACGACCTGTACACGGCGCCGCGCGGCGGCTTCGCCGACGCCCTCGATTATTACCATCGCGCCTCCGCATTACCGCTTATTAGCCGCATCAACATACCCACGTTGATCCTGACGGCGCGCGACGACCCGTTCATCGCGGTGGCCCCGTTCGAGGACCTAAAGCCGCCGTCAAATGTTGCGGTAGAAATCTTGCCCTATGGAGGCCACATCGGCTTCGTCGGTTGGGACGGCGAGGGTGGTGTGCGCTGGGCCGAATCGCGCGTCGCCGATTGGGTGACAAAGGAGGGAAGTCCCGAGTGATGGTGGGGCGCCCGCTCCGCGGGCGCCATTCTCATTTAGGAGACGTGATTACGTTTCTGAACCATCATGGCGCCCGCGGAGCGGGCGCCCCACCATCACTGGCAAGGATGTCATTTTTCACTTTTTTCCGACGCCCCCGTTGACGCTTACCACTGCCTCCCCTACTATATTCATTGTCGCGTTCACCAAACGCACTCGAAATCCAAACCGACGGCGTAAGCTATTCGGTGCGGAGTTCGATTCCTTCGGTCTTTGACAACTCGGCGAGCACCTAGCCAATGCGAGGGTGCGGGAGCCTTAAACGGCCGACGCATTCCTTGCCGGCGGCGGCTTCGGCCGTCGTCGCGAGTTCTTTGAGTCGGCCCAATAAGGCGATCGGGTTCAAACTTTTTCGGTCGTGTTTTTTCACCTGTCTCAACCGGCCTTGCGTCGGGAGGGAAGGGTCTGAAAGGGAGGGATTCGCTTCCCTCCAAGCATAACCATTTTGAAGGGTTTGATCCTGGCTCAGAACGAACGTTGGCGGCGTGGATTAGGCATGCAAGTCGAATGAATCCCATCTGGGTAACTGGGTGGGGGAAATGGCGAAAGGGGCAGTAAGGCATGGGCAACCTACCCCGGGGACGGGGATAGCTATTCTAACGAGTAGGTAATACCTGGCGATTCGGCGGGGAGGCATCTCTCTGCCGGGAAACGAGTTTCGCCTCGGGAGGGGCTCATGTAGTATTAGCTTGTTGGTGAGGTAACGG
>DHJA01000205.1:21042-21365 GCA_002404095.1 Planctomycetaceae bacterium UBA4732 | reverse complement strand
CCCCACGAGGTTTTCTACCGAGCAGACCGATGCCGGACTTTAACCTCATGGTTGCGGCCCTGCTCGTCTCGGCCCTCACGGCGGCCTTGACGCTGCTGGCCACGACTTGGCCGCTTCGACTGAAAATCGGCTGGATTCTGGGCTTCGGCGCCGGGATTTACGCGGGCGGCGGCGTTCTCGGCATGGTCCCGCGCTGGCCGATTCCGGAAGACCGCGACCGCTTTTTGGCGATCCTCTTGCCGCTCACGCTCGCCGTCGAGATCACGGCGGCCGCGGCGAGGAGACCACGTTGGCTGGCGCCGTCGCTTCGGCTGACTCTAGCC
>DHJA01000205.1:18084-20922 GCA_002404095.1 Planctomycetaceae bacterium UBA4732 | reverse complement strand
CGCTTCGGCTGACTCTAGCCGGGGCGGCGGCGCCGATCCTGCTTTACAACTCCGTCTACCTTGTGGACCTTTCCGGACCTCATTCGGCGGAATGGCCGCCGGCTTTGGCCGCCGTCATTTTGCTCGGGTTGGCGGCGGCACTGGCGGCGCTATGGGAACTGCTGGCTCTGTTGCAGTCGCGCGCGATCGATAGGCCGGCGTCGGCGGCGCTGGCGCTAACCACCCTCGCGGCTGGCGTAACGGTGATGTTGTCGGGATATTACCAAGGCGGGCTGATGGCGATACCCCTGGCAGGCGCCGGCGCCGGCGTGACGCTGGCTTCGTTCCCGGCGCCGAGGCGTCCGGTGAATACCAGCCGTCCGCCGGGCGTTGGCGTGATCGGCCTATTCACCGTGTTGGTGATCGGCCGCTTCTTCGGCGCCCTGCCGACGGATTTGGCGCTGTGCTTGCTGCTGGCGCCGCTGTTGGCGTGGATTCCCGAAGGGCCGGGTCTGCGGCGGCTGCGGCCGAGCCTTCGCGGCGCGATGCGATTGGTTCTTGTAGCCATGCCGCTGATCCTTATCGTGGCCAAGGCGCTGGCAAGATTCAACGAGGCATCCGCCGCCCGCTTCGGCCCTTAGTTTCGGTCAGCCAAATGGTATTAGCCCCGGAGGGGCGGCGGTTAATAGCCAGGCGTGTAAACGCCTGGCTGCCAGCGTGTGCCGCGCCCCCGGTGTTTTGATTGGGGGATGTCCGGCCTGCCCCGGCCTCCAGGGGCTCGCGCCCCCTGGCTATTGACCGCCGCCCCTCCGGGGCTAATACCATTTGCCTGACCGAAACTAGCGGCCTATTCGACCGCCGCCGTGACCTCGTCCCGCCACCGGCTTAGCTCACCAACGCTGGTGTAGCCGATGCGACGGGATACCTCCTTTCCCTCTCTCAAAAGGAGGATCGTGGGGTACAGCGAGACGCCTCCGTACTTAGTTTCCATGTGAGGCGAATCCTTCCAAATGTCCCATTCCAGGTCGTCGCCGTGCGCCTTGAGTTCGGCGGCCAGGCGCCGACACGGCTCACAACCCGTTTTGGAGAGTACAAGGATGGACAGAGGAGACTTTTTCTCCTCCGGCGTTTCGGACGCCTTGGCCGACTTCATCAAGGCCGGGGCTTGCGGCGGCCGCGGCGCCTGGGGCGCGGCGGCGAACAACGACGCCGACAGCAACGCCGGAACGACCAGCGATATAAACGACTTCATGGATACTCCTTTCAGAGAATAGGCGAAACTTCGCTACACCTGGGCTTGCTCGGCCTCGGCGTACATCTGAACCATGTCGGCTTCCGTAGTGGTAGCCGCGGCGTTCAGAACGCCTTGGACGACCTCTTTGCCGTAGAGGTCGTAGAACGGCTGGTCGGTGTTCGCCAGCACGGCGCGACGGACGCGCATCTTGTGGAATGGGCTGGGCTTGGCGGCGATGGCGGCGGCTTTAACGGCCGGCACTTTGCAACCGGTGAAGGCAGTCACCAGCGACAGAATAACTTGCAGGATTGTTTGAAGAACGGCGGGATCGATTCCGACTTCGTTTTCGGTGGAGGCTTCTTCCCTGAGGGCGGACGCGGCCAGAGTCGCTTTCGCGGTCATCACGTTCACGGTAGGCTCCTCTTGTTTAAGAAGTGAAGTTGTTTCTGTCAACCCATGCTCACAGTCATCACGCGGGCGCCAAGGGCGTTGTTCGGAATGGCCTTGCTCCCTTGGAGAAGGCCCGTCCCGTTCTGAGACCATCCATCGCCCCAACTGTTCCATATGCGAGTGGTAAAGGGGTTAATTGATACGAGGTCGAGGGTGCAGACCGAATGCCCCCACCAATCGAAGTCGGACACTACGGGGATGCCCAACAGCAGGCACGTCACGAGCTGGGCCTTCATCTGGGACGGGTCGAGGTCCATCCATTGGGTGAACTTGTGCAGCGCGGCGTTAGCGCGCATGGCCGGGTTGTCGTTGGCCCGGCTCATCGACTGCTGCGGCCAAAACTGCGAGGTCGGGATGCCGTTTTTGGCGATCCACTCCAGAGAGTCGGCCCCGTTTCCGCCCTGGTCCTGGTAGTTCTTGATGATGCAGCAGACGGCAAAGGCCGAAAGGTCGGCGTAAGGCTCGTTATTGATCGCTCGAACGATCAGAGCCGCCGACGTGCTGGAATGTCCCCAGCAGAAGCCTTTCCCGTTCTGGTCGCGGGACGGAATGGGCCGGCCGTCCATGCCGGCGTTGCGCACGTCCGAGAGTTGGCCCTTGGCCGCGATCTGCGCGTCGAGCCGCTTCTGCCATTCCGACTCCGGTATGAGCGGAATGTCGAACGGCTTGGCGAACATAAGGGAACCGAACGGCCGAGCCTCGTAGTCGCGTGGAATCAACCCGTGCGACTTCCGCTCGCCGTTCACGACGGGCGAAATGTGTTCCAGATAATTGTCCTCGTGGATGGTGATTTCCATGTTCAATCGCCTCCGTACTTTTTGAGGATGGTCATGGTTTCATCGACGCCGGCCGGCAGCGGTCCTTCATAGCCGGCTTTGCCGTTGCTCACGATGAACCACGGTAGGCTTGCTCTGGGCCGCTTCATGGCGTCCTGCCAGACCTTTTCCTCGGCGTCCGTGGCGACGTCCTTATCCCAGATGCGCCATTCGTGCGTCTTGCCGTCGCTCCCTAGCGGCGTCCGGGCGTTGAGGTATTCGCGCGTGGATTTGCCGTAGACGGCCGCCTGCTGACCCGCCGTGAGTTTGTCCGCGTGGGCCGAATCGTAGACAATGAGCATCCGCAATCCGTTGCCGGCAATCGGCGCGGGCGGCGTCGGCGGGCTGGGCGGGCTGGGT
>DHJA01000205.1:17445-17963 GCA_002404095.1 Planctomycetaceae bacterium UBA4732 | reverse complement strand
CGGCGGTCCCGGAATCGTGACGATGCAAGGCGCCAGCACCGGCTTGTCGCCAACGCTGGTGATAAAGAGGAGTTTGTAGCTGCCGGCCGCGTCTCCCTCGAACCGGAAGACGTATTTGGTCGGATCGTCTGAATAGAGACGAAAGACATCGGTCACGTCGTCAAAAGGATTGGCGACCACCACGGTCTTGCCCGAAGTCGTCACTTCGATGACAGCGGTGCCGCGCTTGTTGGTCGTCACCGACTTGGGCACGACGAGCGCCGGCGGCGCGGGTACGGGAGGCGGCGGGTCGGCGTAGGCGAAGCCGGACGCGAACAAGAGAAGCGGACACAACAAAACCTTCATTTTCCCTCCTTTATTCCGGATAAGACGCGGCCCAGAGCGTGGAGTCCATCATCTTCGCTCAATGGGAACAAACGTATATCGCTCTTCCTATCTTGCAGATAGTAAATGCCGCAAAATGGGCGATGACAGGATAGAAAGCGATTGAGAAACACCTGGTTCCCACGCTCTGCGTG
>DHJA01000205.1:0-17375 GCA_002404095.1 Planctomycetaceae bacterium UBA4732 | reverse complement strand
TCCCACGCTCTGCGTGGGAACGAGAGCACCGGACGCTCTGCGTCCCAAACCCACGGTGAGCCGCTGCCCGGCGCCGGACGCGACGCAGAGCGTCGCACCCGTGGGTTCCCACGCAGAGCGTGGGAACCAGTGTTTTCTACAGAGTAAATTGGGCGAGATTACGCGGAATGCTGCGAAGGGAGCGGCGACGCCACGAGTTGATAGCCTTGCGGCGCCGTTTTGCTGTTGTCGATGTAGCCGAGCTTTACAAGGTGAGACAGCGAACGCCACAGCGTCACCTCCGACCAGCGGACGCCGACGCGGTCCATCGCCTTCAAAATCTCCGAGCCGGTCATACGCCTTGTCGCTTTGGACAAGGCAACCAGTGCGTCCCTCTCGCAAGCGGTAAGCTTGGCCGCGGCGCGAACGCCGCCGGGAATGGCCGTGATGCTAACGACGTAAGCCGCGCCGTCGGCCTTGACGGTGAGCGTGGTCTTGAGGGGAGGCAAAGCGGCGAGGCCGGCCAAGACCTGGAGGATATGTTGCTCTAATAAGGACCGCACAAGGGTTTGATCGTCGAGGGGCATGGCGGAAAGACCTACGGGACGCCGTGGGTTAGTCAACCCCATAGGCTAATGAACTGATGTACACTATACAAGGTCGGATGGGATTTGGCACAATTCGGCAGGGCACACTTCTTCACCGCACCCGACTCGATACGATGCAGGAAACGAAACTGGCGCATCGATGGATTCGCCATGAAGAATAGGCGTGGTGAGTTCGCCGATAAAGTACCTGCCGGCGTCCGCGGGGAGGGAAAAGCATATGTCAAACACAACATGGGGCGTCGTCAAGGATGGCGTCATAATCCCTGTTAAGGCGTTGCCGGAAGGTGCGCGAGTGGAAATCGTGATATGCGATGGACCACTGGAAGTCCCCCCCGAACTGCAAGCCGAGTTCGACGCTTGGGAGTTGGCCAGTTCCCATGCTCTCGACCTCGTCGAACGCCACGCTGGCCAGGAAACTGACAATGCGCAAAGGTGAAATCTGGCGCGCTCGACTATGCTGAAGTGCGCATTCGCCTGAGCAATTCACCAGGGGCGATATGACAGCGATTTTACAACAATTGGACATCGACCGGATGACCGTCGCGGATCGGATCGCTTTGGCCCAGGAGATTCTCGATAGCGTAGCGGCCGAGCAACCGCCGCCGCTTTCCGAGACGAAGCGGCGGGAACTCGACCGCCGGCTGGCCGATCACGCGGCGAACCCGGCGGACGTTGTTTCGTTGGAGGAAGTCGAAGCGGCGGCGCTGGCGAGGTTCGCCCGATGAGCGTGCCCATTATACTGCAGGAATCGCTTCATGCCCCTCTTCCAATCCGAAACCGTCGTGGTCGAGAAAGACCGCGACGGCAGCGCCTTTCTCAAAATCGACGCGCCCGGCCAGACGCACAACATGCTCTCGCGCCGGCTGATGACCGACCTCGACGCCGCCCTTGATGCTGTCGCCGCCGAAGCGCGCCTGCCCTTGCTCGTCGTGCGCAGCGGCAAGCCGAGCGGTTTCCTCGCCGGCGCCGACCTCCACGGCTTTCTCGAAATCGCCGACGCGGCCGAGGCGGAAGCCTTGTCCGCCCAAGGCCAACGTCTGTTCGACAAACTCGCCGCCCTGCCCATGCCGACGCTGGCCGGCATCCACGGCCCCTGTCTCGGCGGCGGTCTCGAACTGGCCCTCTCCTGCGATTACCGTCTCGTCCTCGACAATCCCAAAACACAACTCGGCTTGCCGGAAGTGAGCCTCGGCCTCCTTCCGGGCTGGGGAGGCACGCAACGGTTGCCGCGCGTCGTCGGCCTACGGCGGGCGCTGGAGATGATCCTGGAGGGCAAGCGACTCGGGGCGCGTGAGGCGCTGCGCTGGGGATTGGCCGACGTGGCGCCGACGAATGAGTCCGAATTGCGGTCGCAATTGGCGTATTTAGGAATCAAGGCGATTCAGCAAGGCAAAAGGCCGTTGAAGGGGTTGCCGTTGCGGACGTGGGGCCAACGGCTCACCGAATCGACCGCCCTCAGCCGCGGCCTGCTGTTCACGGCCACCGAGCGCGTGTTGCGAAATCGCGTTCCGGACGACATGCCGGCTCCGGCCGAGGCGTTGCAAGCCGTCCGCGTCGGTTTGAAGGAGGGCGTGGCCGCCGGGTTGGCCTACGAGCGAGCGGCGGCCGGAAGGTTGGCCGTCAGCCCGGCGTGCCGCAATCTCATCTCGCTCTGGGTGCGCGGCGAGAAGGCGCGAAAACTGCCGGACGCGCTCCGCGCCGTCGCGGCGCCGGAGATACGCAACGTCGGCGTCGTCGGTGCGGGAGTTATGGGGGCGGGCATTGCTCAATTGGCCGCCATTCGCGGCGCCCGGGTCGTGGTGCGCGAGATCAACCAGGCCGCCCTCGACGCGGGTTTAAAGCGCATCAAAGACCTGTTCGACAAGGCGGTGCAACGGCGAGTGCTGTCCGAAGAGGAAGCAAAGAAGCGTTTCGCGGCCGTGCGCGGGACCACGGCGTGGGACGGCTTTTACGACGTGGATATTGTCGTGGAAGCGGCGGCGGAAGACCTTGACGCCAAGCGAGCCGTCTTCCGTGAGCTAGACGGCCTAACGCGGCCGACGACGGTGCTGGCGACGAATACTTCATCGCTACGAGTGGGAAGCCTTGAAGAAGGTTTGACGCATCCGGAGCGCGTGGGCGGAATGCACTTCTTCAACCCCGTCCACAAGATGCCGCTCGTCGAAGTAGTGCGCGCCGGCGCGACCAACGAACGCACGGTCGCAACGCTGGTGCAGTGGGCGATCGCGCTGGGCAAGACGCCGGTGGTGGTGGTGCGCGACAGTCCCGGCTTCGTCGTCAACCGCATCCTGACCCCCTATCTCGGCGAAGCGGCGTTGCTCGTCGCCGAGGGAATGAAGATAACGGAGATCGACCATGTGATGAAGCGCTTTGGAATGCCGATGGGGCCGCTGGAATTACTCGACCAAATCGGCCTGGACGTGGCGGCGCATGTCGCCCGGTCGATGGCGCCGCTGTTGGCCGAGCGCTTCGGCGACAACACGGCTTTCGATGCGATGCGCGAAAAAGGTTGGCTGGGCCAGAAGAGCGGCCGCGGCTTCTACACCCATCGCGGCCGGGCGCGCACGCCGAATCACTTGGCCGAAAACTTGCTGCGGGTCGAGGCGGCGGGAGAGGGCGCGGCGGTGAGTCAGGGGCTGCCGCCGGAGGTTCGGGCCGAGGAGGCGCGCGACCGGCTGGTGCTGCTGATGGTCAACGAAGCGGCGATGGTATTGGGCGAAGGACTGGCGGAGACGGCCGAGATCATCGACCTGGCGATGGTGCTGGGCACGGGCTGGGCGCCGCACCGCGGCGGGCCGTTGCGCTATGCCGACGAGCGCGGCTTGGCGGCCGTGGTGGAGGCGCTGGAATCGCTGGCGGCGCGACATGGCCGGCGTTTTACGCCGAGCATGGAATTGAAGAAACGGGCGTTTATGTAGATGCTAATGGGATGAACCCGGCGGCTCGCCCTGGCTCTGCTTATGCGGAAGGGATTCGGTCTGTTGCCAGGCAGGGCAAACGAACCACGAATTCGGCGCCTCGACTAGCGCCGGCGCTATAAGCCTCTACCGTTCCGGCGTGCAACTCGACCATTTTGCGGACAAGAGTTAGGCCAATTCCCACGCCGCCCCTGGAACGGTCGAGACGCCGTTCCCCCTGCACCAGCGGATCGAATATGAATGGCAGCATCACAGCGGCGATGCCGATGCCGGCGTCTTTCACCCGAATCAAAACTTCATCACCCTTCCTTTCCGCGGACAACCAAATGCGACCGCCGGGGTCGGTATATTTGGAAGCGTTATGCAGCAAATTGAGGAGAACCTGTTCGAGCCGCGTCGGGTCCCCCTCCAAGCACAATTCAGCCGGCGCGCATACCGTCAGTATTTGCCGTCGTTCCTCGAAACGCGGCTGCATGGCCTCTGCCGCGCGGCCCAGGAGTACGGCCGCGTTCACCGCCTCCTTGCGTAGCACAATGCGGCCTTGAGTGAGGCGAGAGACAAGCATGAGATCATCAACCATACGGCTTAGGTGCGCTACTTGGCGTTCCATCATTTCATGCAGTCGATCCACTGTCGGGCCGCCGACGCCCGGTTGCTTCAAGACCTGAAGCGCGTAGCGAATGGGCGCCAGCGGGTTGCGCAATTCGTGAGCCAATACCGCCAGAAAGTCGTCTTTGCATTGGCCTAAGTCGTGGCAGATTTCCTCGGTAGAAATTGGCGTTTGTTCAATCGGAGCCGCAAGGGAGGCGCCTAATCCAAGAGGCGTTTTATATTGAGACACGACCGCCTCCAGAGTTCCCGCGCGATACAAATCGGCAAACATCGGCGAGCCGGGGGCGTAGAGCCACCCGGAGGATGGTTTCAGCGATTGCACCGCGTCTTCGGGTGGCTCTACGCTTCCGGCTTGCCAACACTTGATATATCTAGCAATTGCAATGCCAGTGCTTGCCGATTCGGTAAGGTTTCCGTTGACCTCCGTCCGGCCGAAACGACTTTGCTAAGATAAAGGAGAAGGCGTCGCCTCATCGCCGGCGCCTCCCTCGGTCGGATGAAAAGGGCCGCGTGATGTCCCAGGCGTGCGACATTCTGGTCGTCGGAGGCGGCGCGGTCGGCCTGAGCGCTGCCAGCCGTCTCGCGCGGCGCCGCGCGGGGCGCGTCGTCTTATTGGAGAAGTCCTTCTTCGGCGCCGGCGGCAGTGGCAAGTCGGCCGGCCTGCTCTTCCAGCATGATGGCGTCCCTGTCGCCGCCGCGATGGCGCGCGGCGGCCTCCGTTTCTACGCGCATCTCCACGAATCCCTCGGCAGTCCGCCCGTCTTCACGCGCGCCGGCATGGTGCTGATCGTCCGCGAAAGCGACCGGGCGGCACTGGACGCCAACCTCGCCGCGCAGCGCGAGGCCGGCGTCGATGTGCGGCCGATTGGCGGTCAGGAGCTGACGGAGATCGACGCCAACGCTCGCCTGGCGGAGGACGAATTGGCCGTCTTCGAGGCAGACGCCGGCTGCGTCGATCCGGTGCAAGTGCTGACGGGTCTGGCCGAATCCGCCCGACGGCATGGGGCCGATCTCCGTCAAGGCGTGGAAGTGCAAGGGCTGGACGTGGAGAAGGGCAAAGTCGTCGGCGTTCAGACCAATGAAGGGCCGTATACCTGCGGCGCCGTGGTGCTGGCGACGGGACCGTGGACGCCGCGGCTTTTGAAGCCGTACAAGACCGCGCTGGCGGTGGAAGTCCGGCGCACGCAGGCGGCGTTCTTCCGCCGACCGATCGACGGCGGCCGACGCACTGTCGTTACCATCGACTTCGCGCAAGGGTTGTATTTCCGTCCTGCATCCGCCGACGGCCTTCAAGTCGGCCCCCTGAGCGCCGCCGAGACGAAAGAGCCGATCAATCCCGACGAGTACAACGAAGCGGCCGACGGCGATTGGCTGCCGGGGGTCCGTCAGCGCCTGAGTCGGCGTTTTCCGGGGCTGCACCGCAGCTACGGCCGCGGCGGCTACGGCGCCCTGCAAGTGGTAACGCCCGACGGCCTGCCGATCTTGGATCGCCTTCCGGGGTTGGATGGAGTTTATGGCGCCGTCGGCTTTGCTGGCCGATCCATCTTAATGGCGCCGGCCGCGGGAGAGGTTGTCGCCGAGTTGGTCATCGACGGCAAGGCGGCGACGCTGGACCTGACGCCGTTGCGCGCGGCTCGCTTCGGCGAAGGGGACGGCGCGAAAAACAATGGCTTGCCTTACGGAACGATTGCAAATTGATTTTGGCGAGTTCATTATTGCCCGCGCCCTTAACAGTTGGCGGTCTAGCAGTCATGCCCCTTCCGGTCGCCCCATTCCTGGCCCGTTTGCGACGCTCTATCCCCTGGTCGAATACGCCGCGCGCCTGGATCGAGCGCCTCAGCTTTGTCGGCATGATCGCCGCCGCGGCCGTCCTCGTCGTCTACGCCGGCGACTGGCCGCCGTGGGCGTCCATCCTCGCGTCGGCCTGTCTGCTTGTCGTCGCGGCCGTGCTTTTTCGACGCGGCTGGCTCAAGGCGTTCGGCCCCATTCTTTGGTACGACCTCGTCCGCACTTCCCGCCGCGCCCGCACCTATTTCGTCCGCGGCGCCTACCTGCTTATCCTGTTCGCCGTGCTGGCAATGATGTATTGGAGCGAGTCGATAGGCCGATACGGGCCGCCGTCCAATAGCCAGGTCGCCCGGTTCGCCGAGCATTTCTTCTATACCTTTCTGATCACTCAATTCGTGCTAATGGTGCTGCTCACGCCGGCGTACACGGCTGGCGCCATCGCGGACGAGAAACAAAAGAAGACAATTCAGTTCCTCCTTGTCACCGACTTACGCAGCCATGAAATCGTGCTGGGCAAGCTCGGTTCGCGCATGGCGCATCTGGGCCTGTTGTTGCTGGCCGGCCTGCCGGTGCTGGGGGCGGTGCAGTTTCTGGGCGGCGTGGACCCGCACCTCGTCCTGGCAGGCTTCGCGGGCACGGCCGTCACCCTCGCGAGCGTGGCCGGCGTCAGTCTGCTGGCGTCGGTGATCGCCCGACCGCCGCGCGCCGCCCTGTTGCTGGCTTACGGCTTTATCCTCCTGTACGTCATGCTGTGTGTGCTGGGCAACGTGGTTTTGTTCTATCTAGCGCACTGGTCCTTTGTCGGCTCGCCCGAGTCGGTGTTTTTGGAAAATATCATCGGCGTGATCGAAACCGGCAACCCTATCAAGGCCGTGGGCAGTATCTTCCTCAGCGGCGACCCCATTGAGGTAAGCTTGCCGCGCGCTCTCGGCGCCTACTCCCTTTTTCATGGCGTGGTCGCGCTGGCAAGCGTCCTCACGGCGTCGGTCTTATTGCGGCGGGCGAGTCTGCGCGAGCCGCGGCCGCCGCGCGCAAAGAGGGCGCCGCGACGGCCGCCGGTCGGCGATCGGGCGATGATATGGAAGGAGGTCCACGCTGAACGCGGTGCTGCCGGTCGGTGGTACATCCTTCTTCCCGTGATCCTCCTAATCGGCGGCAGCATCACATTCCTTCTTTGGTCGTGGCTCGAATTCGCCAGCAGAAGTTATGGCTATAACTACAATTTTTTCTGGTTAGAATGGCGCGGAGCATGGAACGGCTGGGTGCGCGTCGTAGGAACGATTATGGCTTGTCTGACCCTGCTGGGCGTTGCGATCCGCGCGGCGTACAGCATCCGCGCCGAGCGCGATCGGGAAACCTTCGACAGTCTGTTAACTAGCCCTTTAAGTAGCGAAGATATCCTCTATGGCAAATGGCTGGGCGCGATCCTGAGTGTGCGCTGGATGGCGGGGTTGCTGGTTTTCGTATGGGGTCTGGGCGTTGTCACAGGCGGATTGCACTTTCTGGCGGCGCCGCTGCTCGTCCTGGCGTGGTGCGTCTACGCCGCGGCGATGGCCAGCGTCGGCCTATGGTTCTCGCTGGTCAGCCGCACGTCCGCCCGCGCCGTGCTGTACACGATCCTGACGGTTGTCGGTTTGTCGGTCGGCCATTGGCTGCTTTGGCTGCCCTGCGGCTTCGTCGGGTGGTTTCTAGGGCCGGACTGGAGGATAGCGTTTTGGATAGCCATGATAGAGGGCGGCCTAACGCCGCCGGCGGTCTTCGGCTTATATCTCCCCTTTGGATACGACACTCCTTTTAATCAGGATATTCCCGGCCAGCTGCTCGGCTGCGCGTTCGCGGGCCTTGTCGCCTGGGCGATCTTCGCGGGACTGGTATGGCAGGCGACGAACCAACGGTTCAAGCGCGCCGGCGGGCGAGTGGACGCCGGCGCGATTCGCTACAGCAACCCGCCGCCGCATCGTTTATCCTGAAGATATGGAACGTCCCCATCTGCTGTTCGTGACCGGCAAGCTGGCCGAGACTGCCCTGCGGCACACGCTGCTCAACCTCGCGCCGCGCGCCGGCTTCGACTACAGCGTGACCGTGCTGCCCATCACCGTCGCCGCCCTCGCTGCGACGCCTTGGATCGCACGTCATATGCACATACCGGAGGGGATTAGTCGTATTGTGCTGCCCGGCTTGTGCGCCGGCGACCTCGCCGCCTTGCAAGCGCTCACGGCCGTCCCCGTCGAACGCGGCCCCAAAGACCTGCGCGACCTGCCCGATTTCTTCAGCGCATCGAAACCAAGCGATACGGGATATGGCGCTTACGACATCGCCATTATCGCTGAAATCAACTCTGCTCAACGGTTGACCCGCGCCGAATTGTTGACGCAGGCGCGATCGCTGGCCGCCGACGGCGCCGACCTCATCGACGTAGGCTGCGACCCCGGCGACGCCTGGGCCGGCGTCGGCGATGCGGTGAAGACGCTACGCGACGTAGGATTGCGCGTATCCATCGACAGCTTCAATACGGTGGAGGTCGAGGCGGCGGTGCAGGCCGGCGCCGAGTTGGTGCTTAGCGTCAACAGCGGCAATGTCACGGCCGCGCGGTCGTGGGGCTGCGAGGTCGTCGTCCTGCCCGACATGCTGGCCACATTGGAAGGGCTGGACGCCACAATCGACAAGCTGACGGCCTGGGGCGTACTGTTCCGCATCGACCCGGTGATCGAGCCGATCGGCTTCGGCTTCGCGGAGTCGCTGGGGCGCTATCTCGAAGTACGGCGCCGTTATCCCGGCGCCGAGATGATGATGGGCGTCGGCAATCTGACGGAGCTGACCGACGCGGACTCGGCCGGGCTGAACGCGCTATTGCTCGGATTCTGCCAGGAGGTCGGCGTTCGCAGTGTGCTGACGACGCAGGTTATCAACTGGTGCCGTAGTTGTGTGCGCGAGTTGGATTTGGCGAGGCGTTTGGTTTATCACGCTTGCACACGGCGCGTCTTGCCCAAACATCTGGCGCCGGAACTGGTGCTGCTTCGCGATCCGAAGTTGCGCGAACATGGGCCGGCGGTGCTGGCGGACCTTGCTTCACATATATCGGATCATAATTATCGTCTGTTCGCCGAGGGCAGCCGGCTGCACGTCGTAAACAACAAAATGCACTTGGAGGGGACGGACCCGTTTGTCCTGTTCGAGGAGATGCAACGGCGCGAGCCGGTGGACCCGTCGCATGCCTTTTACCTTGGTTGGGAGATGGCCAAGGCCGTGACGGCCCTCACGCTGGGCAAGAACTATACGCAAGATCAGGAATTGCGTTGGGGCTTCCTGACGGTACCGGAAGAGAGCCGCTCTCAAAAGGGCGGGGAGACCCCGCCCCTACCAAAATCGCTGTAGGGGCGGGGTCTCCCCGCCCTTTTCTGCGCGACGAGGAAAGGCCGTCGAATGAATCACCTATCGCCGGAAATTGAGCCGATCCGGCCGTTGGTCGAGGAACTGACGCCGGCGCCCGATCCGTGGCAGGTCTGTTTACGGCTTTCGTCTCTCCCTCATCTCTTATTTCTGGACAGCGCCGGCGACCATCCCGACGTGGGCCGTTATTCGTTCGTGACGGCCCAGCCTTTCAGCTGGATGACGACGCGACGTGGGAGGATAAACGACGGCGAAAGCGGGCGCTGGTGGAGCGACCCATTCCCCGCGTTGGCCAGCTGGTTGAAGCGTTACCGCATGGAAAGAATACCCGATCTGCCGCCGTTCCAGGGCGGCGCCGCTGGACTGTTCGGCTACGACCTTTGCCATCACATCGAACGTCTGCCGCGGGCGCGGCGCGACCAATTCAAGACCCCCGATATAGCGATTGGTTTGTATGATTGGGTCGTCGCCTTCGACCACGCTCAAGGGCGGGGGTGGATCATCTCCACCGGCTTACCGGAGTGCGATCCGGCCAACCGAAATCGTCGGGCGGCGATGCGTCTCGACGCCGTGAAGCGATTATTGGCGGCGAACGGCGCCGAGATTCCGCCTTATCGAGTAAGGACCGCCTTCGAGGTCGCTCCCGGCCGTCTCTCTCCGCTTCCCGGTCTGCCCGGCGTCTCCAGCAACTTTGATCGGCCCGGCTACCTGAAGGCAGTTCGCCGCGCCGTCGAGTACATCCACGCCGGCGACTGCTTCCAGGTCAATCTCTCACAGCGTCTGCTTCACCGGGCCGATCGGCATCCGTTGGAACTATACCGCCGGCTGCGCGAGCGCAACTCCGCTCCGTTCGCCGGCTACTTCGACCTCGGCGATTTCGTGATCGCCAGCGCGTCGCCGGAGCGTTTCCTGCGCGTCGAAAACGGCGAGATCGAAACGCGGCCCATTAAGGGCACCCGGCCGCGCAGCGCCACGCCGGAGGAAGATCGCCGTCAGATATACGACCTTATGCACTCCGCAAAGGATCGATCCGAAAACGTCATGATCGTGGACCTACTGCGCAACGACCTGGGCCGAGTCGCGGCTTACGGTTCGATCCGCGTACCGGCCGTGTGCCGGCTGGAAACGTATGAACACATTCATCATCTGGTATCCGAGGTGCGCGGCCGACTGCGGCCGGGGCTGGGGCCGGTGGACCTGTTGCGGGCGGCGTTCCCCGGCGGCTCGGTGACGGGAGCGCCGAAGGTGCGCGCAATGGAGATCATCGCCGAGTTGGAGCCGACGGCGCGCGGTCCGTATTGCGGCAGTCTCGGCTACATCGGCTTCGATGGCTCGATGGACACGAACATTCTGATCCGCACGTTCACCATCGGCCGTGGTTGGATGCAATTTCCCGTCGGCGGCGGCGTCGTGGCCGACTCGGACCCCGAGGACGAATACGCCGAGACGCTGCACAAGGCGGAAGGGTTGTTGCGGGCGCTGCGGCCGTGAATTCCTTTTTTGTTGACACGACGGCCGGCAGGCCGCATCATGGAGCGATTCCTGTCGCGCCGGCCGGCCGCGTCGGCCCCGGCGTTCGCCTCACCTCTTTGGAAAGGACAACCATGAAACGTCTCCTCCGAATCGCCAGCCGCTGCCTTCCAGCGGCGGCCGTCGTCCTCTTCCTGACGGCCCTGCCGAATGGATACGCGGCCGACAAAAGCGCTCCGCCGCCGAAAGCCGCGGCCACGCCCCTCGACTTTGTTCCGTCCGATGCCGTGGTTTTCGTGACCGTCCGCATCGCCGACTTGTCGAAGCACCCGTTGGTCCAGACGTGGCGCGAGATCGGCATGAAAGTGCCGGCGCCCTTACAAGACTTCCGCAGCCCACTGGACTTTCTCGGCCCACTGAACTTCCTCGCGCCGCTCGAACATCTCCAGCCGATAAACAGCGAATGGGGCGCGGCCCCCGAGGAGGTCGAGCGCCTCACCGAGTTCAGCGGGAAGGGTTTCTCCCTAACCGCTGTGACCACGCTCAAGCCGTACGACCGAAAAGTAGTCCTAGCAGCAATCGCAAAGATCGAATCTCGCATAGTCTCTATAACCCCAACCGACGGCCACACACCCTCCGTAATTAGCAAGGACAGCCTCCCGGTCCACTTTTTCGACGAACGCACGTTTATAGTCGGCTTTAAGAACTCCATGGACAACTACCTGCATGGGACGCCGGGCAAGAAAGAGGGACCGGCGCTCCCGGCGTTGCGCTTGGCGGCGGAAAAGCATCTGGTCGTGGTCGGCATGAACTGGCCGGCATACGCCAGAATATATTGGCAGGCGGACAAACTACCTCCGTCGGTTAAGCCTTATGCGCCTCTGTCGAAGGCCCAATTCGTTACGCTGGTCGTGGACCTGAACGACCAACTCAAAGCGAATCTGCGGTTGACCTTCGCCGATGAGGCGGACGCGAAAGCAGCGGCGGCCAGTCTGGACTCCGCCTTGGGCGTGGTCCGCGACCAGTTCGCGCTGAAGGCGGCGACGTTTTCCAAATATGTGCAATCCCCCAAGATGACGGCGCTCCTCGACGATGTTCAAACGGCGCTGAAGGCGGCCAAAGCCGATCCGAAGGGCGCGACGGTGACAGTCGAAACCGCGCTGAAAATCGACCCCGATGCGACAAAGGCCGCGCTGACCGAGGGCGCGAGTAGGATGGAGAAAGCGGCCAAGAGCGACACCATCCCCAACGACCTAAAGCAACTGGCGCTGGCGTCCATGAGCTACGCCGACGCCCTTGGAACGCTGCCTACGGATTTATACGACAAGAGCGGCAAGCCCTTGCTGAGCTGGCGCGTTCTCCTTCTGCCTTACACCGAAGGGGGCAAGTTATACGGCGAGTTCCACCTCGACGAGCCGTGGGACAGCGAACACAACAAGAAACTGCTGGCGAAAATGCCAGAAATCTTCGCGCCCAAGGATACCGAAGCCTACAAGAACCATGAGACGTTCTTCCAGGCGTTCGCCGGCAAGGGCGCCATGCTTGAACCGCCAGCTAACCCGAAACCTGGTCGGTTTGATAACGGTCTGCGCTACCCGTTCGACATCCCGGACGGACTCTCCAACACTATCCTGTTTGTCGAAGCGAAAAAGGCCGTGCCGTGGAGCAAACCGGACGACATCCCCTTTGACGCCGGCAAGCTGCTGCCGAAAGTCGGCGGTTTGAGCAACGGCGGCTTCTGGGCCGTGATGTGCGACGGCTCCGTCCGTTTCATCCCCCTGACGGCCAAGGAAGAAGCCCTGCGTGCTTGGATTAAACGCAACACGGGTGAGGCGAAACCAAGCCTCGGTAAGTGATGTAGAGTGGGTCGAGCGTAAGCGAGACCCATCGCCCCCCTAGCGAAGCCGCATCGCCCGTTGTACAAAGATAGATAGGTTCCGCACCAATCGGACGTTCCGTTCGCATTCTCTCTCGATCCGGAAACTTCGCATGAACGCCTTTTTCAAGTTCTGCCACGACGACTGGTATTTCGCCGTTCCGATGGCGCTTATGTCCGTGGTCGGCCTATCGCTGGTCATCTGGCGGCTGCTGCTCAACTACAACGGCAGCGTCTCCATGAGCGAATTTCTACCCGCCTTCCAACAAAGGCTCGAAAAGGAAGGCGTCGAAGGGGCGCTGCGCTACTGCAAGGAACGCACCGAGATCATCCCGCATCGTCTTTACGTCGCCGGCTTGGAGGCGCATAAACAAGGGCTTGCCGCCGTCCGCCGCGGCATGGCCAACGCCATTGAATTAGAGATCACGCCCGACCTTAATTTCCTGTTGCCGCCCATTCTGGCCATCGCCAAGATCGCCACGATGGTCGGTCTGTTCGGCACCGTCATCAGCATGATTAACACCTTTAACGCCATCGAAGAGGCCGCGCATCAGGGCGGCGGCGGTGGCGTGGGAGGACAGGCCGGCGCCATCGGCCTCGCCTTGTTCGCCACGGCGATGGGTCTTATCACGGCCATTCCGCTCGTCTTCTCCCACGTCTTGCTCAAGTCGTGGGTCGGCCGTTTCGAGCTGCGCATGAAGAGCGCCGCCCATCGGCTCTTGTTTTTGTTGCAAAACGTCAAGATGCCGGTTGGCAAGGCGAGTGCGTCGGTTCCAGGCGCCGTTCCAGCTGGCGTCACACGGGGATAAAAGGACAAAACCCCTCGCTCGCGCTCAGGGCTTGTTTTGAAAAGGTGGGTTTCACATGGCCGCAAAACGCCGCTTTCTTGACGTATGGATCATCGAAGGCAACACCGTCTACAAGGAAGTGCCGTTCGACGTGGTGGCCGACTGGGTGCAGCAAGGCCGGCTCCTTGAGGGCGACATGCTGCGGCCGTCCGGCACCTCCGAATGGACGGCCCTCGGCGGTATGAGCGAGTTCGCCGTCTACCTGCCCAAGCCGGCGACCGAACCGGAGATTGAGAGCCAAGTCGAGCCGATGGAGCCTATCGAGACTGGTTTCCATTGGAAGCGCAAGATCGACGATGAAGACTCGGAAGTCGATATGATTCCGCTCATCGACGTGAGCCTTGTGCTGCTGATCTTCTTCATGCTGACCACCAACCCTGAAACCAGCGCCGCCGGCCCGCAGATTGCTACGCCGCCTGCCGTCTATGCTTCCGTCGTCAACGCGCCGGATGAAGTCTGGGTCGGGATCAATCTGGTCAAGAACGCCGCCGGCGACCCTATTCAGGTCTATTCCCTCGGCGTCGGCGCCAAAGCCGACGCGCGAAACCTGGCGACGCGCCAGGAACTCCTGGACCATCTGGCGATCCTGCTGGCGAACAAAGAGCATATCAATTTGACTATCCACGCCAACGCGGAAGTTCCCTCCGGCGACGTGCGCGATTTGACCGTGGCGTTGGAACAGCCGTCGTTTCGTTCCAAAATTGACCGCAAATACACCGGCGTGAGTGATAAACAACCATGACGACCTGGAAAGTCCGACAAGAGGGATCGCCGCAGGTGCGGTCGGACTTGTCGTTGCAGCAAGTCCTGGAAAACCTGGAAGAAGGCGAATGGGGGCCGACGGACGAAGTGCGCGGCCCTGACGACCCCGACTGGAAACAGTTTGAGGACCATCCCGTCTTCGCCGACGCGGTCGCCTTTGAACCGCTGCCGACTCCCGAGCAAGACGAGACGCACGTCGATATGACGCCATTGATCGACGTGACGATGGTGTTGCTCGTGTTCTTCATTCTGTTGTTCACCTATTCGGTGCTTGAAAAGCGGCTAGAGGCACCGAACGCCAGAGCCGGCCAAGTCGGGCCGCGTGTCATAACGCCGGCGGAAGTGGAGAAACAGATGATCATGGTTTCCGCTCGACGCGAGAACGGAAAGACGGTCTTTCGTATCGAAGACAAGGAAGTGCCGCGTGAACGGTTAGAAGCGGAGATGGCCAGCTTCGTGAGGCAAACGCCGGAGCATACCACGTTGCTCCTGGACGCTTCTCCCGATGTACCGCACGGCGACACCGTGTTCGTGGAGGACAAGGCCAAGGGCGCCGGCATAAAGGGCGTGATGCTGTTGGTCCCGCCGGAGGAGAAGAAGCCGTAAACGCATTGTTTACGTTTCGCGCGATTCGCGCGAAACGTAAACGGAGTTGGTGCGGTCCCGCCCGCGTTCCCCGCCTTGATTCATTTACCTTCTCACACTACAATCACATTAGGGTTCAGGGTCGGCCATCCCTCTTCCCCCTCTTCTCACCCCTATTTTTTCGGGACATTCCTCCACCTTCCCGGGAATGCCCTGCCGTGCCGCCACGGGACGACGCGCCAGTTCGCGCGCCGCTTGGGGCGATTAGGGATGTATGAGAGTAATGGGAAATCCGCTACGATCGACACTAGGACAACCTGATGGCTTATCCCAACCCGCGCCGGCCGACGCGGCGCGCCGGACGGAGCCGCGGACTGTCGGAGACGGCTGGAATGTATGAACGCTTCACGGATCGCGCCCGTAAGGTGATGCAGCTGGCCAACCAGGAGGCCCAGCGTTTCAATCACGAGTACATCGGCACGGAACACATCCTCCTCGGCCTGGTCAAGGAAGGCTCCGGGGTCGCCGCCAACGTCCTCAAAAACCTCGACATCGACCTCCGTAAGATTCGTCTGGAGGTCGAGAAAATCGTCCAGTCGGGGCCCGACATGGTGACGATGGGCAAGTTGCCCCAAACGCCCCGGGCCAAAAAAGTTATCGAATACAGCATTGAGGAAGCTAGGAACCTCAACCACAACTACGTTGGCACCGAACACTTGTTGCTGGGCCTACTCCGCGAACAGGAAGGCGTGGCGGCCCAGGTTCTGATGAATCTCGGTCTCAAGCTCGAAGACGTGCGTGAGGAAGTCCTGAATCTTTTGGGGCACAATATGGCGACCGAAGAAAGTGGCGGCAGCGGCGGCAGCGAACGGCAGCCGAGCAAAGGCAAGTCGAAGACCCCGGCCCTCGATAGTTTTGGGCGCGACCTCACGGAACTCGCCCGCCAAGGTAAACTCGACCCGGTCATCGGCCGGGCCAACGAGATCGAGCGCGTCATCCAGGTGCTCAGCCGCCGCACCAAGAACAACCCCGTCCTCCTCGGCGAAGCCGGCGTCGGCAAGACCGCCATCGTCGAAGGCTTGGCCCAAATGGTCATCGACAGCAACGTCCCCGACCTGCTGCGCGACCGCCGCATCGTCGTACTGGACCTGGCGATGATGGTGGCCGGCACCAAGTATCGCGGCCAGTTCGAGGAACGCATCAAGGCTGTAATGAACGAAGTGCGCCGCGCCAAGAACACCATCCTGTTCATCGACGAGCTGCACACGCTGGTCGGGGCCGGCGGCGCCGAAGGCGCCATTGACGCTTCCAACGTGCTGAAGCCCGCCCTGGCCCGCGGCGAAATCCAGTGCATCGGCGCCACGACGCTCGATGAGTACCGCAAGTACATCGAGAAGGACGGCGCCCTCGAACGGCGTTTCCAGCAGATCATCGTCAACCCGCCGTCGAAGGAAGAGACGATCAAAATCCTCGAAGGGTTGCGCGACCGCTACGAGGCGCATCACCGCGTCCAGATCAAGGACGAGGCGTTGCAAGCGGCCGTCGAGCTGTCCGACCGCTACATCAGCGGCCGGTGTCTGCCGGACAAGGCCATCGACGTGATCGACGAGGCCGGCGCCCGCGTCCGCCTCAAAGCGATGACCAAGCCGCCGAACCTCAAGGAACTGGACGGCAAGATCGAGTCGCTCAACCAGGAGAAGGAAGCGGCCGTCGCCGAGCAGGATTTCGAGAAAGCGGCCCATTTCCGCGACCAAGCCGACAAGATCAAGCGCGACAAGGAACGCATCACGCGCGAATGGAGCGACAAATCGAAGGAAGTCGGCGGCGTCGTCGATGAGGAAGTGGTCCGCGAGGTCGTCGGCAAGATGACCGGCGTGCCGCTGACGCGCATCAACAGCGACGAAACCGCCCGGCTATTGACGATGGAAGACGATCTGCACAAGACGGTCGTCAGCCAGCACGAAGCCATCCAGGCCATCGCCAAGGCGGTGCGCAAGAGCCGGGCCGGCCTGAAGGATCCGAAGCGGCCGATCGGCAGCTTCATCTTCGCCGGGCCGACCGGCGTCGGCAAAACATTGCTGGCCAAGCAACTCGCCAAGTTCATGTTCGGCGACGAGAACGCCCTGCTGCAGATCGACATGTCGGAGTACTCGGAGAAGCACAACGTCAGCCGGCTCATCGGCGCGCCTCCGGGTTACATCGGCTACGAAGAGGGCGGTCAGTTGACGGAGAAGATCCGTCGCCGGCCGTACAGCGTGGTGCTGTTGGACGAAATCGAGAAGGCCCATCCCGAGGTCTGGAACATGCTGCTCCAGATCATGGAAGAAGGCCGGCTCACCGACAACGTGGGCCGCACGGTCGATTTCAAGAACAGCATCCTCATCATGACGACGAACATCGGGGCGGAGCAGATCGCCGGCCGCCAGGAGCTTGGCTTGCACACGCTGGCGCGTCGCAGTGAAGAGGCGACGTATGACACCATGAAGCAGAAGCTCAAAGGCGTGATGGAGCAGAGCTTCCGGCCGGAGTTCCTCAACCG
>DHJA01000119.1:29553-29687 GCA_002404095.1 Planctomycetaceae bacterium UBA4732 | reverse complement strand
GGGGGGAGGGAGCAGGAGGCCGCCTTTTCCGTTAAACGAACGCCGCTTCACAAGCCAACGCCGCGCGAAGACGCGCCAGGTACGCGCTCCGCGGAAGCTCGACGGCGCCGAGGCGGGCCGTGTGATCGTTGAGG
>DHJA01000119.1:28815-29329 GCA_002404095.1 Planctomycetaceae bacterium UBA4732 | reverse complement strand
GCCAGCGCCACCTTCGACCCGTCGCGGAGCCGTGTAAACATCGACTCGCCAGCGAACAGGCCGCCTATCGCCACGCCGTAGACGCCGCCGCCTAGCTCGCCGTCGCGCCAAACCTCCAGGCTGTGCGCCCAGCCGAGACGGTGCAGGACGGTGTACGCCGCGATCATCTCCGGCGTGATCCATATGCCCTGGCCCGGCCGGTCGGCGCAGCCGCGGATGACTGCTCCGAACGCCTGATTGACTGTCACGGTGAAACGGTCCTGGCGCAGTGTGCGGGCGAAACTGCGTGAGATGTGAAAGCCGTCCAGCTCGAAGATCGCGCGTGGGTCGGGCGACCACCAGAGGAGCGGCGTCGTCTCGTCGAAGAAAGGAAATATGCCGCGGCGATAGGCGTCAAGAAGGCGCCGGGGACTCAGATCGCCGCCGACGCCGACAAGACCGTCGGCGTCGGCGGATTCGGGGTCTAAAAAGGGGCTTTTAGCCATGATGCGTAACCCGGCGAGGGGGGGGGGGG
>DHJA01000119.1:27913-28717 GCA_002404095.1 Planctomycetaceae bacterium UBA4732 | reverse complement strand
ACCCCCCCCCCCTCGCCCCTATCTGCTACTTGTCGTCGAGCGGACGGCCGCGCTCCTTGCCTTGCTTGATTTGGAGGATGCCGTCGTAGGGGTCGCCCTTCTTGGAAACAACGACATAGCCCAGGCCGTTTTTCTTGAACATGGCGTCCAGCGCATCAGTCACCGTCACGTCCTTGCCGGAATAGGTGATGGTCTGGTTGGCCGACACGCCGCCCTTGGAATCGATCCGGACGTGCAAGCCCTTGACCTGTTCCTTGAGGTCGTCAACCACTTCTTTCAACGGCGTGTCCTTGTAATCGCAGGTTACTTTCTGGGTCAGCAATCCATGTGTTTTCTTGGCGGCGGGCGTGTCGTCGTCGCCCTTGTCGGCGGCGTGGAGCGCGCCGGAAGGGCCGATAAGGGCAAGTAGAGCGGCGGCGGTGAAGACAAACAAACGGCGCACGGTGATTCCTCCGAAAAGCGAAGGGCGAGACGAGAATCATCCTACACGCTTTTAGTCTGGCGACCAAACAAAATGGTTCCCTCGATAACAGCAACCCCCATAGAGGATGCGCCTCTTTTCTGGTAAGATAAACCTTGTCAAATGAAGCGACAATGAGCCGCCGGCCCGCCCCGCCGACGCCCCCTACGAACTTCGAGGACTGTATCTGTGCCGGACGATCTCACACCGCCAGGCGCCCCGCCCCTTCCGCCCGAAACCCCCGCCGTCAACGGCTTCCCCGACGACGGGAACGCCTCGCTCAACATTGTCGATGAGTTGAAGGACAGCTATCTCACCTACGCGATGAGCGTCATCATCAGCCG
>DHJA01000119.1:15014-27802 GCA_002404095.1 Planctomycetaceae bacterium UBA4732 | reverse complement strand
GCGCTGCCGGATGTGCGCGACGGCCTCAAGCCGTCGCAGCGCCGCATCCTCGTAGCGATGAACGACCTGAACCTCGGCCCCTCGTCTTCCACCAGCAAATGCGCGGGAATCATCGGCGAGACGATGAAGCGCTATCATCCGCACGGCGATGCGTCCATCTATCCGACGCTGGTGCGCATGGCCCAAGACTGGAACATGCGCTATCGCCTCATTCACTCGCAAGGAAACTTCGGCTCGATCGCCGGCCTGCCTCCCGCCGCCCATCGTTACACCGAAGCCCGCCTGAGCGCCATCGGCGCCGAGCTACTGGCCGATCTTGAGAGCGATACCGTCGATTATATCGACAGCTACGATGGCAAATATCGTGAACCGTTGGTGTTGCCCAGCAAGTTCCCCAACTTGCTGGTCAACGGCTCCGACGGCATCGCCGTCGGCATGGCCACCGACATTCCGCCGCACAATCTCCGCGAAGTGTGTGACGCGGCCGTCCTGCTGATCGACAACCCCCAAGCCAATTTGCTCGACCTGATGGAGGTGCTGCCGGGGCCGGACTTCCCGACCGGCGGCATCATCTGCGGCCGGCAGGGCATTGCCGACGCCTACGCCACCGGCCGCGGCAAAGTGACGCTCCGCGCCCGCGCCGAGATCAACGAGGAAGGCGCCAGGTCGCAGATCATCATCACGGAAGTGCCATTCCAGCAGACGCGCATCCGTCTCGCCGAGGCCATAGGCGAACTCGTCAAAGACGAGCGCATCAAGGGCGTTTCCGATGTCAAGGATGAAAGCAGCCAACGCACGGGAGAGCCGGTGCGCCTGGTGGTCTACCTGAAGCGCGACGCCGATCCGCACTTTGTCCTCAATCAGCTGTACGCCCTGTCGCCGTTGCAGAAAACGGTGAGCATGATCCTGCTGGCCCTGGTGGACGGCCGGCCGCGTTACCTGTCCATCAAGGAGATGATCGAGCAATACCTGCGGCATCGCGTCAATGTGATCCGCCGCCGCACCGAGTACCTGGCGCGCGAGGCCAAGCGCCGCGGCCACGTCCTTGAAGGCCAACTCATCGCCATTTCGTCGCTTGACGAAGTGATCCGCATCTGCCGCGAGGCGCCTAGCCGTGAAGAGGCCAAACGCAGTTTGCAGGGCTTGCCCGTCAGCGCCGTCGTACTAGGCCGGGCGCTCGGCGAAGAACACTTCGCCGCTCTTCAGCGCGAAATCGGCGTACAGACCGAGTATCGCATGACGGAAGCGCAAGCCGAAGCAGTTGTGCGAATGCAACTTGGCCAGTTGGCTCGCCTTCAGCGCGACGAAATCATCAAGGAATACAACGAGTTGCGCGAGAAGATCATCGGCTATGAACGGTTGCTCACCAGTGAGGGCGCCGTCCTGGCCGTGGTGCGCGCCGACCTGATTGAGATGCGCGACAAATACGGCGACGAGCGCAAAACGGAGATCACCGGCGAGATCGGCCGCTTAAACATGGAGGATCTGATCGAGGAGGAGGACAACGCCGTCACCATCAGCCACAATGGCTATATCAAACGTCTGCCATTGAACACCTACCGCGCCCAGCATCGCGGCGGCAAGGGCGTCTCCGGCGGCGCGGCTCGCGACGACGACTTTATCGAACATTTCTTCGTCTCCTCGACGCACTCCTACTTGCTGTGCTTCACCAACACGGGCCGCATCTACTGGCTCAAAGTTTACGACATTCCGCTGCAGGGTCGCACGTCTATCGGCCGGGCCATCGCCAACGTGCTGTCGCTGCGGCCGGAGGAGAAGATCACGAGCCTTGTGCCAGTGCGCCGCTTCGAGGGCGACCGTTGTCTCATCATGGCGACGCGCCGCGGCGTGATAAAGAAGACGCCTTTGGTAGATTATAGCCGGCCAAAGCAGGGCGGCATCATCGGCATCAACCTGGACGAGGGCGACGTGCTGATCGACGTGGCCTTGACGCAGCCGGGCGACGAGATGCTGTTGTGTACACGGCAAGGCATGGCGATCCGCTTCGACGAGGCCCAGGCCCGGTCGATGGGCCGCAACACGCGCGGCGTCCGCGGCATCGCCCTCCAAGGCGAGGACGCGGTGGTGGGCATGGTGGTGGCCGATCCGGCTGGCTATCTGCTGACGGTGTGTGAAAATGGTTACGGCAAGCGGACGCCGTTCGGCGCCAACACGGCCGGCGGCGAGCCGGCGGAAGCCGACGGTGAGGAAACGGTTGAAACAACCGAAGCTGTGGAAGAGCCGGCGGAGGAAATACCGGCCGACGATGAAGCCGGCGAAGAATCCGCGGTGGTCGGTTCCGGCATGAGGTATCGCAAGCAGCGGCGCGGCGGCAAGGGCGTGCGCGACATCCGCACCAGCGAGCGCAACGGCCTGGTGATGGGCGTGTCGTCGGTGCGCGACACGGACGACATCATGCTCATCACGACAGGCGGCATGGTGAACCGGACGCACATCCGCGAGATCCGCGTGGTGGGCCGCAATACGCAGGGCGTGCGCATCATGGGGTTGAAAGAGGGCGACAAAATCGCGTCCATCGCTAAGGTGGCGGAGGAAGAGGGCGAGACGATGGAAGTGGTTGATACGCCGGAAACGCCGCCGCCCGAAGCGACCGTTTAGCCGCGACCCCAAGGGGAGCGCGGGCGATCCACCAATTGGAGGCGACGAATCGTTATGGAAGTTGAGTACGAACTGAAGCCGGAAGACTTGATTGCGTTCCAGCGTTACTATCAAAGTCATCCGCACAGACCCTCTCAGCAGGGTGGGCCGAATCCTACCGGCCGCCTCGTCTGGTGGTTGATCCTTATGGTCGCCGCCGTTCTGCTCTACTTCGTGGCGTCCGCCGACTTCCCCTTGGTGGAGCAACTCTCCTTCTACTTCGTGGCCGTTTTCGCCGGGGCGGCCCTTATGCTGTTTGGCATCGTGGCCTACGCCCGGTTGATGACGTCCAAGCGCATGCGGAAAGTGCTAAACCAGGGCAGGAACGCCGAAAAACTGCTCGGCTGGCGGCGCTTCTCCATCGACGCAGAGACGGCCCGCAACACGTCGGATTTCGCAACCGTTGCATACCTCTGGAAGGGGATCGATCAGATCGTGACCACTAAGGAACATGCCTTTCTCTACTTCACTACAGCGATAGCCTTCATCCTTCCCCGCCGCGCCTTCTCCGACGACCAAGCGTTCAACGACTTCGTGGAGGCGGCGCGGCGGTATCGCAGCATGGCCGGCGTCGGCGAGGCGGTATGGGAAGTGACTAGCGAGGGGCTATGGGAGCGCCGTGGTGCGACCGGCGTCCAGGCGCCGGACCAATCGGGCAAGTCCGGGACGGTGGAGGGAATCGTCCCGAAAGAAGGCGGGCCTCGTCAAACCTGAACGGCCCAATTAGGCTGGAACCCTTTGATTTTGATCAGGAGGAACAACTTCCAACTCCGTCATTAAAAGTATGTCCACGACGCTAAATGTATCGTCGTCGCGGCTGTGGATGATGGCAGCACGGTTAGAAGGGAAAATCGAGATAAATTCGGGATGATGAATGTGAAATACCCTCTCGTCGGCCATCCGAACATTAAACGGCTGAAACGGGACCGCGCGAATGAAACTTCTCAGGTGGTCGCTCGTCATGGTAAAATCCTCGGATTCGATTAGGCGTAGACCAATTCTATCACAACGTTCATCACACCTGCTCATCCATCTCATTAAACTCCAGATAATGCAGATGCCGATACAGCGGATTCTGCAGCAATTCCTTGTGGACGCCCGACGCCGCGATGCGGCCCTTGTGCAGCAAATACAGCGTGTCGCACGATTTGATCGTTGAGATGCGGTGGGGCAAGAAGATCACGGTTCGGCCCGGCAGGACGCGGCCCATCGTGTCGTCCAACAGGTCTTTGCTATCCTCGTCAAGCGCCTTTTCCGGCTCTTCAATGATGAGCAGAGCCGGGTCGCGCAGGACCGCCCGCGCCAGCGCGATGCGATACCTTTCGCTCACACTCAGCGAATGACCTAACTCGCCGATCGGCGTTTCGTAGCCCTGCGGCAGCTTCTGGATGAAGTGGTGGGCGTGGGCCATCTTGGCCGCCTCAATGACCCGCGGCAGGGTATGCGCTGGGTCGCCGCAGCCGATGTTGTTCGCCACGGTGTCATGGAAGACCAAATTATGTTGCAGAACGCAGGCGATTTGATTGCGCAGCGAATCCAGCGTCACCCAGCGCAGGTTGTGCTTGTCGACGCGGATTTCACCGGACGTGGGATCGAGGAGGCGCGGAATCAGATAAACCAGAGCGTGCTTTTCCAGATCATCCGCCCCGATCAGGCCGATGCGCTTGCCGGCCGGGATCGTCAGCGTCACTTCCTCAAGCAACATCCGCGAGCCGCCCGGTTCCTTGAGGCTCACGTTGTCAAACTCGATCCGCGTATCCAACGGCGGCAGGAATTCGGCCCCGATCACTTGGCCGACCTCGCCGCGCCGCTCCAGGAACTTGAACAGTTGTACGGCCGATTCATGGCCGCGACGCAGAGTTCGCCGTGAGCCAAACCACTTCTCGGCCGGCTGATACAGGCTCACCAACGCCGTCGCCAGCGCCGCCATGCCGGCCACGCCGAGGCCGCCCGACAGCACGATCAGCCCCGCGACATACAGCAAGAGCAGAGCGCATAGGAAACCGATCAGCAATAGGATGGGCCCGGCCATCGAATCGCCGCGATGACGAATGAGCTGCGCCTGGGAATAGCGCGCCAACTGCCGTTCGACGCGCGACTGATTGAATTGCTCCATTAGGTAGGTCTTTACGAGCCGCATCATCATTAGGCTCTCGCGGATCACCGTCAAGCGCTCGGCCGCGTGGCGCGTGGCCGCGGCGCTCTGGCGGCGGAAGCGCTGGGCGATCCGACCGCCAATCAGCCAGACGAGTACGGCGAAAAGCAAAAACGCCAGGGCAAGTAAGGGCTGCACGACCAACGCGAACGCCAGCAAGAGGCCAAACTTGATCGGTTCACGGAAAGCGATGGTCATGCGGTTGTACAGGGCGTCGTGGACGGCCTCCACGTGCCGGGTGAAGACGGTAACCGCCTCGCTGGGGCCAAGGGCGCGGAACGCCAGCGTGCCGAGTCGAAAGGTGTGATGGTAGACGGCGCGGCGAAAGCGGTGCGACGCGCCGATCGCGGCCCGCGCCGCCATCTCGTGCATGAGCAGCGTAAGGCCCGTCCCGACCAGGGCCAGGAAAATCGCCAGCAGCAGCAACCCCGTCAGGTGCGGCGGAAAGAATAAGCGCGGATTGCGTGGATCGTGTGAATTGGGGGAGACGTTCCACAACCACGGGTTCCAGCGCGCGAACCAGGCCACCACGGGGGACTGCCAGTCGCCGTTCAAGTAGGATCGAGCCACGAGGCTCAGCAGGCCGTGGTAGACGTCGTGGTAATCGTTGTTTTGAAAGAGGTCATGCAGGCGCTCTTCGGGAACCTTGAGGCGGGCGTAGAGGATCGCCGCCAGTTGAGCGCGCCAGATCGCGTCGAGATCGATGGGGTTCATGTCCGCCGCTGGTGATTGGAGGGAAGCCAGTTGGTGACTGCGCGCCGCGTCGTAACCCGCCAACTGTAATCGCGCCACGCGCTCGTTCGCTGCGCCCTCGGTGGCGGGCGCCGGTCCTTCGCCCTGCGGATCGCCCGTTTCGGCGGCCGGCAGTTTCGACCACTCATCGAGAAAGCGGTTCTGTTCTCGCGCGGGTACGTCGTGAAACGTGGGCAGTCGGCCGCGCGAGACCATCAGGTCCGCGAACAGCCACAGCACCATGAGCAGTGCGACGTAGACCAGACAGGAGCCGACGCCGGCTAGGTAAGCCGTCCACTCGGCGACGGGATTGTAGTTCAGATAGGCGCACGCCTTGGCAAAGGCAGTGCGTTCAGGTTCGCTTTCCACGGAATCTCCTCGGGTCGTTGCGCCGCTTCAACCACCGTTCCCCCGTTGATTTTAGCAAAGTTCGCCGCGATTGCACGGACGTTCCCGAAGGACGCATCAACAAATTTGTTTCCCCAGGCGTTATCTTTGGAGTAGGATGACCAACGGCTTAGGAGCGGCCGCTGTTCTTGCGTTCAGGAAGGCGCGACGGAATTTTTTGCAAATCGCGCAAATCCGGCAAGCTCGGCCGCGAATACTATGATGGTGGGCCATTCGCTCCGCGAGTGGCTTTGACCCTTGCCCCGCGCAACGGGAGCAGAAGGGGGTTCAAAGCGACTCGCGGAGCGAGTGGCACACGTAAGAGGAGACGCGCCGCCTCGTCGGCATCCTCAGCGGTTGTGTCACGGACCATGTTCTCGAAAGGGGAAAGCACCATGCTCAAGAAGGTAGTCATCGCGGGGTTGGCCGTGGCGGTCGGGGTGGCCGTCCTCGGTTGGGTCAGCCCTAAAATGTGCAGCCTGATGAACTACTACGGTCACCAGGCGCAGGAAAGCATCGAAAGCTCCATCCCGCCGGAAACGGAAATCGGCCGGCTCAAGAATGAGTTGAACGAACTGAAGATGGAGAAGCCGCGCTACTTCGACAAAGTCGCGGTCGAGCAAGTCGGATTCGAGAAGCTGGAGAAAGAAATCGACGCGGACGCCGTCGCGCTAAAGACATTTGAAGGTGACGTGGACGCACTGGCGAGCCAGCTGGAAAAGAACCGGACGGCGACCAAGGTTTCGTTGAACGGCCGCAACGTGGCGCGCGAGGACGCGGTGAGCCGACTGAACAGCGCCGTGGAGCTGCGCAACGCGAAGCGGGCGGAACTCTCGCAGAAGGAGGAGCTTCTAGAGCAGAACCGCAACATCCTGGAAGAGGACTACAAGCAGCTGGCCAACTATGACAGCACCATTACAGGTCTGGAAACTCGGTTGGCGGCGGCGGCGCTTAAGGTGAAGACCGCGCGGGCGGCGGCCTCAAAAAGCACCGTGCTGCAGACGGACAGCGACCGGCTGTCGCGCACCAGCGCCGACATCGAGAAGCTGGTCGAAAGCGCTGATGTGCTACAACACAAGGCGGATTTGGCGAGGAAGTACAACAGCGCTTCGCCAATTCGTCCGACGGAAAAGGTGTCCGAGGAAGACGTGCTCAAGCGGGCGCGTGGGAATGTCCAAGGCGACGACAGGCCTGTCCTGGCGGAGCAGCCGTAAAGATTTCTTTGGCGAGCCGGGTCGCGTAAGCGCCCGGAGGTGGTTTCAGCGATTGCGCCCAACTCCGGGCGCTTACGCGACCCGGCTCGCCAAAGTTGTAAGGATGGAACATGCCCGCGTTCGCATGGTTGGCGATGCGGCAAGCCCGAGAAGCGCTCGAGCACGGCCGCCTGGATGATGCGTTGCGGTTGGTAAACCAGCCCCACGCCCAGGAGCGCCAAGGCGCGGCGGCCCTGGTTGGCAAACTAGCGCGGGCGTTCGTGGAGCGCGGTGAACGTGCTTTACGAAAGGACGATCCAGACGCCGCCTGGCGAGATTTGCTCCACGCCGAGCATCTGCAAACGCGGGAGAAGCGCGCTAATCGGCTGCGCGACGCCTTGACGCGGCTGGGCGCGGCGGAGGTGCGAGCGCTGCTCCAAGCCGGCGAGCCGAGCCGGGGCGAAGAATCGGCCAACCGTCTACGCGGTAAGCTGGTCCGTTCGCCTGAATTGCAAGTGTTGGAAGAGGCCGCGCACGCTTGGCTGTCGGCGCGCGATCTGGCGGGCCGCGGCGACTTCGCTCGCGCTGTAGAGGTGGTGGACCGTGTGCGTCGCCTGGTGCCAGACGTGCGCGTCTTGGAAGAATACCGGCAGGATCTCGAAACGCGCCAAGGGACTTTCGCCGACTTGTTGGTGCGGTTGCATGTCGCGGCCGACGCCGGCCGCGGAGCTGACGCGATCATGGCGGCCGAGGCGGTGCTGGCCGTCGCTCCGCAGCACGCGGAGGCGAAGAAAGTACGCGGCCAAGCCTGGCGGGCGGTCGAGCCGGTCACGATAGCGTTAAGTCGGCCGGAATGTGAAACGGCCCCGGCGCCGCCCAGTTCGCCCGACCGATTTCTGCTGTGGATCGACGGAGTGGGCGGCTACTTGGTTTGTCTCGGATCGCGCGTCCACTTCGGCCAGGCCGTTCCCGGCTCGTCGGTCGATGTGCCGGTAGTGGCGGACGTATCGCGGCTGCACGCCGCGTTGAGCCGCGACGGCGAGGGCTATATTCTGGAAGCCGTCCGCGCGTTGCAGGTGAATGGTCAGTCAGTCACGCGCGCTTTACTGCGGCCCGGCGATCGGGTCACGCTCGGCGCCTCGTGCCAGTTTCGATTTCGCCAGCCCGTGCCCGCGAGCGCGACGGCGCGCTTGGATCTGGTAAGCGGTCATCGTCTGCCGCTGGGGGTGGACGGGGTGTTGGTCATGGCGGAGACGTTGGTGCTGGGCAGCGGCGAACAGGTTCATGTGACCTTACCGGACCTTCAAGATCCGGTGGTGTTCTTCCGTCACAAGGACGGGCTGGGCCTGCGGCACTCTGGCGGCCTGACGGTGAACGGCCAGAAGGTTCCGGAGCGAACTTTCCTTGGGCCGCGCGCCCTGGTGGAAGGGGACGATTTCGCTTTCACCGTGGAGCCTTTGCCGGTGAGAGTTTAGCCGCAGTCAGGAAAGTAATGCCTGGTGTGGCACGGCTGTTTCAGCCGTGTTGGACCGTCGAAACACGGCTGAAACAGCCGTGCCACACCTGCGAGGGGAGTAGCTTCTATGAAGTTCACCTACAGTTCCGGTCAGCGGCCCCTGGACGGTTTCACGATCAAGCGCGGCGTCGGCCGCGGCGGCTTCGGCGAGGTCTATTTCGCCGTCAGTGACGGCGGCAAGGAAGTCGGCCTCAAGCTGGTGCGCGGCGAAAGCCAGATCGAGCTGCGCGGCGTGGCCCAGTGCATCAACCTTAAGCATCCCAACCTCGTCAGCCTCTTCGACCTGCGCACCGACGGCCTCGGCGATCACTGGGTCGTCATGGAATACGTCGCCGGGGAAGCGCTCAATGTGGTGCTGACGCGACACCCGCAAGGGCTGCCGCGCGAACTGGCGCGCCAATGGTTTTTGGGGCTGGCGCGGGCTGTCGGCTACCTTCACGACCACGGCATCGTCCACCGCGACCTCAAGCCGGCCAACGTCTTCCTCGAAAACGGCCACGTCAAAGTCGGCGATTACGGGCTGTGCAAATCGCTCGGCGCCAGCCAGCGTTCGGCCAACACGCAGAGCATCGGCACCGTCCACTACATGGCGCCGGAGATTTCGACGGGCAATTATAACAAACAGATCGACGTCTACGCCGCCGGCGTCATGTTCTACGAGATGTTGACGGGCCGCGTGCCGTTCGACGGCGAGAGCGCCGGCGAAATCCTCATGAAGCATCTGACGACACCGCCTGATCTGAGCAAAGTGCCGGCGGAGTTCCTGCCGGTTGTGGCCAAGGCGCTGGCCAAGAACCCATCGCAGCGTTACGCCAGTATGGCGGAAATGGCTCGCGCCGTCGAAGCCGTCAACGCGGCCGAGCCGCCCCGCGGCCGCGCGACGCCGCCTCCGATACCAGGCGCCCCGGTGCGACCCCTTCGTCCGGCGCCGCTGTTGACCGCGCTGCCGGCGCTGACGCGGCGCGACAAGCTCGGTGAGCTGTGCCGGTCGCTGACTCTGACGGTGCTGTTCGCGGCCGTGGCGACGGTGCTGTGGGCGGCCCTCGGTGGCACGCGCGACTTCACGTTCCTTGGCACTGTGTTCTTCCTGATCGTCGGCGTGAGCTGGTCCGTGCTGATCCCGTCCAAGTTCTGGACGGAGCGCCGCGGTGATTCGTGGATGCGACGACTGGTGATGCTGTTAGTCGGGGCCGCGATCGGCTTGGGCGCCTTGTGGCTGAGCGGTTGGTCGCCGGGACAGCCGCCTCCGGCGAACCTGACGCAGGACTCGACGACTTCGGCCCTGTCGTCATTGGTGCCGCCGGCGATGCTGAACGAGGCCAGCTATATCTCGTATTTCGCGATGGCTTTCTTCGCCCTTCGCTGGTGGCGGATGGCGGATCGTCGCCGTACGCAGCGTTTCAGCTTCGCCCCCGTGCTGGCCGCGGCTTTTTGGGGCTTGGTGCTGCTGCTGTTGGCGGGCGTTGAACTTTGGTACGGCGTCGGAGTGCTGATGCTATCGGCCGCAGTGGTGCAACTGGTCAGCCCGTGGGAGCCGCCGCCGCCGCCGCCGCCCCGCCGGATGCGCCTGCGTTACGCTTGACGGTCAAGAGGAGAAAATGTCATGCGTCTATCTCCGTGGATAATTTGTATCCCTTTGGTTTTGTTAGCAGGCTGCGCCGTTGGGCCGTTCGAGGCGGCCACTGCACGCACCGCCTCGACAGGTTCCACCAAGGCGGTGAATGGCTATGGCGAAACCATCGACGACGCTCGCGAGCGTGCGCTGGAGAAGGCGCGCGACTACGTGGAGGAGTATTTGCAAAGGAACCATCCCAACATCGGCTGGCAGCCGACGATCCAGCGGCTCCTCAAGGAAGGCGTGGTCAAAATCGATAAGCCGAAGCAGGGTGATTTCGCTGAGAAGGAGGGGTACGAAGTGACCGCCCACATCGATTTAAGTGCTGCGAATTTGGGGAAATTACAGATTGATGTGGATCAGGCGCGGGACCAAGCCCAGGAAAATACGGTCTTTTGGCGCCACCTCCTCCTCGGCCGCATCCTGGCGGCATTGGTCGCGCTGTTTCTAATAGTCGGCGGCTACCTACGGCTGGAAGAACTGACGCGCGGCTATTACACGACGCTGTTGCGCGTGGGCGCCGGGGCGGTGATGCTGCTGATCGCGGCGGTGGTGCTTTTGGTGCGCATCTAAAACGCATGACACAGTGGCGAGCCGGGTCGCGTAAGCGCCCGGAGTTTGATGCAGTCGCGGAAAGCAACTCCGGGCGCTTACGCGACCCGGCTCGCCCAAGTCGGCCGCCTTTAATCCCCCCCGCTGATCCAATCGCCGCCGTCGATCTGGAAACGGCCCGTACTGCGGATATAAGTGATCTTTTTCCCCTCGATCTTCTGCGACGGCCCGCCGCGCTGCTTGATCTTGTACAGCGTCGCGTTGCCGCCGTCGCCGCCCTCGAAGATGATCTGGTCCTTGGCCTCGCTGTAGCGCATCACGTCTGACCGCGCGTCGAACTCCTTGGCCTGCACGAACACGTGGCCCTTGGCCGTCATTTCCTGCTGCGACTTCTTCTTGTCGCCCCGGTTGTAGACGTCCACGCGGTCGCCCTTCAGGTACAAGGCCCCTTCCGGCAAGTGTTCGAGGATGTCGTCGAGGTCGATCTCGATGTTGGGATTGTCGCAAGGCATGTTGAGGACGCGCACGTTTTGTAGAAACCTGGCAGTGTTGGTCTTGCTGTTGGCGTACATGCTGCCGTGCGCGCCGATGCTACCGTAACTGATGTAAGTCAGCTTCATCTGCTCATCAGGCTTTTTTGCGGCGCCGGGTTTCGCGGCGAGCGCGGGCTTCGCCGCTATGACCTTCGCGCCGGGTTCGGGGGGCGCGGCCAACGGATCGGCCCCGCCAATCTGGAACAAGCGAACGTCGCCCGGCCCCGGCATACGGATTTCGTTGCCGGTACTGCCCGCCTCTTCCTTGCCGTTCGCGTCCTCTGGCTCCAGCGCGTTCATGCTCAAAGAAGGGCCGGTGAGCCGTTTGGAACTGACGACGCGGTCGCCTTCGAGTGTGCGGTCGTCGACGCGAACGTCCTTATAACAGACAAGATCCTTGACGCGCGGGGGCGGCCCGCCGTGATTTCCCTCCTTGAGGGATATGGGATGGTCGAAAGACACTTGAAGCGATTGGCAGAAGAGGTGGGCGTTGTCCTGTTCGGCCTGAACGCCTTTGCTGAACTCGGCGTAGCGGCCGTTAAAGAACATGTTGTCGTTCCAGTGGACGATCATCGGCACGGCTTTCGTGAGCTTTTCACCCTGGAAATTGGTGGCGCTCTCCATCTGCATGGCGCCGGCGCCGACGACCCAGGCTTTGTTGCTGGCTTGGTCGATGGTCACCTCGGGGCCGAGGATGTAGATTGTCTCCATTTGTATCTGGGCCAAATCCCCTCGGACCACCAGGAAATCGCCTTCTGGATGGTACGTCAATTCGAGGGACGCGCCATTCACGTCCAGCGGCTTCTCGCCAGGTTTCGCGGGGTCTTGGCGCACCACGACGTCGCCCTCGGCGTCCAGTTTTTCCAGCGTGTTTTTCTCTTCGCCGCGCACCATCCAGACGTAAACAGAGCGGGCGGTGAGGTCGATCGGCCGGACAGGTTCGGGATCGGCCTTGATGGGGGCCGCGCCGGCAATGTTCGTACCGGCCGGCTGTGGAGCCGGGCCGGCGGAAACGGCAGGCGCCGCATTCTTCGCGGGGACGGCGTTCGCTTGCGCCGGCGCCGCGGGGCTGGCGGGCGGCATCGCGCCGGCAGGCGCGTCTCGGAACCAGACAACAAGTTGGCCCGCGTGGGGAATGGTCATCTCTTTCGACTTGGCCGATACGTTGCCAGTCGCCTCGACGTGGCTGGGCCGCCGCGCGTCGCGTTGGCCCGAGGGCGCCGCCGCCGCCGGGCCGCCCTCCGTCGACGTCAACCAAACCTTGAGCGTCTCGCCCTGCAAGGTCTGGTCGTGTTCGTCGTCCACGAACTTCGCCGCCCCGGTGAGGACGATCAGGTCGAGCGGGCCGTCTTTGGTGGACAGGAGTTTGTCGTTCCAAAAAGCGTGGACGGGCTTTTTGGCCGGCTCGGGCTTAGAGTCTGTCCCAGAAGGGCGGGGAGACCCCGCC
>DHJA01000119.1:4336-14937 GCA_002404095.1 Planctomycetaceae bacterium UBA4732 | reverse complement strand
AAAAAAAAAAAAAAAAAACCACCCCCCCCCCCCCCGGGGGGGGGGGGGGGGGGGTGGTTTGGGGGGGGGGGGGGGGGGTCTCCCCGCCCTTCTGGGATGGGCGGGGAGACCCCGCCCCTACAGCCGCATCAGGTTTCTTCTCCTGAAAGTCGAGCCGCCCCGGTCCCGTGGCGATCATTTGGCGCCAGCTCTTACCGGCCGGCCCTTGCTGATCCTGAATCTGCATTTCGCGGGCGTGGATCACGCTGCCGTCCGAGTCGGCCCACATGCCGGAATCCGGCTTATTCGGATCGCCTTTGAAGATAGTGAGCCGAGTCTTCGCGTTGTATAGGAAGTCGTGGCCATGGGCGATGAGCTTCTCGGCGTCGGATTTTAACTCGACTTCATCGCCGCCGAGGGCGACAGCGTGTGCGGTTTCGATTTGCAAGCCGTGGTCGCTGGCGTTATCGTCGTGTCCCGCGCCGCCTTCCTTGCGGGTCAACTTCAGCTCCAGGTGCTGGCAGGTCAACTGATCGTAGACGGCCATGCCGTCTGGCGTAACGCTATGGCGGATAACCTTGACGGGATCGGCTTTTTGCGGTCGCGCCAGGGCGGCTTCGAGTACGTCGAAGTGCGCCAGATCTCCTTCTTTGTGGAACTCATAGCGAAATTGACCTGGGGTGAAGATGCTCAAATCGGACTTCGTCGGAGGCGCGGCCGCCGCGACGGGGACGGCCGCTTTGGCGTTGGCTTCCGGTGCGTGCGAAAGAAAACCGCCGGCCGTGTACAAGTGCATGACGACATTGGACTGGATAATGGCGCTATCGACGCCCGAAAAACTCTCCGTCTTGGCTTTGCCGCGCGGCGTCGGCGCCCCCGGTTGCGATTCGGCGGGCGTCAGATGGACTTCCAAACCTTGGCCGCGCACGTCCATCGGCGGTTGGTTCTGGTCGTCCTCGATGTGAACGTCGTCGGCCGTCCAGATTAAGTGTTTAGCTTCGTCGTAATAGAGCGGCCCTTTCTGGATGCGCAGGTGAAGGTAGCGGTCGCGCTCCGTCAGGCGGTGGTTGTTGACGATCTCGATTTCGTCGATCAATTCGGCGGCGACGATGCGACGGCTGGGGAGTGTTTCCTTTTCGTTCTTGCCAAGTTTTTGATCGAACTGAAGGTAGGCTTTTTTGGCGCGAAGGGTGTTGATCTCCCCGTCCTTACCGAACATGGCGACGCTCATGTGATCCAGTTTAAGCCGGCCGTCGTCGTCGGTCTTAAAATCCTGGGCGGCCACCACCATGTTCTTGCTTTTCATTTCCAGCTGGAGCGGCCACTTGAGCTCCGGGCATTCCGGCCCGAACGCCTGACGGAGCTTTTCTTCCAGTTTGAGGCCGCGCGGCGGCATCGGCCCCAAGAAATCAGACCCACCCGGATTCGGCAAGTCTGCTTCGGGCAGCGGCGGCAGGCCGTTGATGCCGCCGAGGCAGCTGGCGTAGAGCAGATAGCCGGCGAAGAAAACGAAGAAGCCCAACGCCAGCAGTACGATCCGCTTGGGGGTCCACATGGCTTGGTCCCTTCCCGTTCTCGCCGCGGCGTTATGCCAGCCGGCTCCATTCGCCTTGGCAGCGCAGGATCAATTCGACGACCTCGCGCACCGCACCCCTACCTCCCGGCGCCCGCGTGATGTAATGCGCGACGGCCCGCGCCTCTCGGCAACCATCGCCGACGACCGCCGCCAGCCCGCAGCGTCGCAAGGGCGGCAAGTCCGGCGCGTCGTCGCCGACATAGCATACCGCCGATGGAGGCAAATCGGTTTCGGCCAGCAGCCGGTTGTACGCCGGCAACTTGTCCGACGCCCCTTGAAACACGAACGCCACGCCCAACTCGGCCGCCCGCACATCCACTAGCGGCGACGACCGGCCCGTGATGACGGCGGAGCGCTTTCCCGCCTGCTTCCACCGTTTCAGGCCCAAACCATCGCGGACGTGGAAGTGCTTTACTTCCAACCCTCCGGTGCCATAGACGATGCCGCCCTCGGTCAACACGCCGTCCACGTCCAGGACGAGCAGTTGGACGTCTCGGCAGCGCTCGGCGAGGGTGGGTTGCATGGCTTAGAGTCTGTCCCCTAAAACGACTTTGACGAGCCGCGACCGTTAGGGAGCGGTTTTGTACTGCGAGACGCCTCCGCTCCCTAACGGTCGCGGCTCGTTGCGCCCCTTTAGGCCACTCGCGCCGTTGCGTCTTCGGCTGCAATGCCGCCGATCAAATCGGTCACGTCCAGCAGGCCGACCGGCCGGCCATCGGCGTCAACCACCGGCAATTCGCTAATCTTATGACGCCGCAGCATTTCTACGGCGTCGAGTACGCGCGAACCGACGACGGCCGTGCGCGGATTGCGAGTCATCACCTCCGCAATGGGCCGATCCAGCGCCGCGTCGCGCCGCCCTTCAATCAGCCGTGCGAGATCGCTATCGGTGAACAGTCCAGACAGCCGGCCATCCGCGTCAATCAACATGACGGCGCCGGTGCGTCGGCCGCGATGCCTGGCCCTTGCGAACACGCTGCGCACCGTGTCCGTCGCTGGCGCCACGCGCAGCTCGCCGCCCTGACGCATCGCCGCCTCGACCTTGAGCAGCTTGCGGCCGAGGCTGCCGGCCGGGTGAAAGCGCGCGAAGTCTTCATGCGTGAAATCCCGTTCCTGGCTGAGTACAAACGCCAGCGCGTCGCCCAGCGCGATCATGGCCGTGGTGCTGGCGCTGGGCGCCAGGCCGAGCGGGCACACTTCATCGAGCGGCCCGTACACAACAGCTACATCAGCCTTGCGGGCGAGGGTGCTTCCGGGGTTTCCCGTCAACGCGATTAACGCCCTGGCCAGCGGGCGCAGCGGGCCGAGTAGACGCAGGATTTCCTCGCTCTCGCCGCTGTGCGACAGGAGCAGCACCGCGTCGTCGGGATGGACCATACCGAGGTCGCCGTGAACGGCGCGGGTGGCGTCGAGGAAATAGGCGCGGGTGCCGGTCGAGTTCAGGGTGCCGGCGATTTTGAGACCCACGTCGGCGGATTTGCCGGTGCCGGTGACGGCAATACGGCCGGCCGCTCCGGCGCTCACGTGCAAGAGAATATCGACGGCCTGAAGAAAGGCGTCGTCAAGGCGGCGCGCGACGAGTTCGAGGGCCGCCGCCTCGGCGCGGAGGATACGGCGAGCGTAGTCGAGCCGCCCATCCGGCCGCGTCGGCGGATCGGCCAGAAGGACTTGCAGGGACATCATCGCCTCCATGCGCGCTGGGTTGGACCTGGGCGTCCTGCCCGATCCGTCCGAGACTATAACCGAAGTGCGCGGAAATACAACCGCACCCATCGGGCCGTATATGACATACCATCGGCAAAGGGCGTAGGTAGGGTAATAGGAACCGAGCGGCGAAGGGAAATATGACGGGCAAGATAGGTAGGCAGGATGCGAAAAAGAGGTTGCGCGGGCGAGA
The DNA here is from genome assembly GCA_002404095.1 of Planctomycetaceae bacterium UBA4732. GTDB lineage: Bacteria > Planctomycetota > Planctomycetia > Gemmatales > Gemmataceae > UBA4732. The sequence goes on along the minus strand of DHJA01000119.1, from coordinate 11,485 downwards.
TCCCTATTACAAAGCGAACCATGCGCTTGCCAAGCGCGAGGGCGCACGGTTACGATGAACAAGCGATCCATCCCCTGCCTTGCCACCTACCGAGAACTTACCCCATGCGTTCCGTGGCCGTTTCGTTCGCCGTCCTCGCGCCTTTCCTTCCGTGCGTATTCGCCGGGGAGCCTTGTACCTCGGGGCTGACGCCCGGCAAGAAGCCGGGGCCGTATTCCTCCATCGTCTCCGTCGGCTCCGAACGCGGACAATCGCACTGCTATATATGCGATACCGCCGACCATCCGGCCGTGGTCGTTTTCGCGCGCCATTTGAGCGACCCGCTTGGGAAACTGGTCATCGGTCTGGATAAGGCGATCGCCGCCGACAAAGTCGCCGGCCTGCGCGCCTGGGTCACGTTCTTGAGCGACGATCAAACCGCGCTCGACCCGAAAATCGTGGAATGGGGCAAGAAATACGCGGTGCACGGTGTGCCGCTCGGCGTCTTCGAGAACCTTGACGGGCCGCCGAGTTACCGCCTCAGCCGCGACGCCGATGTGACGGTGCTGCTGTTCGTGAACCGGAAGGTCGTCGTCAATTTCGCCTTTCGGGAGGCGGAATTGACGGAAGTGCGCGCTGCCGACGTACTCAAGGCTCTACCGGGTATCTTGCCGGCCGGCAGGTAGAGGATGCGTTAGCGGTCAGGTGTGCCTCTTGACAGCGCACGGCCGCGGGTTTAGGCTATGATAGTAATGTGAAGGATTGTGCAGCCCCCCGCGCCGTCCTAAACCTTCCGCCTGCTCGGTCGGCCCCGCCCTGACGCCGGCCCCTCTCCTCCGTGAAAGGTTTGGTCCCACCATGTTGACTCTTTTCGGCCAGAACGCGCGGCTATGCGGCGGCCTCTCTCGGCGCAGTTTCTTGCGCATCGGCGCGCTGGGCCTGGGGGCGAGTTGTCTGAATCTCGTGGATATTTTCCGCGCCGAAGCCCGCGCCGGCACTTCCGGCACGCGCCATAAATCCGTCATCAACATCTTCCTCGACGGCGGCCCGCCGCATCAGGATATGTGGGATCTCAAATTGGACGCGCCCGCGGAGATCCGCGGCGAATTTAAACCCATCGCCACCAACGTCCCCGGCATTCAGATCTGCGAGGTCTTCCCGAAACTGGCCGCGCGCATGGACAAATGCGCCATCCTCCGTTCCGTCGTCGGCGCCAGCGGCGGCCATGATGCGGTACAGTGCATGTCCGGCTGGGATCATAAGTCGCTCTCCGCCATGGGCGGCCGGCCGAGTCTCGGCGCCGGCGCCGCGCGGTTGCAAGGCCCGGTCGATCCCTCGGTGCCGCCGTTCGTCGGCCTCGCCGCCCGCACCGGGCACGTCGAATGGTCCGACTCCGGCACACCCGGCTTCCTCGGCTCGTCGTATGCCGCCTTCCGGCCCGACGGCCCGGGCATGGCCAACCTCACCCTCAAGGGCGCCACGCTCAACCAGTTAAGCGACCGTAAAGGTCTCCTGAATGGCTTCGACGGCCTGCGCCGTGAACTCGACGCCGACGGTGCGTTCCGAACCTCCGACGCCATCACCGACCGCGCCCTTGGCGTACTCACGTCCAGTAAACTGCTTGACGCCTTGGATGTGACAAAAGAGAGCGATAAAGTGCGCGAGCGCTACGGCGACGGCAAGCCGTACCAGTTCCAATACGACGGCGCCCCGACGGTCAACGACCAACTTCTGTTGGCGCGGCGGCTCGTGGAGGCCGGCGTCCGCGTCGTGACGCTGTCCTACGGTCGTTGGGACAGTCACGGCAAGAATTTCGACCTGGTGCGCGACCACGGCGCCAAGCTCGATCAGAGCCTCAGCGCCCTCATTGACGACCTGGAAGTTCGCGGAATACTCGACGACGTGACGGTGATCGCGTGGGGCGAGTTCGGCCGCACGCCGCGCATCAACAAGGAAGCCGGCCGCGACCATTGGCCGCAGGTCAGCTGCGCGTTTATGGCCGGCGGCGGCATGAAGACCGGCCAGGCGGTCGGCGCCACCAACCGCCTCGGCGAGTACGCCAAGGAACGGCCGATCGCGTTCGGCGAGGTCTTCGCCACCCTTTATCGCAACCTCGGTATCGACACCCAGACGACCACAATCAACGACCCGACCGGGCGACCACAATACCTGACCGAACACGCCCCTATCAAGGAACTGATTTAATACTTGGCGAGCCGGGTCGCGTAAGCGCCCGGAGTTGGGTGCAGTGGCTGGACCCGTCTCCGGGCGCTAACGCGACCCGGCTCGCCAAGAGGGGACCGGTCGTGGGACTCAACCCGGCCGATAGACCATCTCCGCATTGGACGATTGGTTCGCGCCTTCGGCTGTGTTGACGCCCAGCGCCTTGTACAGTTGGCACTGTCCCGTCGTCCCGCGATATAACAGCGAGCCGCCGAGTCCCGCCAGGGCAAGCCCCGCCAACGACATCCGGCTCAGACCGAACAGAACCATCGCCCCGCCCGCCAACGAAGAGCATAGCCGTTCGGTGGAGCCGACGTTCACGTCAGATCGCGGCGCCGGGCCGCCGCTCATCGGATTTAGCGGGCCTTTCACTGCGTCCAAGTCGCGCAGCCCTTGCCGCGTCCGTGAGAATGTCATGGGTTCTTGCATGGTTTCCTCCTTTTTGGTATTCAACGCCCCTACTTAGTGGTTTTGACCTCGGCGCGTTTCAGGGCGAAGCAATTTTCCTTAGCGCCCTCCTTGGTCTTAAAATCCTTGGGCCGGTCGCCGCCCGGAAGTGCATAGCAGAGTTTCAGCGTATCGCCGTCCAACTCGTAGATGCCCTGAGAGGACTTATCGGCGCCCGGCCCTTCCGCGACCGTCATGTCGATCTCGGCCGGATTTTTCGATGCGTCCAGCTTGTAGTCGATCACCCACAGCTGCTTGTCGTCCTTGTCGGTCAGCTTGATCGACTTCTTGTCCAAGGTCATTTTGCTGCCCTTGATCTTCTCCGGGGGTGAAGGCTTGCCGTCCTCCTCGCCACTGACCACCACCCACGTGCCCAATAACTTGCCCGCATGATCCTTAGTTTGGCTTTTGTCCTTGTCGAAATCCTTCGCGACCGCCGCCGAAGCGTGGGCGAGCAGCGCCAAGCTCATCGTTAGTGTCAGAACGAACAAGGTCCGCATCGTCTTTCTCCTTTTACGCCATGCGAATCCGCCAGAGCGCCCAATTGTTTCGCTCACCCATTGTTCAGGCAAAATCGGCGCCGATGGCGCTTGACGCGGTCGCGGCCGATCTGGTTGAATGGACGACCGCAACGGGCCGCGAACCTCCGACTCGGGTAATAAGTCATGGCCGAATTTACGCGCGAACAATTGCACGCCTACCTCGACGACGCGCTGGCGGAAGCGGAGATGGCGCGCGTGGAACAGGCTTTACGTGAATCCGACGCTCTGCGGCGGGCGCTGCGTCAGGCCATGCAGGAGCGCGACCGCGGCGAACATTCACTCGGCGCTATCTGGCGCCGCGAACGCCTGACCTGTCCGACGCGCGAGAACCTCAGCAGCTATCTTTTCCAGGTCCACGACGAGGCGCGACAGGAATATATCGACTTCCATCTGCAAACGGTCGGTTGCCCGTACTGCGTCGCCAACCTGGCCGACCTGCGCGCCCGCCAGAAGGAGACCGAGGGCCAAGCCAAGGAGCGGCGCAAGCGGTTCTTTGCTTCCAGCGCCAGCTATTTGCAGGTGTGCCGCGATCCGAAGAAGCCCTGACAGAAAGGTGAGCGGCGCGTGTTATGAATACCCCTGCGAGCTCCCTTCCCGATTTGTCGCGGCTCCGGGGCGTCGTGGCCGCGGAGATCCTCGCGGCGGCCGAGGTCGCCTCGCTCATGCTCCGTGAGGCCGGCGTCCCCCATGCCCTTGCGGGAGGTCTCGCCGTCGGGGCGTATGGCTACCCGCGCACTACCGACGACGTCGATTTCCTTGTAGGGGATGAAGCGTTCGTGCGGCACGCCGGAAACCTGATCACCCTTAAAGTGCCGCTTATAGCCGTCGGGAATGTCCGCATCGACATGGTCCCGATTGGATCGTCCCCAGAGGAGAAGGAGCAACTGCGCCCCGCCATAGAAAGCGCTCCCGAAAGCGAACGGATTCCTATCGTTCCGCTCACGGCCTTGGTGTACATGAAATTGAAGGCCAGCCGGCAGAAAGATCTGGCCGACCTGGTGGAACTGCTTAAGCGCGGCAGGATTGACATCGACGGGATCGATCGTTATCTGGAACAACATGCCCCGGCTTACAGGCGCCAATGGGCGCGTGTGAAGGAGATGGCCGCGAAGGAAGAGTGAGGCCGATCCGCTATTCGTAGCGCAGCGCCTCAATAGGATCGAGCCGCGACGCTTTCCACGCGGGATAAAAGCCGAAGAAGACGCCGACGCCGGCCGACACGCCCACCGCCACAACGACGATGACCGGCGAGATGATGATCGGCCAGTCGAGAGCCTTCGCCACCACCGCCGCCGCTCCCAGGCCGGACGCCACGCCCAAAACGCCTCCCAACAACGACAATACCACCGCTTCCGTCAGGAACTGCGCGAGGATATGCCCGGCCGTCGCGCCGACCGCCATGCGCAGGCCGATCTCGCGCGTCCGCTCCGTCACCGACACCAGCATGATGTTCATAATGCCGATGCCCCCGACCAACAGCGACAGCGACGCGATCACCGCCACCAGCGCCTGCACCGCGCTCGTAATGACATAAGCCACCTCCGCCATCTCTTGTACCGTACTCACGTCAAAATCCTCGGCGCCCGACGCGACGCGATGGGCTTGGCGCATGGCGCGGACGATCTCATCGCGGGCCTGTCCCAGCACCGCATCGGAGCGGGCCGCCGCCAGTATGGCGCTGATGCGCTCCTCGCCGACCAGCTTGCGTTGCAGCGTCGTGAAGGGCGTGAAGATTTCATCGTCCTGATCGGCGCCGGCGGGGTTGCGGCCCTTGGAAGCCAGGACGCCAATCACGCGCAGCCGTAGGCGGTCGTCGATGCGGACGGCTTTGCCGAGCGGGTCGGAGTCGTTCGGAAATAGTTTGGAGCGCACGGTCTGGCCGATGACGCAGACGTTGGCCGCCTCGGCGGTCTCCTCGCGGGTGAAGTAGCGGCCGGACGTGAGCTTCCAGTCGCGGACGGCCTGAAGTTCCGGCACGGTGCCGGTGACAAGGGTGATCCACGCGGCGGCGTCGGAGGCGACGCGCCGTTGGGTGATTTGCACCTCGGCGACCCCCTTGAGGAGCCGACCGACTTGCTTACGGATCAGGGCGGCGTCATCTCGCGTAAGAGGCGTGGCGTCGGCGATGGCGCCGGCGCGCGAGCGGGCGCCGGGCCGGACCAGAATGATGTTCTTGCCGACGGTTTCCATGCTTTCGTCGAGCTTTTGTTCGACGCCTTCGCCGGCCGACACCATGGCGATGACCGAGCCGATGCCGATGACGATACCGAGACTGGTCAAAAAGGACCGGCCTTTGTGGACCCATAAGGCTCGCAGGGCCACACGCACGGTCGCATACTGGCGCATCGTCGCGGCCCTTGAAAAAACACCGGGGCAAACCTAACTCTTATTGATAGAGCAGTCCCGGACGACCGGCCACCGAGCCGGCGTCTTGCTCCCTTCCCCCTAGCGGTTTTGCCGTTGACGCGGGCGGATTGGTATCAGGAAAAGACCAGCTGATAAGACCGTCTATGGAAGCGGCGAGCGGCGACGGGTAGAAATGACTTGGAGTCGGGGCTGGCGGCGTTACAACTACGGACAAATCTGTATGGCGGACGTGACGACTCAAGACGGGGCGGAAATCGAATCCGCCATGTGGCGCCTATACCGCGATTTCTTCGACATGGCCGAGAAGAAACGGCGTTGGTCGATCCGCGATGACATTCCCTGGGCGGAGGTCAACTCGAATCTTCGGCCCGAGGTGACCGACGTGGTGGAGTCGTTTACCGCCGTCGAGTTGTATCTTCCCGACTACACTTCCAAGATCCTGCCCATGGTGCGGGCCAGCCGCGGCCGAGCCTGGTTTTACGCCAACTGGGGTTATGAGGAATCGAAGCACTCTCTCGCGCTGGGCGACTGGCTGCTGCGCTCCGGCACACGCACCGACGAGCAGATGGCCGACCTGGAAGGCAAAGTCTTCGCCGGCGAGTGGAACTTGCCGCACGACAGCGCCCTTGGCATGTTGGTTTACGCGATGGTGCAAGAACTTGCGACCGGGCTGAACTATCGCAACCTCCGGCGCCGCGTGATGGAATGCGGCGGCGACCCCGCTCTCTCGAAGCTGCTCCTGTACGTCTCCGTCGATGAACAAGCGCACTACGGCTTTTTCCGCGATTGCGTCCGTTTGTACCTGAAGTATGACACGGCGGCCACGCTAGAGCAGATGCGCCGCGTGATGAACAACTTCGCGATGCCGGCCATCAGCGATTTCGCCGACGGGCAACAGCGAGTGGCCCGGATCAAGGCGTTGGACATTTTCAACGAGGACATTTACTATCGGGAAGTCTACCTTCCGGTCTTGGCCACGCTTGGCGTGAGCCGCGCTGAGATGCGCAACCGTCTTCCCAGCCGCAAGAGCGCCGTTGAAGTTGTGTAGCCGCGACCCGAAGGGGAGCGCTTCCCCGCGCTCCCCTTCGGGTCGCGGCTAAACGTCCCCTTAATCGTCCCAAAAACTCTCCGACAAGCTCTCCAGCCAGCGAAACGTCTTCTCAATCAGTTTGCGGCGGCCGGCCTTGAACTCGGCCGAGAGTTTCAGCCGGTCGATGCCTCGGTCGTACACCTCCAGATACCTTTCATGCCACTGCCGGACCAGGCTCGGACGCGGCGGCTCCGCGTGGTAGCGCTCGCACAGCATGGCCAACAATTCCACGCTGGGCATGAAAAGCGTTTCGCCGTCCTCCGCCAGTTGGAGGCGCGCTTCGTCGTCGGCGACGGCGTTGATGGTGGCCGTCAGCTGCATGGTTTGCATTGACAGGAAATCCATCGCCGCGTCGTTGTCGAAATTCCCCACGTCCCAAGCCGACCAGGCGCTCATTTGGCGGACTCCCTGCAAAAATCACAAGCCCCCTTACTCCGGCGTGTACCGCCCCGCGATTAATATACGGATTGAGACGACGCGATCCGTTTCGTTTAGCCGCGA
>DHJA01000119.1:456-4213 GCA_002404095.1 Planctomycetaceae bacterium UBA4732 | reverse complement strand
TCGCGGCTAAACGAAACGGATCGCCCCGACGCCGCCCCCTGGCGCCGGCCGCGAATCTGTCGTAGCATAGGGGTTGCTTCCCGTGGTGCGGTCCCCTGGAGACGAACATGAAATGGCTGTCCGGTGTCTCGCTGGCGTTGACTTTGGCGTTGACGACGTCCGTCCTGGCGGCCGACGAGCCGAAGGATTCCGCGTACTATCCGCTGCGCGACGGAACGACCTGGACCTACAAAGCAGGCGACTCGAAGTTCACCGTCAAAGTGACTAAACATGAGACGGTCCAAACCAGCAACTGCGCTCGCGTCGAAACGATTCAGGACGGCAAATCCATTGCTTCCGAAGACGTATTCGTGAAGGACGGAAGCGTTTACCGCCTCCGCTCGGACGACAAGCTGATCGATCCGCCGGTGTTGGTTTTGAAGCAGCCGGCCAAGGCGGGCGACGTCTGGAATATCGATTCCAAAACGGAGGCGAAGACCTCGCTCAAAGGCACGTTCAAGTACGGCGAGGAACAAATCACGCTGACGGGAGAGAAGGATCCTGTGCCGGCCGTCACGGTCCACTGCGACGACCTTGAAGCCAACGGCGCCAGGTATTCCTTCACGACCTACTACGTCAAGGACAAGGGCATGGTGAAGCAGGTCATCGAGGCCGGCGGCCTAAAGATCAACATCGAGCTGGAGAAGTACGAGCCGCCGCCGGCGCCGAAGTAACGCGGGTGTTTTCACGGCGCGGGAGGCGCCGGAAACAATTCGGGATGTGCGGTACGGTAGGCGGCCAAGCGCTCGTCGGCCCACTGCTGATCGGCCGCGTCCAACGGTGGGTCGCACGGCTGATCGTAGCGCACGCGGCGCGCGTACCGGCCTTCGATGTAGACCTGTTCCAGTGCGGCTTGTACGTCGAATACAACGTCCGGGTCCGGGTCGGTGAGCGGTAGGGCGAGGCGCGGGAGTCGTTCGCGTAGACGCCGGGGGTAAAGCTCATAGCGGTTGCGGCGCGGCCAGCGGTTGACGCAGATAAGGTAGTCAAAGGCGGACGATGAGTTCGCTAGCCAAGCCGGGACGCTCACAACATGCCGCCCGCGCCGCAACAGGTCGATTTCCACCAAATGGCAGTCGCGGGCAAGCACCTCTCGCTGTTTTTGAACGTAAGACTTCCGGCCCGATCCCGCCGCCTTATTGGTGGGACTGACGACTTCAATGATCGCCACTAGTTTCATGTTGTTGTAGGAATCCAGAATCTCCACGCGGGATTCACGGAGTTCAAGACCTTCCACTTCCACAATCATCGCGGCGTCGGCGTCGGCCAGGGCGACGGCGACGGCCCCCAAGTTTCCGTCGTCGGCGGCCTTCTGAATCCAAACATCGGGGATGCGCCGTTGTGGACCTTCAACGAAGACGCGCTCCTCGATGGAAGCGACGTACCGGGGGTCGAGGCGGGGCTGTAACTGATTGGCAATCGCCACGATCAGCCGGGCGTGGATGCTCTCCCACAATATCGGATGTTCCAGATACGGGTCCATGCCCGGAAAAGGCGTGTTCACTGTCAACCTCCGGCGGAATGATTGGACTCGGGGAACAATTCGGGATGCGCGGCACGGTAGGCGAGCCAACGCTCATCGGCCCATTGCTGGTCGGCCATATCCAGCGGCGGGTCGCACGGCTGATTGTAGCGCACGCGCAGCATGTAACTACCGTCGTCATACGCCTGTTCCAAAGCGGCTTGGAGGTCGAGAGTCGCGTCTGGATCGGGTTCGGTCAACGGCACGCTAATCCGGGGCAAAGGTTCGCGGAGCCGGCAGCCGACCAACTCATAGCGTTTCCGATTCGGCCAGCGATTTGTACAAATCAGATACTCATAGGGGGCGGCTGCTCGTGCGCGGTGCTGCGGCACGCTCAATACATGCGGCCCACGCCTGAGCAAGTCCATTTCGACGAGATGGCATTCGGTGCCGAGGACTTCCGCTTGTTTGGCCAGATACGCTTCTCGTCCCGGCCCCGACGTCTTGTTGCTGGGGCTGACCACCTCAATGACCGTTACGACTTTGAGGTTCTGGTAACGATCCAGGATTTCGATGAAATGCTCGCGGACCTCCAGTTCTTCTACTTCGACAACTACCGGCGAGGCGACTTCCAATCCCGTGGCGCTCATTCGCCCGCTGCCATTGCGTACCTGTTGTACCCAAATATCGGGAATGCGCTGCTGCTCGGCCTCTTCAAGAAAGACCCGTTCTTCCACCGAGACCACATAGCGCGGCCGTAGGAGCGGGCTGAGCTGATGCGCAAGCCAAACCATCAGGCGAGCATGAACGGCGGTCCACAGGGCCGGATGTTCCAGGTACGGGTCCATGCCCGGAAAAGGCGTGTTCATTGCCGAACTCCGCTACGAGGATAGCAACCCATTGTATCAGAACGCCGCCCGCAAGATACTTTCCAAATCCTCCAAAGTAGGCGTGCGCGGGTTGACGCGGAGAATGCGCTTAATGCCCAAAGCTTTTTCCGCGAAAGGCCGCAGCTGGTTCTCTTTCACGCCCAGGTCGCGGAGCCGGGTCGGGATACCGATGTCAGCCCGCAATCTTTCCACCGCGGCGACGGCCCGTTCCGCCGCCTGCTCGTCGCCGAGGCCCGTCACGTCTTCGCCCAGTAGTTGGGCCAGCGATGCGAACGCCGTGAGACGCGCCGGAGCGTTATAGCGCATGACGTAGGGCAAAAGGAGGCCATTGCCGGCGCCGTGCGAACAATGGGTCGCGCCGCCGACGGGGTATTCCAGCGCGTGGACCAAAGCGACGCCGACGTTGGAAAACGCCATGCCGGCCAGCGTGGCGCCGAGGGCCATGCCCTCCCGCGCCTCCAGGTCGGCGCCGTCGCGCACTGCCCGCCGCAGATAGGCGCCGATCAAGCGCACCGCCCGCTCCGCCAGCATGTCGCCGAACGGATGGCGGCCCTGGTAGACGGAGCGCTCGCCGGGCGGCAGCGGGAAATCGGCATTGTCCACGGCGGTGTACGCCTCAATGGCGTGGGTGAGGGCGTCGATGCCGCTGTCGGCCGTCACCTTCGGCGGACAGGATACCGTCAAGAGCGGATCGACAATCGCCGCGGCCGGACGCAAGTAATTGCTGAGGACGCCGACTTTCATCTGATTGTCCGTGTCGGAGAGAACGGCGGCGGCGGACATTTCAGAGCCGGTGCCGGCCGTGGTCGGCACACACAGCAGCGGCAGGATGGGGCCGGGGATTTTATCGTCGCCGGCGTAGTCGAGCGGTTGGCCGCCGTGGGTCAGGACGACGGCGCTGATCTTGCCGAGGTCCATGTTGCTGCCGCCGCCGAGGCCGACGACCGCGTCGGGCCGGAAGTCGCGCGCGGCGGCGATGGCCGCGTTGGCGGCGCGCAACGACGGCTCGGGTTCGCCGCCGGAGAAGACCTCAATGACAATGCCGGCCTCGCTCAGCGGCGCGTGGACCGCGTCAACGAGGCCGGCTTGGAGTAGGTTCGGGTCGGTGACGACGAAGACGCGACGGACGCCGAGACGGCGGGCAATGTCGCCGAGTTTGTCGGCGGCGTTGCGGCCGAAGACCAGTTGGCCGGCGGAATGGAAAGTCCAGGTGGTGCGCATGGCGGACTCCGCGGAATGACGGCTCAGGCGAGTGAGGCTATTGTCCGCGGCGGCGGGCGGGCGGTCAACATGGACCCTGTTCGGGTGGTAGTGGTTGCCTGAAAGAATGGGCGGAATAGATTACTAGTGCAACGTCACTCGTACT
>DHJA01000119.1:0-189 GCA_002404095.1 Planctomycetaceae bacterium UBA4732 | reverse complement strand
CCATGCGTGACGAAGCACTAGCGGTATTCACCATTCACTCTGGAGGACGACATGGCTTTTACCCTACCCCCCCTGCCATACCCGGCCGACGCCCTGGAAGCGGCCATCGACAAAACGACAATGGAGATCCACCATGATAAGCATCATAAGGCTTACGTGGACAACCTGAACGCGGCCCTGGAGGGCCAC
>DHJA01000153.1:10167-12504 GCA_002404095.1 Planctomycetaceae bacterium UBA4732 | reverse complement strand
CCGCAGCGCCAAGCAAGGGCGAGCCTCGCCCTTGCTTGGCGCTACGGGCTACGGCCCCCTTCCCTGCAAACTGAGATACTACCCTCTGGCGGGATGATTGACGCCATGTCTCCTCTATTCAGCGACGAGAACGTGGACCGGAGAGTCGTCGCCGAGCTCCGCCGGCTTGGCTGCGATGTACCGAGTTGGTGGAAGACGCGGCCGGCGTGTAAAATGTCCGGTAAGGAGAATGAATCCATGACAACCCAGGTCACCGCAACCGTCGTCGGCGGCATGCTCAAGCCGGACGAAAGCTTGCAGTTTGCCGAGCAAACGCGCGTCAACCTGACGATCGAACCGATCGTCGAAAAACTCGAACCGGCGGAAGCCTGGGAATCGTTGAAGGCGTGGATTCGCCAAAACCCTCTCCACGGCCTGGGACGCCGCCTTACACGCGACGAGCTTCATGAACGCCGTTGACACGAATGTGTATGTTTATGCCCTGGATGCGGACGAACCGGCCAAACAGGCGAAAGCGATTGAGCTGTTGGGCCGGCTTGCGCTGAAGCGAGTCGATTCAGTGATCGTATGGCAGGTCGCCAACGAGTTCCTCGGCCAGTTACGGAAATGGGAGTCGAAAGGTCAACTCACGTCGGCCGCGGTTGAGGCAGCTTTCCAGCGATTTCGCGCGACCTTCCCGCTGCGATTTCCGAGCGAGAGAGTTTTCCAGGTTTCCTTCGATCTGCACTCGCGTTTCAGTCTGTCGCACTGGGACGGCATGTTATTGGCAGCCTGCAAAGAAGCCGGCGTAACCACGCTCTACTCCGAAGACATGGCAGCCGGCATGAGCGCGGTAAAGGGGGACATTCATCATCCTTTGGAGATGATGAATGTCCCTTTTTTCGTTTAAGTCCCTTTTCGCTTACTACCAGGGGTAGTAGTACCTCCAACTATAGGGGGGAGCATAGTAGACCGGCGGTGGTTGCTGGATGATGGTCTGCTGCTGCACCTTCGCCGCCTCGAGCGCCGCCTTGCTCGCGTCCGCCGCGGCCTTCTGCTCCGCCAGCAGCTTTTTCTGTTCTTGTTCCGTTTCGAGTCTTTTTTGGTCCGACCGGCGCTGTTCCTCTTTGAACCGGTCTTCCATATCCGCTCGCTGTTTCTGATCGGTGATCGACCGCAAAGCGTCGCGGTGGTTGTCGCGCATCGTTTCTTCCAAGGCCAACTGTTTGGCCGCCCAGCTATCCACCTGCTTGCGTAAGTCCGCCTCCATCCGACTCATGCGCTCCACGTCGGCCTTTTTCTGCTCGACCTCCGCGGTCGCGCGCTCGAGTTCTTTTTTTTGGGCGGCGGCGGCCGCGAGGTCTTCCATCTTGCCGCCCCGAATGACGGCGGGGACGACGAAGATAAGGAGCAGAGCCGCGACGACGGCCCCGATCCCAAGCGTCCGCTTGGAAACGGTGTGCGAGCCAATGGTGATCAGGCCGGCCGGCGCTGGCGCCGGCGCCGGCGCACCCGCGGCGGCGCCTGGAGCCGTGGCCATCGAGTATGCGGGCTGACCGCCGAATGGCTGAGGACTGTTCGTATCGGCAGCCAGCATAGTCTTGTTCAAGTTGGGTTGCCGCGGCCCTGGAGACGCCGCCGCCGGAACCTGGTGCCGCTGGCCGCAGGCAGGACACGGCTTCTTGACGCCTGCCTCGCTTGCCGGCGACTCGAGGGGCTTCCTACAGGAGGGGCAGTTATACTTGATCGGCGCCGCGGTCGGCCAACTTTCATTGGACGTCAACATCGTCCTGTTCAGAAGAGAGGGCGGCGGCGCCGGGGCCGCCTGCGGCGGCGCGGCCGGCACCTGAATGCGCTGGGAGCAGGCCGGACAGGCTTTCTTTGTGCCGGCCTCGATGGAAAGAGCTTCCAGCGGCGCCTGGCAGCGCGGGCAGTTATACTTGATCGCCGGCGCCGTGTTGCCGAGCATGGTCTTGTTGTAAGCCGGGGCGGACCCAGACGTCGAGTTCCCGGCCACTTGGGGCTCCAGAATGGCTTTGCCCGCGATGAAGGGCGAGTGGCATTTGCCACAAACTTGGCGTGTGCCCATGTCCCCCTCGGGGATCGAGAACTGGTTTTGGCAGGCAGGGCAAGAAATACGGGCCAGCATGGACGGTCACTCCTTGGGGTGCTTGAATTCTGGGACATCTCAAACGACAAGGGCGAGGACTGACATTCGCTTTCAAACGTGGCTTGGCTAGTCTGTTCCGCCGCTTCCGGCAATTCGCCATCGCGAATCGTAACGCGCCAACCCAACATCCGCAACCGCTTTCCCTTAGAGCGTTCGGAAAAGATGCGGGAGGCGATCGTATGGGGCTC
>DHJA01000153.1:3022-10024 GCA_002404095.1 Planctomycetaceae bacterium UBA4732 | reverse complement strand
GGGCTCGCGGGACTGTACTCATTTCTTCAGAACATTCCTACGGCGCCACCCATTTGCCATCTCGGTAGACGCACTTGTGCGGATCGATGTCGTCGGCGATGGTCTCCAGACCCAAGGGCGACACGGGCTTGATCTGTCGCGCCTGAAGAATGGACGACCATTTGGTTTCGCCGGCGTTTGTCTTGTCGCCGGCGTCGCCGTGGGGCAGTTGATCGATCACCCACAACTCGGCCCGAAGGATTCTTCGCATGCGATCCTCGGGGGGATTGCCGGGCAACCCCTCGGCGTCGGTACACCATTGAAGGAAGGTCGCCTTATCGATCCCGCCGGCCGCCTTGCCGAAAACCATGTCCATGTCTTTTTTGTTGGCAAGTAGCTTGGCGCTTGCTGATTGCCCCGTCCGATAGGACCGCAGCGCGTTTTCAAAGTCTTGCAGCGCGCTGGTCGGGGCTTTGGGCATGGGCGCCGGCTTGGCGTCGCCCTTCGGATCGAGCACGAACGCCATGGCGCGGAATCGTTGGGCCTCCGCCGGCGGTGTGTGGGCAAGGGAACTCATGCTGAGCAGCGCGCTTTGTCCGAATTGTCGCTTGTCGAGATAGGCGGCGATCAAGAACAAGTGCCTGGCAATGTCCTTGGCTTCCGGGTCGTCGGCGAGTTTCTTGTCCGCTAGCTCCTCGGCATAATCGTAATACGCCTTGGCATCGTGATTGTCGAGCTTTTTAAGACGGGCCGTGTCGATCTTGTAGAGAATCTCGAATTTCGAGAGTTCGTATTCCTTGGGTTGTTCCTTGCCGTCCAGCAAGGACTTAATCTTCACCGTCTTATCATCCTGGCTGACGAAGTAACCGCCGAATGGGACGGCGCCGGGCGCATTTCCTTTGATGAGGATCGCCCAGGCCGGGGAGGTCAAGCCGAACCAACCCATTGCCAACCCAAGGATGAAATGACGCCATTGCATCGTTCACCTTCCGCTCACTTGAGATTGAGATTGTCAGCCACCGCCCAAATTCGGAGGACCTTCTCTTCGCCCGCGCGAAGCTGATCGAGCACTCCTGAAGACCGGTGATCCTTGTCATCCAAGGCCTGTTGGATTCGCACCATGGCCTTGGCCTGAGCCGGCGTCTTCTCCTGAAGATAGATAACCAGCACCTTGATCCAGGCGCGCTGAAGGAGAACCATGTGCTCCAGGTCGTTTTCGTCGTTTTCGGCGAGGAACCGTGCGGCCTGAAGATAGCGGCCGACCTGCTCCAGGTAATCCTTGTCCTCGGCCGCGGGATTCTGTTCGGCCGCCTTCGCCGCGACGCGCTTGATGACGCTCTCCAGCACCTGGGTGGGTCGCGTCAGCTCAAAGAAGTCAGGGTCTTCGATGCCAAAAGCCCTCCCCTGTTCCTTGTACAAAGCGCACAGGATATCGGCCGCCTGGTCGGCGCCGACCATGACGCTGCTCGTCAAATCCAAAGCACGCTGTAGCAGCGTCGTTCGGCACGCCGTCCGCCATTCTTTGTCCCCGGCCAACCCAAGCTGCTGCGCGAGCACGCCGCCGACGATCGCCTCCGTGCGCTTTTCCGCAATGGGGATATTGTCGTCGCCGATAAGGTCAGCCAAAGCCAGCAACAGAGAGCGGCATTCGCTGAAGCTCTCCAGTTTGAGCTTCACTTTTTCAAACTCGTCTTCGATCTCGATTGCGAGCAGGTACTTGGCGATTTTCTGTGCTTGGAGCGGCGTTAAATCGTTGAGGGCGCTGTCGGCAAGGTTCTCGAACGCGGCGACCCTGTCCGTGCTTATCTTGCTGTCGAGCTTGGCGAGGTCGTCCTTGTTCAATTGCTTGTCTTTTTTCTCGTTCGTCTTCGGCGCCGGCTGGGGCGCTCCAGGAACCATCCGGGGCCCAAAGGCCCCTGGGCCAAACAGGGGGAAGTCGCCTACGTCGTATCCATCGACAACTTTGACGTCGTATTTTCCCAGTTTGCCGGGAGAAGGAGCGCTCACAATGACTGCATAATCACCGTCAGCTTGCGGCGTATACGAGAACAACAATTTGCGTCCGATGATACCGAAGTCGTTTTGCTCGGCACAGGAAGTGCCTTTGGGATCCTCCAACCGAAGATGAACATTAAAAAAATAACCAGTCCTGAGATAAAAGGTGTAGGGCTTACCTGCCTTAAGAGCGTAGAGATGCTCTTTGCAAACGAAGCCGGCCTGCGAAGGGTCGGGATTGCTCCTCGTCGTTAGAGTGCCTTTATCAATTTTGCCGTCCACGACCTTTCCCTTGCCGGCAGGCGGTTTTGGATTGGCTGTTTTGTCCGGCGGGTTTTTCTCGTCCGTTTGATCGACGTCTGGAACCTGTTTGACGAGATTATCAAACCGTACCAGCCGTTCCACGCCGGCTTCTTTGTGGAACAGGGTGCATGCCATCGTGGAGGCATGCGCCAGGCGCACGGTATCCTGCAAGAGTACGGTTTCTTTTTTCTGCTCCGCTTTAACGGACGACAAGGCTTTGTCGGTCAACTTTTGCAACTTGTCCAGTCGCGCTCGAGGCGTAATCTGAGCGCTGGCGACCACATCGTCCAGGTGCCTTCGGATCGCTTGGACATTTTCGTCCGGCGTTGATTTCGGGTCCCAAACCTGTTTCCATCTGTTCGCAAACAACGTTTCCATGGTCTTCCGTGCCACGGCCTGGTCCGCTTTTTTGTAGAGGTCGATGATCTTCTTGTCGATGGTCGAGTCGGCTCTATCCAGGCATGATTTCAAGATCGGCTCGAACTCCGGCCAGGCTTTGTTCCCTTTGGATAAGCCTGCGGCGAGCAACTCCACGTCGACCGGCGCTTGAATCGCCGGAGTCAGGTATTGCGGAAACTTTTTAATCAACAATTCGCGCATCTCGAGGGCATGTTCGATGGACTTCTTTGCGGTTGGCAGCGTGTTGCTGTAGTACCGCTTCGAGAGCAACTCTTCGGTCTGTTCCTTGAGTTTATCGGGCGAAGCCTTTACCTCAAGCGCAAGCCCCACGACCCTTCCGAGTTTATAAGCCAGCGTTTGGACGCTGTCCGGGCGGATGGCTTTGTGCGTGAGGGCGCCGAAGAATACCTGAATCGCCCAGAGACCGCGCTCCAGTTCATCACCTTTCGCCTCGGGCTGAAACGCGGCGCCTTCAGCCGGAATCTGGCTCGTCAACGCCTGCGCCAGCTGCTCCAGGCATCGCTTGGAGGGCTCGTAGACACAGCAATCCACCAGCAATTGGCCCAGCGCCTCCTTGGCTTTTGGATTGCCCAACAGCTTCGGCAACTCCGCGGCGAGCTTCTCGTAGGCGTCGCCGCGCTCCATCTCGTCCTTGGCCGCGATGCCGTCGAAAATCGTCTGATCCTGCGGCGCGATTTGCTTGAGCGCCGACACCGAAGCCGCAAGATTCGTGTTGGGGACGCCGTCCCACCACGGCTCGTTTTTCGGCGCCGGCGCCGCAGGGTTGGGGATTGGCACCGTCGGCGGAATCGCAGGGTTGTCGTGTCGGCGACTCCTGACGAACGCGCCGACGCCGACCGCGACGACGAGCAGGAGACTGGCGGCCCCCGCGAAAATCCAACCCAGCGGCGCCTTTCTCGCCGGCGCCTCCACTTGAGCGGCCACGACCGAACGAGCGGCCGAGACCGCCAGGGTCACAGGCACGACGAACTTCTGAAGGCCGTTCCCCTGAATCGTCACGTCGGCGTGGAATGTTTCCCCCGGACGGGGCGGAACCTCGATTTGCAACGGTATGGTGACTTTGTTGCCCTCGGACTTGTTCGGCCCCGCTTTGATCCAATGCTGATTGCTCCAGGCCTGAGCGTAAACCAGCCGGGACTCTTTGGTGCTGATCGTCACGTGCTTCGTGAGTCGTTGGCCGACCTTGCCGTGGCAATCGAGGCGCTCGGTGTCGTTCTCCAGATGGGGCGGCTTGCTCAATCCCAGCGCTTCAAAGTATTGCTGCACGGCGCCCTTGCCCGACGCTTGCGTCCCTTGTACGGGATAGGTCCAGCCGTTGCTCGCATACCAGGCTTTCACGGCGCCTTGTTCAAACAGGGCCGCCGCCCCGAGGGGACTGGCTTTCGCCTTGAGGGCGATTTCGCGCGGCGACTTGGCGCCAGCCAAAACATTGTTGGCCGGCGTTCCGCTTGGAAAGGGGCGAACCGGGATGTCGGCTCGCACTGGCACCGTGATTGCACCACCGTTGGTGTCGACGATGATTTCGCCTTGCAGCGGCTTCCTCCCGGCGCGCAATCGGTTGCCGAGCACGCGCACCGGCAGCGTATAAATGCCCCGCGTCTGAAACATCTTCAGCGCGGCTCCCGCCCCCTCGCCCAGCGAGAGCCACTCGCAGTTCGTCGTCGCCATGCCGCGCAGCACCAGCAGTCCCCGGTTCGAGATCATCAGATCGAAGCGGCGGTCGGTTCCCGGCGTCAGTGCTCCCAGGTTTTCTTCGGTGGACAGCAGAGACAGTTGCGGCCGGCGCAGGACATTGGGATCGGTCGGAATGACCTCCAACAATTGGCTCAGCCCGAGGTCGATGTTCTGTTCCTTGCCGGCTTGCTTGGCGGCCACCGCCAGATCGAGTCGCCCGATCGTGCAGAAATACGAGTGCCAGGTGCCGTCGGCCAGCAGGCCCTTCGCTTCGTCCCAGCGTGCATCGCACGCCAGGGCAAGTTGATTGAAATTGGCGCAGCTTTGGCCATCGGGAAAATAGAACGGCATGGGCAAGGGCAGAGTGCCTACCAACAGCGGCCCCTCCTGGCCTTCCAGGGAGAGGTGCCGGCCATCGTAGTAGCAATAAATCGCGGTCGCCGGATTGGCCTTTGAACAAGCTGGGCACAGCTTAACCATGGGAACCTCGCATCTCGATTCTTTACGAGACTCGCCCAAGTTGCTTTCGCAATTCGTCCCGAGCATGACGCGCGACGCCTAAGCATCACACGGCGAACGGTCCATCGGCCTGCTCATTCACGCCAAGGAAATTACTATGCAGCATCTTAGGGCAAATCGTCGGCAATGCAAGCAGAAATTTGGCTCGTCCGCGCAGAAAAGGCGCGCAAAAGGGGACGGCGCAAGCCCAGGGCGCGAAGGATGGGATCGGCGCCGCTGGCCTTCACCAGGGCCGTTCGATCCTTGCAAATGCGCGTCGATCCTTGCCCGTCATCCGGCCCTCATGTTGCGTACTCGCGGCTTACGCTTTTTCGGCGCAAGTTCGGGACACATAGTCGCTTCCCTGTGCGGAGGACTCGCAGCCCCGCATCCGCCGCGTTTGCTCACCAGGAGAAGCGACCATGTTCACTCGCTCTTTACCGATAATGCTCGCCGCCGGTCTGCTCTCCTTGCTGGCGATCCGTAACGCCCCCGCCGATCCCGATGTTCCGCCCGTCCCGCCGCCGCAGACCGACGGCATCGACGTGCAGGCTCGCGGCCCCGTCCATGAAGCCTTCGCCCAGCCGGTGGACGGCCAACCACGGCCATCGCCCGTCGTCGCCAAGGAACCGCCCGCTCCCATCGACGAGGCGCCGCCCGACCAAAAGCCGGACGGCGACAATGTGCAGTGGATTCCCGGCTATTGGCAGTACGACGACGACCGCGCCGATTTCCTCTGGGTCAGCGGCTTCTGGCGCACGCCGCCCCCTGGCCGTCAGTGGACGCCCGGCCACTGGGACAGGGTGGACGGCGGCTGGCAGCGGGTCGGCGGTTCGTGGGTTCCGACGGAACAGGAACAGGTGACGTACCTGCCGCCGCCGCCGGCCACTATCGACGTCGGCCCGTCCACGCCGCCGCCCGACGCCGACAGTACCTATGTGCCCGGTTGCTGGGTCTACCGCGAGACGCGCTACCGCTGGCGTCCGGGTTACTTCATCGCCTCCAGGCCGAACTTCTGTTGGACGCCCGCCCACTACGATTGGACGCCGGCCGGCTGCACCTTCACGAGCGGCTATTGGGATTATCCGCTGGCTCAACGCGGTCTTCTGTTCGCCCCGGTTACGTTCGACGCCCAACTCCTACAGCAGCCGGACTTCGTCTACACGCCGCAATACGTCGTGTCGAGCGACTTCCTACCGACCGCCTTGTTCGTGGGACCGTCATGTCACGACTACTATTTCGGCGACTACTTTGGCGACCGTGACGAGCGGCGCGGCTTCCAACCGTGGGGCGACTACCGCATCGGCCGTTACTCGCACGACCCGCTGTTCAACTACTACCGCACGACCTACGCCGACCGCGGCTGGGAGCGCGGCATCCGCGACCTCTACGCCGCCCAGTACAACGGCGACGCCGCCCGACCGCCGCATACGCTGGAGCAGCAGAACACGCGCTTCAACAACATTAACCAGGTGAGCGTCCTGTCGCCGTTGGCGCAGGCCCGCACGACGGCGCCGTTGGTGACAATCCCAGCCTCCGCACAGGTAGCGCAACGGCGAAACGCTTCTAAGCTCTGGGAACTTTCGGCGCGGCAGCGCCAGACGCAGCAGGAAATCGTGGTCGCTCGGAAAGCGCCGTTGCAGATCGGCGACCCGCCTCGCGTCGTCAAGGCGCCGCGGCCGACGCGGACGGGGACGCCCACGATCAGGGACAAGGCGCCGCTGCCGGCCTCGCCGGCGCCGCGGCCGACGCGGACGGGGACGGGGACGCCCACGATCAGGGACAAGGCGCCGCTGCCGGCCTCGCCGGCGCCGCGGCCGACTTCCCCCAGGGAACTCAAGCCAACCGCTCCGCCGCCGCCCCTCCCGCCCCTGCCGCCGGGCCGTCGAGAGGTCGCCCCGCCGGCGCATCCAAAGGCGCCAAAGACACCGACGCCGACCCAACTGGCGCCGCCGGTCCCGGTACATCCTAAAGAACAGACGCCGCCGCCGGTCCCGGTACATCCGAAATTGCCACCGCCGCCCCCACAGCGGACGGCGCCGCCGCAGCGGATCGCGCCGCCGCCGCCCACGCAACGGGTCGCGCCGCCGCCCACGCCGCAGCGGACGGCGCCGTCTCCGCCGCCGCAACGGA
>DHJA01000153.1:0-2928 GCA_002404095.1 Planctomycetaceae bacterium UBA4732 | reverse complement strand
GCCGCCGCAACGGAGCGCTCCGCCCCCGCAAAAGGTCGCGCCGCCACCGCCTCCTCCGCAGCGGACGCCGCCGCCGCCGGCTCCGGCGCATCCCAAGAAGTAGTCCCGTGGACGGCCGAAGCGTCCATGTCTAAACTTGAACGGCCTCGGTAGAAATACCAAGGCCGTCCACGTTTTTGCTGGGCGTTTCGGGCGGAAGTAGAGATTGCTAGCCGACGTTGTTCCGGCTCTCGGTTACTCGATTCAACGAGCGCCGAAAGAGGCCTACCACCGTCCAGCCGCTTAGCATTCCCAGCAGATAACCGGCGCCGGCCACCGCCGCCAGAGTGGTGGACATTCCCCATTGCAGGAAGTGAACATCCACCGCTTCGGAATTGTTGTAGGCGAATATCCCAATCGCGCCGACCAGGATGACTAACACCACCAAATAAAAGAGTCGCGCCATGTGAAACACCTTGGACCCAAAATGCTCCACACAATAGGCGACCGTTCGCCGCCGTGGAGTTTAGGAATCGCAGTGTGCAATTCCGGCGCCGACAGCGCATTGCCCGGCGTCGTGATCCGTGGTAACGTGGCTATTGCCGGGAGAGTTGTGCGCTTTAGCCACAGAGGATAAGCAGATGTTGACGATCCACGACGGAGGCGATCTTCACCGCCGGGCCTTCCTTCAGATCGGCGGTCTCGCCCTCGGCGGCCTTACCTTGCCGGGACTTCTCGCCGCTCGAGCGCTCGCCGCCGAAAGAAAACATTTCGTCACCGATAAGTCCGTTATCTTCCTGTTTCTACACGGCGGCCCTAGCCAGATTGAGACGTTCGACCCGAAAATGTCCGCTCCGGCCGAAGTTCGCAGCGCCACCGGCGAGACGGCCACGCGCCTGCCGGGCGTCACGTTCGGCGCCTCCTTCCCCAAGCTGGCCGCGCTGGCGGACAAGCTGGCCGTGGTGCGTTCCTATGTTCCCGGCGACGCCGCCCATGACATCAAGCCGGTGGTCTGCCGCGACACGTTCGGCGCCAATCTCGGCTCGGTTTACGCCCGCATGGCCGGCGCGAACAACGCCGCCAACGGACTTCCTACCAACGTGATCCTCTATCCGCGTAGTGTGGACCCGTCCACGCAAGCGGGGACCATGAATTTCGGCAAGTTCGGCGCCGTCGGCCCCTTCGGATCGGCCTGCGCTCCGTTCGACCCCAGCGGCGGCGGCGACCTCCGCCAGGACCTGCGCCTGACGCTGCCGTTAGCGCAATTGGAAGACCGGCGCCGGCTATTAAGTCAGCTCGATCAGGTCAAGCGTGGGCTGGCGGACGTGGGCGCGCTGGAAGAGATGGACCGCACACGGGCGCAGGCTTTCGACGCCGTGCTGGGCGGGGCGGCCGACGCCTTTGACCTGTCGAAAGAACCGGGTTCCGTCGTGGCGCGCTACGACACCGCCCCGCTAGTGCGGCCGGAGAACATCGATAAGAAGTGGAAAAACTACAATAACTATGTCGATAATGCCAAGTCGCTGGGCCGGCTGCTGTTACTGGCTCGACGGCTGTGCGAACGCGGCTGCGGCTTCGTGACCGTGACGACGAACTTCGTCTGGGACATGCACGCCGACGTGAACAACGCCCCCGTCGCGGAAGGGATGCGTTACATGGCGCCGCCGCTCGATCACGCCGTATCGGCGTTTGTGGAAGACGTGGCGGCGCGCGGCCTGAGCGAGCGCATTCTGTTGGTGGCGTGCGGCGAAATGGGCCGGACGCCGAAGCTGAACAAAAACGGCGGCCGCGATCACTGGGGCGACCTCGGGCCGCTGCTGTTGGCCGGCGGCGGTCTGAAAATGGGACAGGTGATCGGCCAATCGAACCGCGACGCGAGTCAGCCATTGTCGGAGCCGGTGCGCATCCAGAACCTGCTGGCGACCATCATGCACACGCTCTTTGACATGGGCGCGGTACGGCTCGTTCCGGGGGCGCCGCGCGAGATCGCCCAGACGATGACCGACTATGAGCCGATACGGGCATTGCTGTCTTGAGGGCGCCCCGGTCGATTTCGGGGTAGGGGCTGGGTCTCCCCGCCCGTGACGTCGAAGGGCGGGGAGACCCAACGAATCGCCGGCCCCCACGAAATCAGCCGCGCGGGTCTCCCCGCCCGTGACGTCGAAGGGCGGGGAGACCCCGCCCCTACAGCCCCGCGAGACGCTACCTGTCTTGAGGGAAGGTTGCGGAAAGAGGCGGGAGTTGCTACGATTCCTATTCGATGCGGAACGACTGCCGCGCCCGTAGCTCAATTGGATAGAGCATCGGTCTTCGAAACCGAATGTTGGGGGTTCGAGCCCCTCCGGGCGCATTTCTCCTCTTTTTATCTGCTTTACGCTTATTCCAGGGCGAGCCGGGTCGCGTAAGCGCCCGGAGATGCAGTCGCTGATAGCATCTCCGGGCGCTTACGCGAACCGGCTTGCCGGTCCGCTCACCAATCAGAACCGAGCGGCTGGCCGTCGTTGGGGTAAAGAGCATGCGCCCAGGTGGGATTGCCAACGCCCGAGTTCACCAGGCGGACGCTGCCGTCACCCAATCCCACCATAATGCCGCCAGCGTAGGGGCCTTGCACCCGGCTGGGGTCGCACTGAGCGGCAGTGGGCTGGAATTGCGGCAAGGTCAACTGGTCCACGCCGCCGTTCTGCTGAAACCACAGCGACGGCGGGAAGCGATTGCCGTTCGGCCCCGCGCCTTGGCCGCTTTCGGTCCAAGTCAATTGAATGTTGCCACAGATGACGTAGCGTTCGGCGAAGACGATCGTGTTGGATTGGCCGTCCTGGAACGTCCTGGGAATGCTGGCGGAGCCGCCCGCCGTGTTGCCGAAGACATAAAAATTGGAGGCATAGCTAGTGGCGCCGCGTGTGGTATTGAAAGTGGTGACAAGGCCGCTAGTGCCGGGTTTTGCAACAA
>DHJA01000092.1:32145-45709 GCA_002404095.1 Planctomycetaceae bacterium UBA4732 | reverse complement strand
GGGCGGGGGGGGGGGGCGGGGGTGGCGCGGGGGCGCCCCCCCCCCCCCCCCCCCCCCCCCCCGCGGTGGCGAGGGGGGGAGGGAGCGGATCAGCGGTGGCGCTCCAGAGTACGAGGATCAAAACCCATGCGTCCGCATCTTACCGCAGTCGCAGTCGCGGGCCTACTTCTCGCCGTCCCCGCCGCCAGCCGCGCCGGCCTCTACTATTCCGGCGAAGAGGTTGCCGAGCTGCCGTCGCAGTGGCGCGGTTTCCTGATCGACCAGCGCGTTTTGCGCAACATCGCCGTCAAGCCGACGGGGGCGAATGCTATTAATCCGGCACGTAAACTCTATGAAGCCGAAGCCGCCAAGCTGGTGAAGGCCGCAAAGGATGGCAAGATCAGCCCGGATGAAAGCGCCGACCTTGGGGCGATCTATGTGCGACTTGGCGAAGTGGGTAAGGCGCTAGAAGTGCTGCAACCGGCTCAGCGGGCGCACCCGGAACACTTCCGTTTGAACGCCAACCTCGGCACGGCATGGCAACTCAACGGCGACCTCGACCAAGCGGCGGCGTATTTGCAACAGTCCGTTCGCCTCGCATCGGACAAGTACAAGAAAGCGGAGGAACTGCATTTCAAGCTGGTGCGTCAACGTGCGCGTCCGCCGCGCGACGCGGAAAAGCTCGACGACCTCTTCGGCGTCCGCTACGCGGCCGGCCGGCTCGATGCGGAGCAGCGAAAAGCCTTGCCAGACGACGCCCCGGCTCAACTACAACAACTCGCGCTGTGGCTGCCCGCGGACGGCCGGCTGTTGTGGCAAATGGGCGAGCTGGCGGCCGTGAACGGAGACACGGCCGCCGGCGCGGCGATGCTCGATGGTTGTGTGACGGAGTTCGGTATGCGAAGCCCGGAGCTGCGCGAACACCGCCAAGCGCTGCGCAACGCCGCGGACGCGCGGCCAACTCATGACGACAATGCGTTTCCGCTCAAGCCGCGCTCGTCGCGGCCGCTGGTTCACAAGATCGATCTGGTCGATCTACCGCCGATCGACCCGAAAGGCGTCAACGTGCTGCCGTGGACGGTGGTGACGGAAACGGTGGTTGGCCGCAAATTCCATCCGAGCTTTCCGAAATATCTCAAGGAATTGGACGGCAAACAGGTGCAATTGACCGGCTACATGCAACCGCTGGGCGAAGATCAGGAGGGCGGCGCCTTCCTGATGATCGAGTATCCGGTCGGCTGCTGGTTCTGCGAGATGCCGGAGGTGACGGCCATCGTCCTGGTGGAACTGGCGCCGGGCAAGACGCGCGAGGTCACACGCGGCCGGCTGCGCATCACCGGGAGGCTGAACCTTAATGGCACGGATCCGGAAAACTTCTTGTACATCATCAAGGACGCCAAGGCGGTGGAGACGGATGAGTGAGGGAAAAAGACGGGCGCAGACCCCGGCTTACGGCAACCTTGAGCGCTTGGGCTTTCCGTACCAGGCCGCCGCGATAGGTCCGCATTAGATCGTCTAGCCGACGACGTTCAACATCATCGAGCGCTCCCTCTTGGTTCCGCTCAAGTAAATCGCTCAGTTCGTCTTGGGTGGAGGCTTCTAGCTGGCCGTCGCATACGGTCAATAATTCTTCATCGCCCAGCAATTCAAGGACGGGTTCACCGCCCCCAACGCGAATCCACTGCGCCAGCACCTCATCAAAAGAGCTGTGCGTTCGCTGGGCGGTAATCTGAACCTGGCGAATCAACTCTTCGGGGAGTTCGACCGTTACTTTCTCTGTCATGAATCTTCCAGCCGAGGGCGGGCGACTGCGCGATTGTACCACGGCTTCGACCTCAACGAATAGCTCTTCGCCAAGTACGCGCTTTCAATCCCGCCTGTTCGCGGCGCGGCCACCAGCGGTAAAATGAAGCGCAGCACGGGCGCCGACGGCTGCCCTACTCCGGTTGTCTCCCATCCCTCTTGCCGAGGCCGCAGTCATGGCTCTCACCGCCACGCAGATCGAAAAACAGCGTAAAGAGGCCGAAGAACTCCTTTTCTCCGGCCCGCAGACGCTGGGCTTCGCCAAGGGTCTCTTCTTCGGCCATTTCAACGCTCCGCTGTTGTTCCCCTATCCCACGCTGAGCCGCGAACAGGACGAGGAGGCGGCCCGCGCCGTGGCCGAGGTCCGCCGCTACGCCGACGAACACATTGACGCCGCCGCCATCGACCGCAACGCCGAGATTCCGGCCGAGGTTGTCGCCGGTCTTGGCCGGATTGGCGTACTCGGTATGACCGCGCCGAAGGAATACGGCGGCCGCGGCTTGTCGCAGCTCGCCTATACCAAGGTCATGGAAGTGATCGGCGGCCACGACGCTGGCGTCGCCGTTTTCGTCAACGCCCACCATAGCATTGGCATTCGTGCCCTCTTGCTGTTTGGCACGGAGGAGCAGAAACGCCGCTGGCTGCCGGCGATGGTTACAGGCGAACACTTGGGCGCGTTCGCGCTAACTGAACAGGAAGCCGGCTCCGACGCCAGCAACGTGCAGACGACGGCCGTACTCACGCCCGACGGCCAGGCATACATCGTCAACGGGACCAAGCGCTACATCACCAACGGAGGCATCGCCAAAGTGCTGACGGTGATGGCGCGGACGCCGGGCGCCGGGCCGGACAAGAAGAAGGAAATCACCGCCTTCCTCGTCACGCCGGACATGCCGGGCTTTGAGGTGGTCGAGGCGCGGATGCCGAAGCTGGGCATTCGCGGCACGGCCACGGCCCGCCTCGCCTTCCACGACATGCGCGTGCCGAAGGAGAACATCCTCGGCAAGCCGGGCAAGGGGCTGCGCGTGGCGCTGACGGTACTCGACTTCGGCCGGACCACCTTCGGCGCCAGTTGCACCGGGGCGGCCAAGACGTGCCTGCGCGCGATGGCGAGCTACGCCAAGAAGCGTGTGCAGTTCGAGCAGCCGCTGGCCGAGTTTGAATTAGTCAAAAAGAAGATCGCCTATGCGGCCGCCCACGCCTTCGCGCTGGAGGCGACGGTGGCGGAGTGCGCCAGCTTCATCGACCGCGGCTTCGAGGACTTCATGCTCGAAACCGCGATGCTCAAGGTCTGGTCCACCGAAGCGCTGTGGCAGATCGTCAACGACACGGTGCAAATTTTCGGCGGCAAAGCGTACTTCCTGGACGAGCCGTATGAGCGGATGCTGCGCGATGCGCGGATTAACCAGATCGGCGAAGGGGCTAATGATGTATTGCGGGCGTTCATCGCCATGGTGGGGATCAAGCCGGTGGCCGATCAGTTCCTCAAGGTCAAAGACGCGCTGTCGCACCCGATCACGGGGATCGGCACGCTGCTGGGCTTCGGCGGCAAGCAGGTCGCGGCGCGGCTCACGACGCCGGACGTGCCGGTGCAAAGCCGCGATCTTCAAAAACACGCGCGCGAACTCGGAGCGCGGGTGCGCGATTTCAGCCTGTCGGTGCAACGGATGTTGCTCAAGCACCGCGAGGCGATTCTGTTCCGCCAGTACGTGCAGGAACGCTTGGCGGATGCGGCGTGCGAGTTGTACGCTTCGAGCTGCACGCTGAGCCGGCTGGATCATTTGCTGACGCTGGGCAACGGCAATCCAACGGAGGTGGGACGCGACGTGACGGCGGGGCGGTATTATTTGCGATATGCAAACCGGCGGATTAAGCAGCTTCTCGCGTCGTTGTATGATAATGATGACGCGGACACGACGGCGACGGCGGATGCGATATTGGCGCGGTATTAAGATTGAGGGCCAGGGATGGCAACGACGCCTGTAGACCTGTATGCGTTTGGAAATCTAGCGAGACCGCGCCCGCCACGGCCGGGGAAGGATATTTTGCCCGACGTCGCGGGAATGGTGGGGCCGGAACATCCTCCTCTACCAAGCGGCGCCTCCGCTTTCGCGGATGTGGTACAAAGTATGCTGTCTGGGCATTATCATGTTCTTTTGCAGGGAACGGACTTGCCGCCGGGCATCGCGGTCGTCGCCGATGGGGTGGACGTGGACGCGAAATACCCTCATCCGCCGACCCATCATACACTGTATCCGGCGATTCGGATGCCGTTGGATACGTTTATCGACCTCATACTTAATCTGCCCTGGCAATATGTGGGGAGAAAATGAAACAGGAACTTAACAACTCGGAACTACTCTGGGGTCGGCTCGTAGAAGCAGAGCTTAACGCCAGCAAAGCCTTTCGGGCGTTCTTTTCTGAAGGAGTGGATCGTGTTCCCTGGGTCCGGCACGGACTGCGTTTCGGCGGCATGGGCCGATCCGCGGCGCTTCGATTCTTTTCCTACTTGACTCCCCTTGAACAACAGCAACTCTTCCCGGACCTTGTTTTTATGGCGAGTTGGGGTCACGGGTCGGTCGGTTTCGCCCGCGAACTTATCCTTTCCATGCCGCGCGACAGGGTACTCAACAACATTGAACGTGAGGCTGAACCACTCCTGCAAGAGGGAACCTACGACGAATATCGCCGGTTCCTTGAATTGTATGAGCAACTCGATCCGGCCATGACGCAACGGCTCGCGCGCCGAGCGGCGGCGCATAGCGACCCGGACATCCGCGAGGCGGGCGAGGACTTTCTGGTGAAATGCGAGCCCGCCGTCAACGCGGCCGCGACATAACAGCGGTCTATTCATTCCGCACATCGCGCAGTGATAGGCGCGGCTACTGCCACTGTCTGTGGTGTGCGATGAGGATTCGCCGAAGTGCTTTGGGCATACGCTCCTTGACCGCCCGATAACGGGCCGGTGGACAACTACCGAGCGCCAGATCCTCAAGGTAGGAAACCTCCAAAGCGTTGCGGAGTTCGGGGCCGGCGACCTTCAGCAGTTCCTCGACCCACCGAAAGTGTCTCTCCACCTCCCAGAACCTCCCGATATCCATCGCCGCCTCCGTGGCGCGCCGGAATGCCGCCACCTCGCAATGCAGTAGGCCGGCCTCGTATTTATTAATCCCGGCCGACGCCTCCGGGAAGTCGAAGGCGAGGCGCGCCAGGAACTCTTTGCGCCCGAGGAACACGAGCCGACTCCTGTTGGCTTTATGAGAAACTAGGCGCCGGGTTCGATTTCGCCGGACGGAATTCGTGATCATACCCTACTGGTCGCTCGGCTTCGCCTTCGTCAACGCGATTTCCAATGTCTGCCCCTCGATCTTCACCGTCGCCTGATTCGCCCCGTCCGGCGGCGTCGTCGCCCATCGAACTGTCAGCGTCTCGGCGGCGATGGTTTCGCGGTGTTCGTCGATGGCTTTCTGTAACTCTCCTACGTCCGTCCCCAGATAAAGGATGATGCGGTCCTCCATCTGAAGATCGGCGGTCTTGCGCAGTTCCTGAACGTGCCGCACCACGTCTCGCGCCATGCCTTCGCGGGCAAGCTCCGGAGTGATGCGCGAGTCGATGAGGACTTGCGTCCCACGGTCGGCCACGCCGGCCCATCCTTCCGGCGCCTTTTGCGTGACGATCACATCGGCCGGGTCCAGCGTCACCGTACCGCCTGCACACAACAACTCGAACGGCTGTCCGCCCTGAACCTGAGCGACTAGCGATGCCGCTGGCGCGCCCGCGATGGCCGTCTGCACGTCCTTGAGGCGCGGGCCAAATTTCGGGCCGAGCGTCTTCATGTTCGCTTTCACTTCCTGCGTCAACAGCGGCCCACTGGCGGGATCGTGTAATGTCACCTTTTTGACGTTTAATTCTTCCTTAATCTGATCAGCGAAGCGTTCCACTGCGCGGCGGTCGCTGTCGTTGGCCGGTTGTACTTTCAGCTCGGCCAGCGGTTGCCGGACCTTGATCTTTACGCTATTCCGCGCCGCTGAACCCAGCGACACCAGACGCAACAGACTCTCCATGTCGTCGGAAAGTTGTTGATCGGCAAGCGTCGCGTCCGCAGTCGGGAAAGTACATAGATGGACGCTCTCCGTCTCGGCCGGCGTCTTAAGGTTCTGCCACATCGTCTCGGACAGAAACGGCATGACCGGCGCGACCAACTTCGTCAGCGTCGTCAGCACCGTGTAGAGCGTCTGATAGGCGGCGAGCTTGTCGGCGCCGTGTTCGCTCTTCCAGAACCGACGGCGGTTGCGGCGGATGTACCAGTTGCTCAGCTTGCCATCGACAAACCGCTCCGCCTCCAAGCAGAACGCCATCAGGTCGTAGTTCTCGAAGGCCGTGCGCGCCGTTTCAACCAGCTTCTGCAAATCCGACAAAATCCATCGGTCCAGGTCGGTGCGCTCGCCCATCGAAACCGGCGCCGCTGCGGGGTCGAAGCCGTCGAGACGGGCGTAGTTGCAGAAGAAGGCGTAGGTATTCCACAATTTCAGGGTGAATTGTCGCCGTACTTCCTCGGCGGGGCCGGGGCCGAAGTTGAGGTTGCTAGCCGGATTGTGCCGCATGAACATCCAGCGGATGAGGTCGGCGCCCATCGGCGGATGTTGCTCCTCCTTGCCCTGCTTGTTCTTGATCTTGTAACCCGTATCGGCCGCGCCCCCGAACGGGATCGAGTTGCCCTTGGCCTTGTGCATCTCGTCGCCGGTCTGGTCGCGCACCATCGCATGGCCGAGCAGCGTCTTGAACGGCGGCTTGTTCTCCATCATCGTGCTCATGGCCAGCATGGCATAGAACCAATTGCGGAACTGGCCGGGGAACGCCTCCGTCACGAAGTCGGCGGGGAACCACTTTTGCCAATATTCGCGGTCTCTATTGTAGCCCATCGTCGAGAACGGCACGATGCCTGCGTCGAGCCACGGATTGCCCACGTCCGGGACGCGCGACATGAGATTGCCCGTCTTGGGGTTGCGGATCTTTACTTGATCCACCCAGGGCCGATGCGGGGTGTGACCGTCGAAGTCGTCCCAGCCCTCGACGGCGCGTCCCTTCAACTCCTCGCGCGAGCCGATCACCTCGAAATCGCCGGTCACTTCGTCCACCCAGATCGGTAGGGCGAGACCCCAAAAGCGTTTCTTGGAGATCATCCAATCGCCCATGTTTGCCAGCCAATCCAGCTCGCGGGCTTCGCCGTTGATCGCCTCCGGCAGCCAGCGGCTTTGCTTCACCACCTCCTTGATCTCGTCGCGCCAGCCCATGTTGATGAACCACTCGTCCACCAGGCGGAAGAGTAGTTCCGTCTTGCAGCGCCAGCAGTGCGGGTAGCTGTGCGGATACTTTTCCACCTCCAACAAGACTCCCTTTTGTTTGAGGTTGGCCAAAATCCAGTCGGTGGTCGCGGGATCGACGGCGGACTTGCCGGCCAGTTCGCCGAAGCCGGGCAGGAAGACGCCGAACTCGTCCAGAGGAGCGACAGGCGGCAATCCTTCGCTTTTGCCGAGGTGAAAGTCTTCCTTACCACAGCCGGGAGCGATGTGGACGATGCCCGTGCCTTCCGTCTCGCCAACGTCTTTCCACGCGATGACGCGATGGGCCTCCTTCGCCGACTTTTCCGGCGCCCACTTCTGGCGGCGCACCACGTCGGCGGTTTCCGCCGGATAGCCGGCCAGGCTATGCTGCGCGGGCAGCTCGTCGAACGGCCCGTCATACACCCAGCCGACCATCTGCGAGCCTGTCAGTTCGCCAACAATCTCGTAGCCGCCCTTCTCCTTGAAGATTTGTTCCAACGTCTTCAGCTTCGGCACGCCCTCGATCCACTCCTTGCGCTTGAACTCTTCTTCCAGCCGATGGGCCGTAAAAGCGCCTTTGGCGAGGTAATAAATCTGTTCCTTATGCAGCACTTTGAGATACGTCAACTCCGGATTGACGGCGGCGGCCACGTTGCTGGTGAGCGTCCAGGGCGTCGTCGTCCAGGCGAGCAGGTTCTCGCCGGCCCGGCGGCGCAGCGGGAAACGCACGAAAACCGCCCGATGGGCCACGCGCTGGTAGCCTTCCGCCATTTCCATCTGGCTTAGGCCGACCGAGCAGCGCGGGCACCACGGCATGGCGTCGTAACCGCGATAGATCAGGCCGCGGCCGTGGCACTTCTTCAAAAAGCTCCAAATCGTATAGTTATTGTCCGCCGACATGGTGAAGTAGCTGCGCCGCTCGTCCGGCGACTTCTGCCAGTCGTCGTCGCGGTCCCAGTCCATCCAGTAGCCGAGGCGGATCGACTGTTCCGTCTGCACACGGGCGTATTTATCCACGCGATCCTTGCACAGCTGCACAAAGCGGTCGATGCTGGCGAACGGGTCGCCGGAGACGAGGTTTTCGATGTCGCGCTTGGACTTGAGTTGTAATTCCTTTTCGACCTCGACCTCGACCCAGAGACCCTGGCAGTCGAAGCCGTTCTGATAGCGCATCTCACAGCCGTTCATGGCGTGATAGCGCTGGAAGGCGTCCTTATAGGTGCGGCCCCAGGCGTGGTGGACGCCCATCGGGTTGTTGGCCGTGATCGGGCCGTCGAGAAACGACCAACGTGGGCCGCCGCGATTCTTTGTCCGTAGCGCCTCGAACGCGCCGATCTTTTCCCAGAAGGCCAGAACGGCGCGCTCCTGAGCCGGGAAATCGACTTGCGTATCCACTTTCTCAAACGGCATGACAACCCCTTCCAAAACAATTAAGCCACAGATGAACACAGATAAACACAGATAAGACTGGAAACAACTGCTTCTTGTCTTATCTGTGTTTATCTGTGTTCATCTGTGGCTCCATTCATTTTTCTTTATCGTATCAAATCACCTCGTCAAACACGGCGTTCGCAGGCGGTAGTTCTCGCGGTCCTTCTCCAGCCGGCCGTTCAGCACCAGGGCCGAGCCGCTCAGCAGCGCCATGAAACCGAACTGCCGCCGAATCGCGTCCTTGCACTCCGCCAGCCGGCGGCCGCGCTCGACAGCCGCGTCGGGGAACAACTCCGCGGGCCGCTCCGCCGACTGCAACGGCGACAGCTCCACCCCCAACAGCCGCAACGGCAATCGCCGTTGGTACAACCGGGCGAAGCGATCACGGGCCGCTTCCTTGAACCTTGTTTCGTCGTCGCAAGGCGGGCGAAACGTCTCTCGCACCTCTTCGGATCGGTAATCTCCGTAACGCA
This sequence comes from Planctomycetaceae bacterium UBA4732, assembly GCA_002404095.1. GTDB lineage: Bacteria > Planctomycetota > Planctomycetia > Gemmatales > Gemmataceae > UBA4732. Next base: position 36,699 of record DHJA01000092.1, on the reverse strand, counting down.
TGGTCAGCGTCAGCCCGCGCGAGGCCAGGCCGCCGAATCGCAGCCACGAGGACGCCCGTTCCAGCAGGTGATCGAGCATCGCGCCCAGGAAATCGTGATCGGATGTGGGCGGGTCGAAACTGGTGCAACGGCTGACCGACTGCGGTGGTCGGTACGGTTCCACGGGCCGCGGATCGACGCCGCGCGCCCGGTCGCGCAGCACCCGGCCGCGTTCGCCGAATAAGCCGCACAGCACCGACAACGGCACCTCCGCCAGCTCGCCGACGCGGCTCACGTTCAGCCGTTCCAGCCGGGCCAACAGCTTCGGCCCCACGCCCGGCAGCGTCTCCACCGGCCACGGCGCCAGGTACGCCGATTCGCCGCCGGCCGGCACGACTACCAACGGCGAAGAGGTCGCGCGCGTGCGTACCCGACGTTCCTTGGCGTCCTGCGTGGCGACGGCGGCGACGAGTTTGCTCGTGCCGACGCCAGCGGACGTATTCAGCCCGACCTCGCCCTTGATCTGGCCGCGTAGGACGACGGCCACGGCGGCGGCGTCGATGTCGGGTTGCGTCAGGTCGAGATAAAGATCGTCCAGGGCGGGAACCTCGACGCGCGGCGTCTGTTCCAGGCAGACGGCCAACATCCGCCGCGCGGCCTGTTCATAACGGCGGTAGTCGCCGGGCAGCACCAGCAATTCACGGCACAACCGTCGCGCGTCGGACAGACGCATGCCGGTGCGCACGCCCCAATTCCGCGCCTCATAGCTGCAACTGGCGACCACGCCCGTACCGACGGCGACGGGCCGGCCGCGCAGCTGGGGATCGTCGCGTTGTTCGACGGAGGCGAAGAAAGCGTCGGCGTCAAGGTGCAAGATGCACGGAGATGCGGCGGACGACATGCGAAGTCCTCTCGGCAAGGCTATGCGAACAGAATGCGAACGCCGCGGCTGGGAGGACGGGAAGGATACTGTACTAATGTTTAGAAGATGGGCTGTGATGTTGTCAAGCGCGTTGAAACCGACGCCGTGGCCTTGATCGTTTTTGCGCCTTTCGCGTTGACGTTGACCGGCGACTGCGCGACGATGAAGTGAAACATTCTCCGAAAGTATTAGTGGCGCGGCTCTATGGCGAACCAACCTTCTCTTATCGAAACCATCGCCATCATAGCATTCAGCACAGGAATGCCGATCATTCTGTTCATGCAGTGGCGATGGTTCAGGACGACGGCAAATTTGCGGCTGCGGGAATGGGCCGAACGAAACGGCTACCTTATCCTAGAAAGTCGTCTTCGATACTTTCTTCGTGGGCCGTTTTTCTGGCTTGGCGGCGGTAAAGCCGTCTTCCGGGTGGTTGTTGAGGATCGGGAAGGAAATAGGCGAGTAGGTTGGGTCGGCTTTGGTACCTATTGGTTCGGTCTATTATCGTCGTCGGGTCAAGCGGACGTTATTTGGGATTAGCGACTGGTTTATTTCAAATTAGGCCACTACCGAAACCGAGTAGCCTGAAACCAAAACAGCCGAGGCACCGATGAAAGATAAGCCGCCTTCCGACCGGCGCACGTTCGCCAACGAGTGGGATGAGATTGGTTATCTCCACGATAAGCTGCTCTACTGGCTCTACCAGCGAGCGGACCCGAGGAAGGCGAGTCTCTACGCGCCACGACTGGAGCGGCTCTTGCTCACGGCCGCCTCGGACCATGACGCCATTCTCGGCGAGGAATGTTGGTCGTTGGTCCATGAGGCGAAGGGCGAACTGGAGAGTGCAATCGAATCCAGGGAAAACGAGGTCCGCCTGATTCGGCGACTTTACGAGTTTTCGCGCGGCGCGCCGTATGAAGCGATCGCTATCAAAGATTACGGCTACGACGATTTAAGCGACCGCCTGGACCTATTGGCGATCTTATACCACGACAATGGCGACCTCGACAAAGCCGTAGCGACCCTCCAGGAATCCAAGAAGCTATGCCGGGAACACGGCATAGAATTTGACGCCGACGATATGCTCCAAGACTACATGAAGGAGAAAAGAAACCCTCAACAAGCGGCCGCGTCCTGAATGTCTTGATTCACCGGACGGGTCCGCCCGCAGAGGACGGTGTTATTTCACCTCCGATACCGTCCACTTCAACACGCCGCCGGAGTAGCCCTCTTTCAACTTCACTTCCATCTTCAGTTCGCGCGTCTCCACCGGCTCGAAGGAAATCTTGTTGAATTCGTTCAACTCCGTGCCATATTTCGCACCCTCCGCGAGCTTGACCGGCTTCCACTCGTCGCCGTCGCGCCACAATAATCGCCACTCCGCCGGGACGCGACAGCCGCCGACGCCGGTGTCGTCGAACCAGTAGACCGCGCAGCCGTCGATCTTACGGGGCTTCGGGAAGCGGTACGACATCCACTCCTCGGTTCCCTTGTGGTCCCACCACGTTTGCCTGGGAATCGTGGCGTCCGAGGACGCCTTGGGCGCAACGCCGTCGTTCACGGCGGTCAGCGTGTCGGTGGTCCAAACGTGAGACGCGCGGACTTGGACCCCGTTGGAAAGTACGCCAGCGCCCGGCGCTTCGGCCAACTCCGGCGTCTCGGGCAGCCAGACGACCATCGGCCCCGGCTTACGATTGTCCCAGGTGCAGTACGGTATGGCGACAAGTGAGGTGGGCTTTATGACTGATTTGCCGTCGTCGTCCAAGCTGGTCACGGCCCGCGCCTCGCCCTTGATGACGACTACTCCGCCCAGTAGGTCTTTGTCGAACGAAGCCGTGGGCTTGGAGTCTTTCGGCAGCACAAGGTTGCGCACCTGGCCGCCGTTGTCCACGCCTTCGAGACAATAGACCACTGGCCCGCGTTGCAATGCCACACGGTCGACGTCGGCCTTGACGTGCGGATCGGCGTAGACGCGCTCGACCGGCATCGGCAGACTGAGACGCACCACGTCGCCGGACTTCCACGTGCGGCCGATATGCAGATAGCCTTTATCCGTTTTCAAGTCGGACACCTTTTCGCCGTTGACCGACATTTCCGGCTCGCCCTTGCACCAACCCGGAATACGTAGGTTAAGGTCGAACGTGAAAGGCTTCTCCGGCTCGACCGTAATTTGTACATCGCCTTCCCAGGGATATTTCGTCTCTTCCTTGAGCTTCACCTTGCCCGATTTGAGCGACAGTTCCGCGGTGTTGCCCATGTAAAGGACGGTCCATATCGCATCGTCCATTTGTGCATAAACGCGCTCACCCATGGCGGGAATATAACGGACAATGTTGGTCGGACAACAGGACGTTCCGAACCACGGTACCCGATGATGACCACCAGTGCTGCCGAGCGGGTTGACATAAAAGAAACGGTCGCCGGACAGCGATACGCCGGAAATCAAGCCGTTGTACGCCTCGCGCTCCACCACGTCGGCGTATTTGCCGTCACCGCTCATCAGGAACAAACGCTGATTCCACAGGCCCATGCCGATGGCGGCGCAGGTTTCGCAGTAGGCGGAATCGTTGGGCAAATCGTAGGGGACGGTGAAGCCCTCGTTGCTGGCCGACGGCCCGATGCCGCCGGTGAGGTACATCTTGCGTTCCGTCACGTCGCGCCAGATTTTGTCCATCGCGCCCTTCAGCCCGGCGTCGCCGGTCAACGTCGCGGCGTCGGCCATCGCGCAATAAAGATACATAGCGCGGACGGCGTGGCCGACGACGTTGTCCTGATCGCGGATCGGCTCTTGATCCTGGGCGTATTCGCCGAACAGCTTGCGCTTTTCCTTGTGGCCGCGCGTATCGAGAAAGAATAGCGCCAATTTCAGATAGCGTTGCTCTTTTGTCGTCCGATAGAGCTTGATGAGGGCCAACTCGATTTCCTCATGGCCACTGGCGTCGATTTTCTTGCCCGGCCCGAACACCGAATCGATATGGTCGGCCAATTTGCGGGCCACATCGAGCAGCTTGTGTTTGCCGGTTGCCTGCTGATAGGCGACGGCTGCTTCGATCAGGTGGCCGGCGCAATAGAGTTCGTGCCCGTACTGGATGTTCTTCCAGCGATTTTGCGGCTCCACTAAGGTGAAATAGGTGTTGAGATAGCCGTCCGGCTGCTGGGCGGCGGCGATCTGGTCGATAATCGCGTCGGCACGCTTTTCTAGGTCGGGATCGCGCTTATCCGCCAGGGCGTAGGCGACGCCCTCGATGACTTTGTAGACATCGGAATCGTTGTACAGCGCGCCCTGATGTTTGCCTTCTTGGAGCTTGCCGGCGACGGCGAAGTTCTTGATGCGGCCGGTGATTTCGCACTGGCGCAGGTTGGCCTCGATGGTGGATGTACGGTTGATACGCAGCCGTTGGCTCCAGAAATCATCGCGGATGTGAACGTCCGGAAACGGCACGGCCATGAGGCCCTCCGGGAGGGCCGCGGCGTCGGCGTGGGCGGCCGCGGCGACAAAAATGAGGCAAAGCCAAAGCCATCGGCGGGACATGCCCGTTTCCTCTATGTTTTCGCGAAGCGGGGCAAGCGGGACAGGGGGATTATCACCACTTCGGAGCGCGGCCGCAAGGCGCCTCTCTAGGCGTGCCTTCGGAATTAGGCGCCGTCGCACCCCG
>DHJA01000092.1:0-32027 GCA_002404095.1 Planctomycetaceae bacterium UBA4732 | reverse complement strand
GAAGTGTACTCACGAGTCCGGGGTGCGAGGACTTCGAGAGACACACCCGGCCTCTATGAAAACAGCGGCCGATGCTTGACATCGACTCGGCCCCTTGGTATGTACTTTAGTGTCGTGCTGATTGGGCGACAGCACGGCAGGGCCGGCCTCCTTGTGGGGCCGGCCTGTTTTTTTCACACTCTGCGATCTCTCAGGTCTCGCACGGCAGCACCAACCGGAAACATGCCCCGTCCGCCGTCGATGTGGGTCGTAACGTCAGCTCTCCACCTACCAGCCCGGCCCAGCGCCGCGCGAGCGCCAAACCGAGGCCGACCCCGCCGCCCGTTACGTCCGCGTTGCGGCCGCGACGGAACGCGCGGAAGATCGACCGCCGCTCGCGCTTCGGTACGCCGGGGCCGCGGTCCTCAACCTCAAAGATCAGCCGTCGGTCCTGGCCATGTACGCGCAACCAGACGCGGCGGTCGGCTGCGCCGCGGCTATACTTGCAGGCGTTGTCGAGCAGGTTGCCCAGTATCTGCTGCACCAGTTCGCTATCCGTGCATAAGGCCGTACCGTCCTTCAGCGCATTCTCGATCACCAGCTCCTTGTCGGCGTCCTTATAGCGTCCCTGCCACACCGCTTCGATTTGAGCGAGTAGATCGGCCCCGGCGACGCGCGTACGGTTCAGGCGCGACCGTTGGTTCTCCAGCCGCGAAAAGTCGAGGACGTTGCCGACCAGCCGGCTCAAGCGGTTGGCTTCCGCGTTCAGCGTTTGGATGTATTCGCCGCGCTGTTTCTCGTCGCGGACCAATCCATTCACGAGCATGTCGAGATACAGCTGGAGCGTGGTCAACGGCGTCCGCAATTCGTGCGTGACGGCGGACACGAAGCGGATGCGCCGCTGCGACAGGTCGATCAGCGACCAGCCGCCGAGGCCGACGGCGAGCAACGCCACAATCGCAGCCGTCCAGGCGAGGCCGAGGCCGACGCGCAACGGCGTCCAGCCCGCGTTCTGCGGTGCCGTCGCCGGGCCGGGATCGAGTTGTAGCGGCAGCGCGGTCATTGTGCGCTCCGGATGCGGCGGCTCTGGTTCATGCACCGGCGGCAGCCGCGCGTCCGGAAACAGATCCGCGACCTTCTCGGCCAGCACGCCGCGCAGGGCGTCGTCGTCGAGTACGATGCCCTGACAGACTTCTTTTTCCTCAATACGGACGAGGCGCACCAACAACAGCCGTTCGCGGCCGCCCTCCGTCGGCATCCACAGGGCGGTCATGGGGCTGAGGTTGACGAGCACCTCCGCGCCCGATACGCCCTGCATTCCTTGGAATGTCAGCCAATTTTCGCCGTTGTGCTCGACGCTGTTGATGGCCAGGGAGCGATTGAAACTCTGCGCCGGCCTTATGTCGTTGTTGAGCGGATTCGCTTGCTGGCGCAATTCATAGTCGCTGTGGTTATTTTGTCCCTGATTCGCCGCGCCCGTTCGGGCGGTATTCGTAGCGTCGGGAGACCGCTTGGCCGGCAAGAGAATCTTGTCCTTATGCGTCGGCGGCGAGACCCGGTCGCGCACGGCTGCGATTAGGCCGGCCGGCTTGAGACAGCGCTTTAACTCGTCGAGCAACCGCGTTCGCTCCGGGGTGGCGTTGGCTAACGTCGTCTGGATCGGCGGGTTTTGTAGGACGCGCGACAGGTTGACGGATGGCGCCTGCGGCGATTCCCAGCCGGAGGCGGCGTCGAGTTGAAAGTGGAGCAGCATCCAATCGGGCAGGTCGGCGGTAAGCAACGGCGACGGTTCGACCACGGCGCCCGGCGGCCGGGGCGCGCCGCGATTGTCGTAGGCGAGCGGGGCGGCGAACACGGCGCTGTAGTGGTTAAACGGTCGGCCGTCTTCCACGGCGATGAGCGGCGCGACGTAGCTGTCGAGGCGCCACAACGCCAGACGCATTCGGTCGGCGCGCTCCGCTTCGGCGTGTTCGGCCAGCTGTTCTCCCTCTAGGCGGACAGCTGCGGCCGTGGCCCAGCCCAGTCCGCCGGCCACCAAAGCGCAGATGGCCGTGAAGGCAATCACGCCGCCGAATTTGCCATAAAATAGCTCTTTCATAAGGCGATCTCATCGGGGGCGGGCGCGTCGATGGGTATCAGGTCGGGGCCGGCCATATAGCCGTGCGCGCGGACGGTGAGAATGGCCTCCGGCGTCTTACGGCCGGACGGGTCGCGCAGCTTGGTGCGCAGGCGGGCGATGTGCATGTCCACGGTGCGTGTTTCCAGGCCGGCCGGCTCGATGCCCCAGATGCGCAAGATCAGTTCATCGCGGGAAACGGCGCGTTTGCGATGGGCGATGAGGAAAGTGAGAATGGCGCCCTCCATTTCGGACAATTCGCCTCGCTCATGTTCGGACCAGCGAATCTCGCGGCGCGGCAAGTCGATGACGGCCCGCCCCAGCCGGGCGCCTCGCACGTCCGACGGTCGGTCGAGCGACCGTCGCAGCACGGCCTCAACGCGGGCCAGCAATTCGCGGGCGGAGAACGGCTTGACGATGTAGTCGTCGGCTCCCATCTTCAGGCCGCGCACGCGGTCGTCCTCGCTGCCGCGCGCCGTGAGGATGATGACGGGCAGCGTCGGCCGGACGCGGCGCACGTCGGCCAGCACGTCCAGGCCGTCGCGCCGCGGCAACATCAGATCGAGCAGCACCAGATCGACGCCGACGCGCACGGCCTCTTCAAGGCCGCGCACGCCGTCGCCCGCTTCAGCGGCTTCATAGCCGGAAGCGCGCAAGGCGTCGGTGACGCCGCGCCGGATGGCCGGTTCATCCTCGATCACCACCACGCGAGCCGGGTTCATTGGAGCCTCACCGACAATGGAACGATGGATATGTATACGACGTTCGGCCGGGCGCTTTCGTTTGCGCGAACTCAAGTGTAACCATTCTAACCGGGCGATGGGGGCGGTGGTGTAACGGAATCGTAACGACTGCGGAACGTCTCAAAAGCCTTCTTTTAAGTCCACGTGTTCGTAGACAGCGACATCGGCGTTTTCGCCGATCCTCTCGGCGTCCCCACGGATAACGATGTTGACGGTCACGCGTCCGATCTTCAACGATAGGACAAGCGAATCATCTTCGCTTCCGACTTCGACGCTCGCGGACCCCACGCGTTCCGCAGACAAAGGGGGACAGCTGGCCAAAGCCTTCGCTATAGCCTTGAGGCCAACATCCGCCGTCTTTTTAAGGCCGGCGTCCTCGATGTCACAGGCCACAAGCTCGATGTGGATTGGGCCGTCAGAGTTCCATTCGCCCAGTACTGCTACAACATCTTTCATATTTCATTCTCTTCGCAGCGGACAAGCATATGTTGACTCGCGCTCGCGCCGAAAAACCCGTATTGCGGAAAGAGGGTTTTCATTTTCCAAGAGGAACTAACAAGCAACGGAAACTCTCGATCTCCAGACGGCGGCGATAGAAACTTGGTACGAACAACTCGCTTCGAGGACGTGGTAGGGGTCACGCACAACCTTGCCCTGCGGAGCAGAATTCAGGTTTCCGATGACCACCAGCCAGTAGTCGTCCCGGCGGGATCTTGCCACCGTCCATTCCCGGTCGGTGAACAGAATCTCTCCCTTGATAGGCTTCAACCCCTTGATTTCGATGCACAGTTCGGGTCGGCTGTTGATACCAAAATCGAACCCGCAAGCTGATTGTCGATGATCCAGAAGTTCCGTCTGCTTGATGCCAACGAGAGTTTCGCTATTAGTGAGAAAGTATTCTTCGGCCCGTCGTCCTGTCAGCAATCTCTCGGCAACATTTTGGGCGGTGCGCGGCACCGCCGCCAGTGAATCGATGGCTTCCGCTGTGGCTTCCTCATCCCTCGCGAGTATCCTGGCAACAAGCGCCATGAGCGCGTCATCGCTAATATCTTTCAGATCTTCCAACACCCTCTGGCGGCTGGGGTGAATTGATCGCTTGTGCCATCCGCGTCTGCTGTTGCTATGAAAGGGATCGAATTCGTCGCGTAAGTTTCTGATACTTATGGCGCGAACGGCTAACGCTTGGGCAGCTTCCTCATACACTTCGCGCCAGCTGCGCGCATTCCGGTATCGGAAATACGCCAGGTCAAGCCGACTCATTGCGTACCCGATGATGAGGGCTTCGGTTCCGAGGCGGAGAGTCCTATGTGTGTCGCTCATCTCTCATCTCATGCTGGTGCTGAAGGACTTTGTAGCGGCGCACAGCCCAATAGGGTATACGTAGGCGCTGGAGACGCCTACGCTGTCTGCCGCCGGATAAGGAAAAGGGATATCGGGATCGGTAAAGGAGGCAATGCCGGCTCTCGTTATACGGCCAGATTGAGCGAGTGGTTCCGGCTTTTCTTTTGACGGCAGCGCCCGTGTTTACTTGGATACCCGCTTGACCCGCGCCCTCGGCCATACCGCGACGCTTTAATCTCGATTCCTTCCGTGCCGTGCTGAAGCGAATCTCCGGCAAAACGTCCCTTCGGAAGTAAATCCGGGTGCCCATTGTGGTAAACGTTCTTGACGAGGGTCGCACAATGTTTAGGGAGTGTAGTAGTCATAAACTCCCCGACCATGCTGCTGAAATTCGCGGGCATCAACATCGATTCGAACCGCTGCAAGTTCTTTGAATTCAGCTGTTGGTTGATGAAGCCGAGAAAGTTTACAAACTCGTTCATTGCGTTGTAGACGTGCTGGAGCGTTAGCCCGTAGGGCAAGACGGCGTCAAGATTGAATTTTTCCTTATCGACCGCGGCCGGAGTACAGGCCGGGCGTTCAAGTGGGTTGTCCGGAGCGGCGGCGACGTGTTCCTCGGCGGCCTGATCCATGACGCCGGTGTTTTTTCTGGCCATCCTGCGATCCTTGATTGGCCGGCAAGTCCAACGGCGTGTCACACGGGGGCGACGGCTTGCGCCAGTGTCTGTTACTTCTTCCCAAGGGCTTCTGCCTCGGCGATTAATTTGCTCAGTGGAATCCTCAACGCATTCGCCACCTTTTTCGCCACTTCTAGGCCGACGCGAACCTTGCCAAGTTCAATGGAACTGACATAAGTGCGGTGAATACCCGCGCTGTTAGCAAGAGCTTCTTGGGAAAGCCCGAGCCTTTCGCGCTGCCGCCGAACAACCATGCCAAATACTTTGCTAATCGTGAATGTCACAGACTAGACAATGGGCAGTTGCATACGGAATGTCTACAGACGGGCGTCTACAGGCTGGTACAGAAACGGATCGGCAGATCGACCGGCTGGTGTATGATCTGTATGGGCTGACGGAGGAGGAGATTAGAATTGTGGAGGCAAACCCATGAAGCAGAATGCGAAGAAAAGCAAGCGGCCCGCCGCGAAGGCGTTCAAAATCATCGTGGAAAAATATGCGGACGGCTACGTGGCGTATCCGCTCGGTCTCAAAGGAGTGGTGGTCGGCGAGGGCGACACCTACGAGGAAGCGATGGCCGATGTAAAGTCCGCGATCCGCTTTCACGTCGATACGTTCGGCAAGGACGTAATGGAGGGGGAATCGCCTGTTCTGGAGGCGTTCGTGGCCGAGACGGAGGTTGCTGGGTGATGGCCGCGTTTCCGAAAGACGCACCCAAAACCCGCGTCATCAAGGCGCTGGTGCGGCTCGGCTTCCGCGTCGTGCGCGAACACGAACACATCGCAATGGTGCGCGACAACGCCGATGGCACGCGGACGCCGTTGACCATGCCCAATCACCGGCGGATCAAAGGTTCCACGCTGCGGACAATTTGTACTCAAGCCGGAATTGCACGAAACGACTTCTTGACCGCTTTCAAGGAGTCGTGAAGGGGACGAATCCATGAAAGTCATTTACGATAAAGAGACCGATACGCTATCTATCATCCTGCGAACCGGGAAGGTGGCCGAGAGCGATGAGACGCGTCCGGGCTTGATTTTAGACTACGGCAAGTCTGGCGAACTTCTCTCCCTCGAACTCCTGCATGCTTCGGAGCAAGTCAATGCTCCCGAATTGGTCGAGTTCACTCTCGCTGGTCACGGAGGAGCGCAAAGGAGATCGACTATGAAGCCTGAACCCACGCTTGAAGAAATTCACCAGAAGGGACTACTGGCCCTTCGCGAAGCATTAGGCCGGTCCGGGATGATTCGCTTTTTACAACAATTCGAGAACGGCAGCGGCGACTACGCGAAAGAGCGCCACGCCTGGGTTGACAATACGTCGATGGAGGAAATCATCGCGCAAACCAGCCTCGGCAAAAAGAAGAAAAAATGATCCGAACTTATCAAAATCCCGCATCCGCCAGCCGTCCCACCAGCGCGGCGTACTCCTTACTACGGTCAGGGCTGTGACGGAAGGTCGGCGCGAGCGGATGCGTCCAATTGACAAGATTCATATGATCGCCATCCCAAATGTCGCACGTTTCGCCCCACTTAGCCGACGCGAGGGAGACAAGGCCGTCGTTGGCGCCTTCGACCCGGCTTATAATGCCGGCCGGCAGCTGCCATTCCGGGGTCAGCCAATCCGTCTCAAAACGACCCGCTACGGAGAAATAGCGCACGCCCGGCGCGTCCGGCGTCTCGGCATTGAACACCTTGCAGCGCGCCGTTGTGAGGTCTTTGAACGCCTGATAGGAGAGGCCGAAGAACTCGAAAACGGGGCAGACCAACCGACTGAACCGCGTCACGCCCCAATCGGCGAAAGCAGTGCCGCGGTGCGGTGTGCCGAGGGTGGTCAACGACAACACGCGCGGCGCCATGCCCAGGCGCGAGATCATATGCCGGCAGTCGAGGCCGCCCATGCTGTGGCCGATCAAGTGGACGGGTTCGTGCGGCGATTCGGCGTCGAGGAAGGTCTTGAGTTGAGCGGCCCGTTCCGCGATGCCGCCGATCGGATTGAGTCGCGCCAGAAGGACGCGATTGCCGGCCGCGCGAAGCATTTCAGGGATCGACCGGAAATAGTGCGCGAAGGTCCACGCCCCCATCTGCACTCGGTCAAAGCCGAGGAAGCCGTGGACTAAAACAATCGGCGATCTTAATACAGGCGTAACCATGATTACACTCTAGCCAAGGCGCTAGTTGCCCTTATTTATTATACGATAGGAGAGCAAACGACGCGCCAACACTAGGGAGAAGTTATGTCGATCACCAAAGCGGCGCCCGGTACAACCCGCATCGGCTGGGTGGGGACGGGCGTGATGGGCCGATGGATGTGCCAACACCTGATGACCAAGGGATACGCCGCCACGGTTTATAACCGGACCAAAGAGCGCGCACAACCCCTGCTTGACGCCGGCGCGACGTGGGCCGACACTCCGGCCGACGTGGCCCGACAATCCGATGTGGTGTTCGCCATCGTCGGCTTTCCGAAAGACGTGCGCGAGGTGTTTCTCGGATCGAAGGGCGTGCTGACGGCGGTGCGGCCAGGGCTGGCGCTGGTGGACATGACGACGAGCGAGCCATCGTTGGCGCGCGAAATACATGAGGCGGCCAAGGCCAAGGGCGTTGCCAGCCTGGACGCCCCGGTGTCCGGCGGGGACGTGGGCGCGAAGAACGCCGCGCTGTCGATCATGGTGGGCGGCGAGGCCGATGTGGTGGAGGCGTTGCGACCGCTGTTGGAGTGCATGGGCAAGACGATCGTGCATCAGGGACCGCCGGGCGCCGGTCAGCACACGAAGATGGTAAACCAGATATTAATTGCCTCTAATATGGTCGGCGTATGCGAGGCGTTGTTGTACGGCTGGAAGGCGGGGTTGGACCTCAAGACGGTGTTGCAATCGGTCGGCGGCGGGGCGGCGGCGAGTTGGTCGCTGAACAATCTCGGCCCACGAATCATCGACCGCAATTTCGAGCCGGGGTTCTTCGTCGAACACTTCATCAAGGACATGGGCATCGCCCTGGACGAGGCCAAGCGCATGAATCTGGCTCTGCCGGGGCTGGCGCTGGCGAATCAGCTTTATGTCGCGCTACAGGCTCAGGGGTTCGGCCGAAAGGGTACTCAATCGCTGTACTTGGCACTTGAGGCGTTGTCCGGGATCAAAAGGTGATTGAGGCATACGGGCGAAGAGCCGGACGGAACGGCGTCCCTCAAGTCAGGATTTCCACCGGAATAGACGTGCAGCGACTCAGGTCGGCGTCGTTCGTCAGGAACAGACCGCAGCCGTGTTCGATGGCTGTGGCGAGATGGACCGAATCGAGCGGTTTGAGTTGGAAAGTTGCGCCAACGAGGGCCGCACGTTCCCAGACGGCGGCTGTCACCGGCAACATTCGTACTAGCGGATTGGCAAAGAAGTCGCGGTAGGCGGCGACATCGACCGCGTTCCCCGCCGCCAGAGGTTTCGTGAGACATTCCAGACGCGCGGCATCGCTAACGGCGACATCGTCTCCCGCGGCCCGCAAGCGTACCAGTCGCGCATCGGCCTTCGGCGTCCATACCGCATTCACCTCGACCAGATAGATCACGATGTTCGTATCCAAACAGACAATCATTCGGCGTCCCGCTCCAGAGCATCGGCCCTTTTTCTCGCGGCCCGGCATTCTTCCTGAAGCCGCATGGCTGCCGCGATCTCGTCGTCCATCTCGTCATTTAGCTGCTGGCGCACGGCCTTAACTTCCGCCTCGGTGCGCGGCGTCAATCCGGCCTTGGCCCGCGCGGCCCGAATGTCCTTGAGCCTATCGAAAAAGGGATCGCCTTCGGGCAAGTCGCGCACGGATTGCACCGTCACATGGACCTTGCCAGCCGGGAGGGGAACTTTGCCGACCAATTCCAGGCTTCCATCCGGTTTGACAACACCCTGCACGACGACTGTCGCCTCGCTCATGGCTTTCCCCTCGTTTATCAGCGCGTAAAGTTTCTAAACCGCCAAAATGGTTTCTCCGCCCCTCCATCGTGCGAGGGGCGGAGAATACGCATCCCTCAACTCCCTTTTAGCGCCGCTCCATAGCGCTCATCGACGTCTTTCCAGTTGACGACGCTCCACCAGGCGGCGATGTATTCCGGCCGGCGGTTCTGGTACTTCAGGTAGTAGGCGTGTTCCCACACGTCCACGCCGAGCAATGGCGTCGCGTCGTGCAGCACGGGGCTGTTCTGGTTGGCGGAGCTTACCACCGCCAGCTTGCCCTTGTCGAGGATGAGCCATGCCCAGCCGCTGCCGAACTGCTTGACGCCGGCCGTACTCAGCTTCTCCTTGAACTTGTCCAGACTCTCGAAAGACTCGTCGATGGCCTTGGCCAGAGCTCCGGACGGCTCGCCGCCCTTGCCCTTGGGCGCCATCCAGTTCCAGAACAGTGAATGGTTGAGATGGCCGCCGCCGTTGTTGATGACGGCCTGCTGGATGTCCTTCGGCAGCTTCCCGACGTTCTTCAGAACCTCCACGACATCCATCTTGAGAAAGTCCGGATGGTCCTTGAGGGCGGCGTTGAGGTTCTTGACGTAGGCGGCGTGATGTTTGTCGTGATGGATTTGCATCGTCTCTTTGTCGATGGACGGCTCCAGCGCGTCATACTCATACGGCAACGGCGGCAGCGTGAAGCCCGCGGGCGCGGCCGCTTTGACAGTGTCGCGCGCGACGGCGTAGAGCGGGGACAGGGCCAGCGTGGCGAGGCCGGCGCCGGCCGACCGCAACATCTGGCGACGATTCAGGTGCGTCATGGCGTTTTCTCCTTGTTGAGGCGGAAGCGCCCGCGCGGGTACCTCCCGCGGCCGGCGCCGCTCCGCCAATCAGCACGATAGCACTTGCGGCGCCGTTGTCCATTAGGAACAGCCGTGAAACGGAATTTTCCAAGCCTTGACGCCTCTCGGCAATGCCCTATACTTGATATTGTTGAGATTCAGTCTCAACAACACTAACGGCCCCTTTGTGGATAGAAAAGGATCGCCATGCGCGTAAGAACTCCGCGGGTCGCCTTTACGCTGATCGAATTGCTCGTGGTGATCGCCATCATCGGCATCTTGCTTGGACTCCTGTTGCCGGCCGTGCAAAAGGTGCGCGAGGCCGCTTCCCGCCTCAAATGCAGTAACAATCTAAAGCAGATCGGCCTCGCCTGCCATAACTACCATGACACTCAAAACGCCCTCCCGCCCGGTTATACGGCTGTGAGTCCTTATTTCGACGGCGAAAACGACGTCTCGCCCGGATGGGCCTGGGGCGCCTACCTGTTGCCGTACATCGAACAAGGCAACCTCTTCCAACAGATCCGTTTCGACCAGCCCGTCGAGAGCGCCGTGAACGCGGCCGCCGTGCGAAAACTTGTCTCCGTCTACTTGTGCCCGTCGGACCAGACGCCGGCCAGTCCGTTCACTGTGGCCGACGGCTTCGGGGCGCCCCTCGCGCAAATGGCGCCGGCGAGCTATGTCGGCTGCGTCGGCAATGACCAGGACGACGTTTTCGGCGCGACCGGCCAGGGCGTCTTCTACCGCAACAGCCAGACGCGATTCTTACAAATCACCGACGGTCTCAGTCAGACCGTGATGATCGGCGACCGCGCCTGGGCGTTCGCGCCCGCCGTCTGGGCCGGCGCGCCCAACGGCGCGTCCGTGCCTCGCGGCCCGGAAAACCACAACCCCGGCAATTCGACCCTTCAGGCGCCGGGGCTGGTGTTGGCGCACGGCAACCTCATCAACACGACCAACGACACCGACGGCGGCCTCGACGACTTCTCTAGCCTTCACATCGGCGGCGCCAACTTTCTGTTCGCGGACGGCTCGGTGCATTTCATCCGAAACATCCCGAGTTTCGCGGCGGGCGGCGGTTACACGGCGGACGGCGTCGCGTTTCAGGCTCTGTGTACGCGAGCCAATGACGACTTGAGTCAGGGTTTGGATTATTAGGCAGTCGTTTCAAAACTCACAAGCCCCGAGCGCGAGCGAGGGTTTAAGCGAAACCCCTCGCTCGCGCTCAGGGCTTGTAAGCTCAGCGTTTACGGGATAAATGCCAATGCAGCGTCTCAAATGGTTCTTAATAGGTATGGCGCTGGCGCTCGCGGCGGGCTGCGGCCCAGCGGCGCCCACGCTGGCCGGCGGTAAGCCGGTAAGTCATTGGGTGGAGGCTTTGCGCGACGCCGACCCGAAAAAGCGCGAGGAAGCGGTGGAGAAACTGCGCAACGTCGGCGCCGCCGACCCGGCGGCCTTTCCGGCGCTGGTCGCGGCCCTGAAAGACCCAAGCGCACGGGTTCGCGGCGCGGCGATCCTCGGCTTCGTCAAAGGCGGTCCCGCCGCGAAAGTGGCCGTGCCGACGTTACAAGACCTGAAAGACCATGACCCAGACCCCGGCGTCCGTGATTACGCCGCCAGGGCACTGAAGAATATCGCAGGCGGATGACTGCGTTCACTTCCGCACCATTTCCGCCGCCTTGGGTTCCTCGGCCGCGCGGGTAACGGCCGCGTCCTGGATGAGCGGCAACAGTAGATTGCGCGTCTCCACCAGCTCGGCAGACGCCAAGTCGGCCCCGGTCGCCAGGAGACGATCAACCGACTTCTTCACCTCATCGCGCAGACCCCAACAGCCCACCAGAATCTTGACGGTGGGGAACTGGCTGCGCATCCGCTTACACAAATAACGAACTGCGGCGAAAGAGTAAGGCGGCACCGCCGCGATGACCAGGACCGCCGGCTTCGCCTCGCCCACGCGCGCCAACATCTCGCCGGCCAAGGTGTCTTTCGACAAGAGTTCCACCTGACATATGCCGGCCGGCAGCAGTCGTTGCATCATCCCCAGGGCCAATTCATCGAACTCATCCTTCGCCGGACAGCCGAGCACGAGTAGCCGGCACTTCACCTCCACCCCGCCCTTGGCGGTCTCTTTCGCGTCAAGGGCGTCCTGCGCCGGGTAAACCACGTCCTCTAGCAACTCCCGCGTCGTGGTCAGGATGAACTCCTCGTCTTCCGTCGTCATAACGCCGCGGTCGCGGTTCAACTTGGCGTGGACCATGGACGGCAACAGCATCTCATCATAGACTTTTTCTATCCCGTTTTTCTGAATATAATCCTCGACCAAGGTGGTCGCCTCGACGTCGTCGTGGGCGAGTAGTCGCTGATAGAAAGTCATCGCCACCGACAGCGGCGGTTCATCGCCGAGCAGTACGCTCAGAAACTCCAGTTGTCCCACATACCGACCCAGGACGACCAAGCACGCGGTAAGCGGCGTGGACAGGATCAGGCCAACCGGCCCCCACATCCACGTCCAGAACACCGCCGCGATCAACAGGGCCGTGCCTGAGACGCCGACGCTGCGGCCATAAATGATTGGTTCGGCGATATTGGTAATGAGAATATCCAACAACACGAAAAGTCCGAACGTCAGGATGGGAGAGACCCACCCGTCAAGCACCGCGACGGCCAGCAGGACCGGGCAGAACGCCGCCAGCCAGGTGCCGACGTAGGGGACGTAGCGCAGCAGGCCGCCAAGGATGCCCCATAGCCAGGGAGAAGGGACGCCGATCAACCACAGCCCGACAGAGACGACGAGGGCGAACGTGCAATTGACGCAAAACTGCATGAGGAGGAACTTGCGAACGCGGTGAGAGGCGTCGCTTAGCGCTTTGGTCGCGCTGGTCACGTTCCGCTTGCCGGATAGCCGGAGTACGCGGTTTCGCAGGTCTTCATGCTGGCACAGCATAAATACGACCAATACGATGACTATGCCGGCGTCCGTGAAGATTAGCAGACCCGGAGGAACGGCCCACTCCAGCAGAGACCTCCAGGTAGACTTTTCCGCCGGCGGAGCCGCCGCTGTTTTGGTCGCCACGGATCCGTCGGCCTGGCTATCGCCGGCCGGTGGCGCCTTCGACGGACTTATCGTTTGGACCGCATCGTCGAAAACCTTCCTCAGTTCGTCGAACGAGTCGCCTGAGAGCATGTCGTGAACGCTTTTTGCTTTCTGTTGAATCTGCGGCTGATAGTCGGGCAAGCTTTTCGCAAGAAACATTACTTGAAAGTACACGATTGTCAGGAGGCCGCCGATAAAGGCGAAAGCCACGAAAGCGGTCAAAAGGGCGGCCGCGACGCGGGGAACCTTGCGGCGTTGAAGCGCGCTAACCACTGGCGTCAGCACGAAAGCCAATAGCGCCGCCAGCACCACCGGCACGAGAACAAGTTGCGCGAATTGTAAGGCGCCGACGATGAGGAGCATACAGATGGCGGCTACGAACGGCAGCAGCTTGTTGGGAGAAGCCGTCGGGGTTGCCATGAAACTACCTCGTCAGGAAGAAAGAGCGCCGGTCGGAGCGCAGTGCTCATTAAATGAAAAAACCGTCGGCCGTCTGTTGCGACGACCGGCGGTTTTGGCGAAAGCATTATAACCTTGCAGCTTGACGCGCGTCCCGTTAGACCGGCGGCACGCCGCGACCGCGGAGGCCGCCGAAGACGAAGGACACGACCGCCAGGATGAGGAAGACGACGAACAGTATCCAAGCGATTTGCATGGACATGCCTTCCAAACCATAGAAGCCCAACGCCCCTGCGATCAGCGCGACCACCAGAAAAACTAAGGCCCAGCGTAACATGACAAAAGCCCTCCCAATTGTGGTGTGAAAGTTCGTTTATTGAGGGAGGGTCTGCTTGGCGTCGCCAGGACGTTGATTTCACGCAGCCGCTCACTCACTCCGCCCGGTCCCGTCTTACTCGCTCGGGCGGTATTTTATTTGGTAGAGCAATCGCCATGCCATCAGTCCGATGGCGCTCATTTTTTCGAGGCTTTTGTGTAAACGGACGGCAGCTGGTTAGACTCTGTTCCAGAAGGGCGGGGAAACCCCGCCCCTACAACGGTTCTTCCGTAGGGGCGAGGTCTCCTCGCCCCCTTCTGCAACAGACTATTCTAATTGAAGGGAGAATTCAGGTTCATTTCGCTGGGCAACGCAATGCCCAGCATGAGGATGCGATTGTCTCGTCTGGCTTGTTCGCCGCTCAGGAGCGAAAAGACGTGCGGAAAACTCTTGCGAAGGCCGAAGCCAGCCGCTAGGATAAACCCACGAACGCGGGATTGGCATATCGGTTGTGCACAGCCTTCCCAAGGCTGCTAGACGGGTTCGACTCCCGTATCCCGCTCTCCGCCTCCGCCGTTTGGCGCTCGCTACTTCGCAGTCTACTCGGAGAATGCACCCTTGCCACCTCGATACAACCTCTGCGCCGGCGTCGTCCTGGTTTTGACGTGCGCGTCACTCGCGTCAGCCAATGACAAGCCGCGCGTCGATTTCGAGCGCGAAATCTTGCCGCTCCTCAAGGATCGTTGCTACCAGTGCCATGACGGTCGTAAGCATCCGTCCGGGTTACGCCTCGACCTCAAAGCCAGCGCTCTTCGCGGCGGCGACTCCGGCAAGCCGGCTGTCGTCCCCAACGATAGCGGCAAGAGCGAGTTGATCCGCCGCGTGACAAGCACCGACAAAGCCGACTTCATGCCGCCCACGGGCGAACACCTGTCGGTCGCACAGTTCAAGCTGCTCCGCGATTGGATCGACGGCGGCGCCGAGTGGCCCGATGCACTGGCCGGCGATGAGTTGGGCCGACGCCACTGGGCTTTTCGTCCGCCAGTACTACCGCCAATTCCGCCCGTCAAGGATGCGAAATGGCTGCGTACCGATCTGGATCGCTTTGTTCTCAGCCGGCTCGACAAAGAAGGGCTGGCGCCGTCGCCCGAAGCGGATCGCACCACGCTCATTCGTCGCCTCGGTCTTGATCTGATCGGATTGCCGCCTACCCCCGAAGAGGTGGACGCCTACGTCAATGACAAATCGCCAGACGCCTACGAGAAGGTAGTCGATCGGCTGCTGGCGTCGCCGCATTACGGCGAACGCTGGGGCCGGCAGTGGCTCGACGCGGCGCGCTACGCTGACAGTGACGGCTACGAAAAGGACAAGCCGCGCTTCGTCTGGTCCTACCGTGATTGGGTCGTCAACGCCCTGAACCGCGACCTGCCTTATGACCGCTTTCTCGTGGAGCAATTGGCCGGCGACCTGCTCCTCAACGCCACGCAGGATCAGATCGTCGCCACCGGCTACCTGCGTAACTCGATGATTAACGAAGAGGGCGGCGTCGATCCCGAGCAGTTCCGCATGGACGCCATGTTCGACCGCATGGACGCCGTGGGCAAAGGCGTACTCGGCCTGACCATCCAGTGCGCCCAGTGCCACGACCACAAGTTCGACCCGCTAACGCAAAAAGAGTATTACCAGATCTTCGCATTCCTCAATAACGACTTCGAGGCCAATGTCACCGTCTACACGGCCGACGAGCAGAAGCGGCGCGCCGACGTGCTGCGCCAGGTCCATGAAGTGGAAGACGGGTTGCGGCAGCATACGCCGGACTGGCGCCAGCGCATGGACGCCTGGGCGGACAAGGCGAAGGCCGGCCAGCCCGAATGGGTGGTGCTGCGGCCGCTGGTGGACGAGGAAAGCACCGGCGGACAGAAGTATTTGCCTCTCGCCGACGGCTCTTTCCTGGCTCAGGGCTATGCGCCGACCAAGCACACGGCCAAGATGAAGGTGAAGACCGACGTGAAAGGCGCCACGGCTTTCCGCCTGGAACTTCTCAACGACGCGAACCTGCCGCGCGGCGGGCCCGGCCGTTCGATCCAGGGCACGGCCGCGCTGACCGAGTTCGCGGTGGACGCCGAAGTGGGGGGCAAGGTTCAGCGGCTGAAGTTCGCCAAAGCCACAGCCGACTATAACCCTCCGGAAACTCCGCTTGACGCGATCTACGATGACAAAAGCGGCAAGAAGCGCGTGATCGGGCCGGCGTCGTTCGCCATCGACGGCAAGGACGAAACGGCCTGGGCCACCGACGGCGACCCCGGCCGACGCAATCAGCCGCGGCAGATCGTTTTCACGCTCGATAAGCCGCTGGCCGACGGCGCCGTACTGACTTTCCACATCACCCAGAACCACGGCGGCTGGAACAGCGACGACAACCAAAACCATAACCTCGGCCGTATGCGTCTCGCCCTGACCACGACGCCCGGCGCCGAGGCCGATTTAGTGCCCACGAACGTGCGGCGGATTCTGCCGACGCCGCGGGACAAATGGACGCCGGAGCATGAGGCGCTCGTCTTCAGCTACTGGCGCACTACGGTTGGAGATTGGGCGGACGCTAATAAGCACATTGAAGAGCTGTGGAAGGCGCATCCCGAGGGTGCAACGCAGCTGGTGCTGGCCCAACAGGATCAGCCGCGCGACACGCACCTGCTCAAGCGCGGCGATTTTCTCAAGCCGGGCAAGCACGTCGAACCGGGCGTACCAGCGTTCTTGAATCCGCTGCCAGCCGGCGCCCCGCTCAACCGCCTGACATTTGCGAAATGGGCGACCGACCGCCAGGCGCCGACGACCGCCCGCGCTGCCGTCAACCGCGTCTGGCAGGCGTATTTCGGCGTCGGCCTTGTGGCGACCTCCGAGGATTTGGGGATGCAAAGCGAGGAACCGTCGCATCCGGAACTACTCGATTGGCTTGCCGTGGAGTTTATGGATCGCGGTTGGAGCATGAAGAACCTGCACCGGCTGATCGTCACTAGCGCGACCTATCGCCAAGCGTCTAAGGCTTCGCCGGAACTTATCGCGCGCGATCCGTACAACCGCCTCCTGGCACACGGCCCCCGTTTTCGAGTGGAAGCCGAAGAGGTGCGCGACGTAGCGCTGTCGGCCAGCGGCCTGCTTAATCCGAAACTCGGCGGGCCGAGCATCCATCCGCCGTTGCCGGAATTCCTATTCCAACCCCCGGTCAGCTATGGGCCGAAGGCGTGGCCGGTGGATAAGGGGCCGGAAGGCTATCGCCGGTCGCTATATATCTTCCGCTATCGCTCGGTTCCCCATCCTCTATTACAGACATTTGATGCGCCCAATGGCGATTTCGCCTGCGTCCGCCGCGGCCGCTCCGACACGCCGCTCCAGGCGCTGATGACCCTTAACGATCCGATATTCCTCGATTGCGCGCGGGCGCTTGCCCTGCGCACGCTGACCGCCGGCGGCAAGACCGACGACGACCGCCTCGTCTACGCTTTCCGTCGTTGCGAGGCCCGCAAGCCGGCCGCCGACGAATTGGCCATGTTGAGGACGGTACTGGCAAAGGAAGTGAGGCGGTTCACCGAACCGGGCGCGAAGCCGTGGGAGCTGGCGGCGGACGATCCGAGCAAACCGCCGAAGTTGCCGGAGGGTGCCACGCCCGCCCAAGCGGCTGCCTGGACCGTTGTATCGCGCGTGCTGTTGAACCTGGATGAAACGATCACCAAGGAATGAGGAAGTCCGCCATGAATTGCCAGGCTCCGTTTCTACGCGGTCAAGACCCGACGCAAATCACCCGCCGTTGGTTCTTCCGTGATTGCGCCGTCGGACTCGGCGGCATCGCCCTGGCCAGCCTGCTGCAACAGGAGGGCCGCGCTGAGGACGCCTCCGGCGCGCCCGACGGCGACCCGCTGGCGCCGAAGAAGCCGCACTTCCCGGCGAAGGCCAAGCGCGTCGTCTACCTGTTCATGGCCGGGGCGCCGAGCCATCTGGAACTGTTCGACTACAAGCCACAACTCGCCAAGTTTGACGGCACATTGCCGCCGCCCGAATTGCTCCAAGGCTATCGCGCCGCCTTCATCAATCCCAACTCCAAGCTCCTCGGCCCCAAGTTCAAGTTCGCTAAATATGGCAAATGCGGAGCGGAATTATCGGAATTATTGCCCGGCTTGGCCGGAGTGGCCGACGACATCGCCATCGTTAAGTCGATGGTCACGGACGCTTTCAACCACGCGCCGGCCCAGATCCTCATGAACACCGGCTCGACGCAGTTCGGCCGGCCGAGCTTCGGTTCATGGACGACCTACGGCCTGGGCAGCGAATCACGCGACTTGCCGGGATTCGTGGTGCTGAACTCGGGCAAAAAGGGGCCGAGCGGCGGCAACTCCAACTTCGGCAGCGGCTTCCTTCCCACGGTCTACAACGGCGTCCCCTTCCGCGGCAGCGGCGAGCCGGTGCTGTACCTGTCCAACCCGCGCGGCGTGGACGACGGTGTGCAGCGCGACACTCTCGACGCCGTGAAGGCGCTCAACCAGAAGCGGCTCGACGTCGTGGGCGACCCGGAAATTGCCACACGAATTAACTCATTTGAGATGGCTTATCGGATGCAAGCCAGCGCTCCAGACTTGGTGGACCTGGCGAAGGAGCCGCAGTCCGTTCTCGACATGTACGGCGCGGAACCGGGCAAGCCGTCATTCGCCAACAACTGTCTGCTGGCCCGGCGGCTGCTGGAACGGGGTGTGCGTTTCGTGCAGCTCTTCCATGAGGCGTGGGACCAGCACGGCAACCTGACCAATGACCTGAAAAAGAACTGTCACGACACCGACCGGGCGTCGTCGGCGTTGGTGAAGGATTTGAAGCAGCGCGGCTTGTTGGAAGACACGATTGTGTTGTGGGGCGGCGAGTTCGGCCGGACGCCGATGGTGCAGGGCGGTGGCAACGACGGCCGTGACCATCATCCCAACGCCTTCACCTACTGGATGGCCGGCGGCGGCATCAAGCCGGGCCTGACACTTGGCCAGTCGGACGAATTCGGCTTCAACACGGTCGAAGACCGCGTCCACGTTCACGATTTGCACGCGACGCTGTTGCACCTTCTCGGCTTCGACCACACCCGGCTGACTTTCCGCTTCCAGGGCCGCGACTTCCGGCTGACCGACGTGCATGGCAAGGTGGTGGAGAAGCTGTTGGCGTGATCGAGTGGGGTTCCCCAGCGCGTATCAGCCGTCAGGCGACTGGCAGTTCCGTGACCCAATGGTTCGTTTGTCGATCCGGCCCGGCCAACATCCATTCGACCTTCCCTAACGCGACGAGTTCCGCTTCCAAGTACAGGTCGCCTTCCCGCCACGCGAGAATAACCTCGCCATTCCCACCGGGCGCAATCTGCGGCGGCGACGGGAAATTTCCGGATTGGTAGGCCAACTCCAACAGACGCTTGGCCGATCTTACGTTCACCGGATCAGGTGCGGCGGAGCCTTCGCCATCCCAGTCGTCTTGCAGGTCAAATAGCGATTCCAACTCCTTCAAACATTGTTGCCGCGAATTGCACATTCGGCCGGAAACAGCGGTCGTCAACTTCAGCGCTTGAGTAAATTGCATAACGACATCGTAGGGCGTCGCCGAGGCGTTCGAGTCGGCTGGTGCAACGTAAAACATTATCCCTACCCTCTTCCCCAAGCCGCCTGGCTTGGCATCTGCTACTCTACCGGGATTTACGTTTAGATGCAATCGCCCTCGCCGGGGTCGGCGTCGGCGCTAAGTCGCAGGCATGGGCGAGGGGTGATTATTTCCCGCTCCGCCGTCGCTTCGGCTCCTTCAACCCAGCTGTTAACGGCGAGGTCAATTTCTCGTACAGGCCGAACAGAAATTCGACGCGCTCTCGATCCGAGGCAAACGGCTTGGCCCGGTAGCAGGTCTCGACGGCCCGATCAAGCAGCGCGTGCGCCTTCGATAGCTTGAGCGGCATAGCCAGCGGGTTGTAGAGGTCGGCTAGACTTGATTCTGGGTAGGTCGCCCGAGCATCCAGCACTGCTTGCCCCTTGGCTTCCACTGCGCTTTTCTGCTTCGCGCTTACTGATGTGGGCCACGGAAAGTTGTTGTATACGAGCTTGGCGGAGTAGCGGTAATCCGATTTCAAACGGCCGCATACTAGCCGCACCCAAGACATGTGCATCGTCGAGCATAGGATCCCGAAATGGAACAAGTTGACATCCGTGTTGATGAAACAGAGATCGCTAATCAACGTTTCAGGAGTCATGAAACCGATTGGAATGTAGCGACGGCGTTCCGACGACACCTTCGGCACCACGATGAAGTTGGCCGACGGCATATTTTCTACATGAAACCGAGTCGGCGTGACGGCGAGCTTCCGAGTCGGGGCGCTCTTGCTCGCCAGCCGGAACTTGCGGACTGCTTCAACCCGCTTCATCGCCTCCGGCATCTCGCGCAGTTCGTTCGGCGGACAATCCCCAAGCCACAAGCACCACCGTTCCCATCCGTTGATGTACTCGTCCGACCCAAGCCAGCGGCGGAACCACTTCGCGGCCTTTGGCTCCTTGCCTATAAACTCGTCTCGTTCCTCCGTCGTGAACAGATAGTTGCCATCGTCAATCGGCTTGTTCCCAATACCAACTTCCGGCACATCGCACAGCGGCTTGCTGCGACTCGCGATGACCGTGTCCGGCCCCTCGACCAGATACGGGCTGATATTTGTTGCCGTTACAACGGTTGGATTGTCGGGGTCCGCCTCGTAATCGAAAATGCGCTTACCTGCCGCGTCGCCTACCCCGAAACCGATGATGACGACGTGGACGTGAGCCTTGCCGCGGGCTTCGCTTTGCCAGGAGAAGGTGCGATGAGCAAAGTTTATCCGGACACCGCGGCGCAAAAGCTCAGCCCAAAGCACGCCGACCTGCTCGCCCTGAGTGATGCTGTTCGTGGATACAAACGCGACTGAAATCGGCGTCCCTTTGATGTACTCCGAAGCCTGAAAGTACCAGCCGCTCACATAGTCCAATAGCCCCGCGCTCGCCAAATCGGCGGCAATGTGCGCGAGATCCGCCCGCTGAACGTCTGTCTGAAATTTGGCGCCCACAAACGGGGGGTTGCCCAGCACATACGAACAGCGATCCGGCGACAGCACGTCTCGCCAGTCGACCCGCAGGGCGTTGGCATTCAGAATTGTTGCGCTCTTCTTAAGCGGCAATCGCACGAAATACTGTCCGCAAGCCTCGGAGAGTCGCTGGTTCATTTGGTGATCCACCAGCCACAAGGCAACCTCCGCGATCCGAGCCGGGAACTCGTTTATCTCGATGCCATACATGGCGTCTACGTCCACAAGGGATACCGAGTGGATATCGAGCGCCATCTGTTTGCCGTGGAGGGCGCGTAATACCTCGATTTCGAGCAGGCGCAGCTCGCGGTAGGTGACGACCAGGAAGTTGCCGCACCCACAGGCCGGATCGAAGAACGTGAGGCGGCCGAGTTTGTGGTGAAACTCTTCCAACCGCCTCTTATTCCCTTTCAAAGCCTCGAATTCGGCCCGGAGGTCGTCGAGGAAAAGGGATCGGACGAGTTTGAGGATATCGCGTTCGGAAGTGTAGTGCGCTCCACCTTGCCGGCGCTCGCGGAGCTCCATGACGCTCTGGAACAGCGAGCCGAAGACGGCTGGCGAAATTCGGCTCCAATCGAACCGGCAGCATGCTAACAAACGATTCCGCATGTCGCGGTTGAAGTCGGCGAACCCAAGAGTCTCGGCAAAGAGGTCGCCATTCACATAGGGCAAGTCGGATAATTCCTCCAGGAGATTTTTCTGCCGCCGGTCCTTTGGGGTATTGAGTACTTGGAAAAGCCTGGCCAAGTGAGCCCCGAGGTCGGAACCGTCCGCGGCCGTGTGGTTCTCGACAAAAAGCGTGAAGGCGTCGCGCTCGAACAGGCCGGTGTCCTCGGCGAACAGGCAGAACAGCACCCGCACGAGGAACCGCTCCAGGTCGTGGCCGGCATAGCCGGCGTCCTTGAGAGTGTCGTGCAGGTCGCCGAGCAGTTCGACAGCGGCGATGTTGACCGGGTCTTCGGCCTCGAGTTTATGCTGCTGGTAGCCAGGGATGAAGGCGAACTTATCGACATGGCGGTGCAGGTCTGCAAGTGAGAATCGAAAGGTGGCGTCGTCCTCCAGGTCGTGCAAGGCGATGTTGGCGAAGTCGCTGACCACAACATATCGGGGTATCTCGTTATCCCTCGCTGCGTTTTTCAGGCCGTGGATGTACTCCATCGCCTGACTCTCGGCCTTTTCGAGCGACTTTCCTCGGCTCTTATGTTCGACCAGCAAGGTGGCCGGCCAGAATAGGTCAATGTACCCCCAGCTGCCCGACAGTTTCTTGACCGGCTCCTCAAAGCTGGCCACGGTGCGCCGCTTGATTCCGAACACTGCAAAAAACGCATCCCAAAAACTTTTGGCCTCGGCGCCTTCGCGGGATACGTCGGCCCATTCCTGGGCGAAAGCGACGGCGTTGTGGCGGATCTCGTTCCAGGAAATCGGCATGAACAACATCCCCCCTTCGTTCCCTGTGCGTTTCCCAACAGGCAGCGCAGCGTATAGTACGGCCTGCGAGCGTGCGTCGCCACTAATTCAGTCGTTGCCGCTAAGACGGCCCTTGAAAGGCTTGAGCGCCCGCCCAGACTGTGATGAAACCCTTGTGCTAGCGGAGACTTTTCAGCTTCGTTCATATCGGTTGCCGGGCAATCGCCTTACCACCCTCTTCATTTCCATCATCATCAGCCCCGCGCCGAGT
The DNA here is from genome assembly GCA_002404095.1 of Planctomycetaceae bacterium UBA4732. Lineage (GTDB taxonomy): Bacteria > Planctomycetota > Planctomycetia > Gemmatales > Gemmataceae > UBA4732. Next base: position 9,800 of record DHJA01000092.1, on the reverse strand, counting down.
TGTTGTGCCGCCAGTCCCAACTGCTGCGCCATCTCGTCCACGGTTCGCGCCCCGCCGGCCAGGAAGTCCCATACGCGGCGCTGCTCGTCCGTGAGACTCGGCGGCGCCGGCTTCTCCATGGTGGGCGTCGGAGCGGCGCCGGTCTTCGCGGCTTGTTCGACCGCGGAAACGCCGTGCAGCTCTTCCAGCACATCGTCCACGCCGCGACATAGGGCGACCCCGTCGCGGATCAGGGCGTTGCAGCCGGCGCTGGCCGCGGCGTCCACTGGACCCGGCACGGCCATCACGGTGCGGCCCTGTTCGACGGCGTGATGGGCGGTGTGCAGGGCGCCGCTGGCCTCGCCGGCTTCGACTACGATCACGACGCGCGATAGGCCGCTGATGAGCCGGTTGCGCGCTGGGAATAGGCCGGGCAATGGTTCCTGAGCCATGCTCGATTCCGTCATCAACGCGCCCGACGCGGCCACTTGATCGGCCAATTCCTTATGCTCCGGCGGGTAGATGCGCGATAGGCCGCCGGCCAACACCGCGATCGTTCTTCCGCCCGCTTCCAACGCCGCTCGGTGAGCGACGCCGTCTATTCCTCTCGCAAGCCCACTAACCACCGTCGCGCCCGCGCGGGCCAGACCGGCCGACAGCCTCGATGCGATTCGTCGGCCGTAATCGGTGCAATGGCGCGAGCCGACTAGGGCCACGGCGCAGGCGTCGGCCGGCGTCAATTCACCGCGTACATAAAGAAGCAAAGGCGGATCGGGAATGGACGCAATGGATGCGGGATATTCGGGAGTGTTTTTAACGAGAAGGCGAATCTGCGCTTTGGCGACGCGCTCCAACTCGACGTTGATCTCAGGATTACCGGCCGCGCGCGTGAGATACTGCGCCAGTTTCGGGCCGATGTGGGGCACATCGCAAAGCTCAGCGATGGTGGCGCGGAGAACGGCGGCCGGCGACTCGAATCGCTCCAACAGGGCGGCGGTGAGGCGCGGGCCGACGCCGGGCGTCAGATGGATGGCCAGCAAATCGCGGAGTTCGGCGGACGGCGACATAAAAGGCGCTCCCAGCGGTCACGATTTACCGAGCAACAGGTCCACGACCCAGCAATCGTTGGGTGCCATGCTTTCGCGGGTCCAGTTCGGAACAGAGGAAGCCGCGAGACCACCGCGAAAGCATGAGAGCGTCGTGGGTAGACATGCTTTCGCGGTGGTTGTCCCTGGAGTTTCTCACCCGACTGTATCCGCGAAAGCATGGCACCCAACGAGCAGAGCTGTTAACTTCCTCGTCAGCCGCCAGCGGAAGCATGGCCGTTCTCCTGACGGTCGCGGCGAGCCAACAATTTTGCGCGTAGTTCAGCGTTGTTGGGCTGGCAACTCTCGATCTCTCGTCGCAGTGCGGCCGCTTCCGCCTGGCGTGTGCGAAGGTAGTTGTTTACCGCGTCCTGGTGGCGAAGATAATAAGCGATCACGGCGTAAACGTCAGCCAACCGGAGAGATGGGTAGTCGTGAACAATGCTTTCGGCGTCGGCCCCATCCTCATATTCATTGATGAGGACGTCCAACGTGATGCGGGTTTCTCCGACCCGAAGGGCGCCGCGTTCATCGGCCCGCAAAGGGACAGGTTCGGCTTCAATGGTTGGAGTCATAAACGATTTCACCTCGGTTGTTGCTTTCATGCCTTTTATTGTCGGCGGATTCGGCGTTCGGAACAAGTCCACACAAGCCGGGACAGAGGAATTAGGAATCTATTACGAAAGGCGGCGGCATCCCCGCGAGCCCGCAGCGCCAAGCAAGGGCGAGCAGGCATCGGGTTGCTCGCCCTTGCTTGGCGCTGCGGGCTTGTGGGCATCGACAACCCCTTCTGGAACAGACTCTAAGACTTGCCAAGGAGCAAATCGACTACCCAGCAGCCGCGTACATGCTCGCCGTTGCAGCGGCAATGGTCAAGGATTTCCTGGTTGTCGCAACCGGCTTCTTCCAGGGCGTCGGCCAGGAGCGGCAGGCGGTCGAACGCGCGGTCGAAATAAATGCCTTCCGTCACGGCGACGGCATCACCTGACCGCCAACCGGGGTGAATAGACACTCGGCGGAACGGGTTGCCAAAAACACAGCGGAGCGTTTGGAGTTGGAATGTCTCCGCCAATTTCTTTTCCGCAGACTCCGCCCATTTTGCAACGCACTTCGCCGTTCGTTCTGCCGCCTGCCATGTTGCTCGGTCGCACACAAGGAAACACGACAAGTCACTTTGCTTGTTCGGTTCTCCACGCTCTGCCCACTGTTCGGCGGCTTCCACCGCACGCATGAGCATCCCGACATCGCTGTAACGCCACCGAAAGAATGCACAGGCCCATAGCCGGGGCTTCCGCTCTCCACCTCGACCTTGAAGCGATCGGACCATCGCTACTGGATCAGAACAGGTCAGCCACTCCGCCTCGGTCATGCCACGCCCTCACACCGACATGTTTTGCAAGACCCACCGTACATCCACCTCCGGCACGTCATCGAACAATGCCGCCTCGCCCAGCCGGCGCGGCAGCACAAATCGCAGCCGCCCGGCCGACGCTTTCTTGTCATTGCGCATCACGGCAATCAGCTCGTCCGCCGGCCAGTCCCGCGGCGCCGTCGGCAGGCCGAACTTCTCCAGCAAGCGGTGCTGTCGTTTCGTCGTCGAGTGGTCGATCAGGCCGCGCCGCTCGGCCAGCCGGCTCGCGCACAACATGCCGGCCGACACCGCTTCTCCGTGTAGCCACGTCCCATAACCGCCCACCGTCTCGAAGGCGTGGGCGAAGGTGTGGCCGTAGTTCAGCACCGCGCGTAGGCCCGTCGTCTCGCGCTCGTCGCGCTCCACAACGTCCGCCTTCAAACGACAACTGCGACCGACAATGTGCCGTATCGCTTCCGGGTCGCGGCGTAACACAGCGTCGGCGTTCTCCTCCAGCCAAGCGAAGAAGTCGGCGTCGAGAATGACGCCGTACTTGACGACCTCGGCCAGGCCGCTGCGGTACTCGCGGTCGGGCAGCGTATCGAGCGCGGCCGTGTCGATCCAGACGCCGGCCGGCTGGTGAAAGGCGCCGATCAGGTTTTTGGCCTTGGGGTGGTTGACGCCGACCTTGCCGCCGACGCTGCTGTCTACCATCGCCAGCAGCGTCGTCGGGACCATCAACAGCGGCAGGCCGCGGTTGTAGGTCGCCGCTACGAAGCCGGCCAGGTCGCCGATGACGCCGCCGCCGACCGCGACCACCAGTGTGTTGCGATCCGCCTGCATCTCGGCGAGGCCGTCGTAAAGGTGCGACGCGATGACCAGTGCTTTTTGCGACTCTCCAGAGGGCAAAACGGATAAAGCCGTGCGAAAGCCGGCGGCGGTCAGGGCGTTGGCCGCGGCGTCGGCGTGTTGGCCGACGTGCTCGTCGCTGACGATAAAAGCGAGCGAACCGCGGCAACGCTCGCGCGCGAACAACCCCAGGCCGCGGCGGTCGTCGCTGACAATGCGGATGTCGTAACTACGTTCGCCTAGTTCAACGCGGTTTGTGGTCATGCGTTTATCCCGACACCTTTCGGACGCGCCTGTTGTAGCGGCCCTCAAGGTTTTTGTACGATTTCCTTCAGGGAGTTTGGCCTGCAAGAAATTATATCGCAATGGAGTACATGCACCCGCCGGGGTGTGCCTCTCGAAGTAGGCAGGCGTTCTGGCCCCCTCCCTCCTTGTGGGGGAGGGAGCAGATCGGCGCGCATGCCTAAATCGAGAGGCACACCCCAACGGACCTATTCCAGCATTCTGTGGAGAAACTAGAGACACTCAGCCCCAATCGCCGATAAACCTTTGGCGCTGTTAGGTTGCCTAAGTTCCGAAGGCGGCCCGTGGGTCGACGAAACACATGGCCGGTAGTCCTCAACAGACCTGCGCAACTTATCTGGACGAAGTAAAGGCTAAAGCCATGAGCGCCAATGCGACGGGTCGCCGGGCCGCCGCTCCAATTGTCTCGGTCGTTATTCCCGTCTTCCGCAGCGAGGACTGCCTGGAACCACTCATCTACGCCATCCATAAGGTTTACCCTCCCGGCGAAGGAATACTGGAAGTGATTCTGGTCAACGACTGCTCCCCGGATGGTTCCTGGGAAGTCATCGAACGACTTTGCCAGATTTACCCCCACATCATCGGAATCGACTTGCGACGGAATTTCGGGCAAAACAACGCCATTCTGGTAGGGCTGCGCCACGCTCGCGGTCGCTACCTCGCCATCATGGACGACGACCTGCAACACTCGCCCGACGATCTCCCGGCCTTGTTCGCCGCGCTGGACGATGGCGCCGATGTGGCCTACGCCGCCTTTGGCGTCAAACATCAGAAGCTCTGGAAAAACTAAGGCAGCTGGTTCAACGGAATGGCGGCCGAATGGTTGAGTCGCAGGGCGGGGAAACCCCGCCCCTACGGCCCTCGCCTCCCAAATCGAAAGGGACACCCAGTCGGCGTTTCAGGGGTATGGACGAAAGACTTAGCAAATGAATCCTCACCCGTGGTCGAAGAGTAGCACACATGAAAGCTCAGGCTTATGACCTCATGGAGCGCCTGGGAAGCGAACATTGGTGGTATCGTGCGCGAAGGGAGATCGTCTGCGCCGTGGTCCGTCGTTTCCTTCGCGGCGGCGCCGTGCTGGATTACGGCTGCGGCACGGGTTCGATTGGCCTGCAGTTGCGCGAACACGGCTTCTCCGTCGTCGGGGCGGACGTTGAGCCGCGCGCCCTGGCGGCGTGCCGCGAGCACGGCCTATCGGTGCTTGACCTGAACCGGGAGCAGCCGGCTCGACAGGGGTCCGACGCTGTCCTTGCCTGCGACGTTTTGGAACACGTCGATGACGACGTCGAGCTTCTGCGTCGCTTACGCGAGGTCTTGCGCCCGGCAGGCTATCTCATTGCCACCGTGCCGGCTTACCAATGGCTCTGGAGCGGCGAGGACTACGTTTCAAACCACCACCGCCGCTACACGCGCTCGACATTTAACTCTTTGCTCCGCCGCGCCGGTTACCGCCCTGTTTGGTCCAGTTATTTCAACACCTTGTTGTTTCCGGCGGCGGCGACGACCATTCTGGCAAAACGGCTTTTCCAACCCGGCGCCATGTACCGCTCCAACATCTCTGAGTCGCCTCCTTGGCAAAACGCGGTTCTTTACAAACTCTTCGCGGCAGAGCGGTCCCTACTGCGCTGGCTGCGCTTTCCGTTCGGCCTGAGCATTATCGTCGTGGCTTGGCCGTGAACCGGATCGGTCCCGGCGCCTCCGCTTGGAGGCTCGCCCCAAAAGGTTTTTGAAATGGTTTCTTAGCTAAGAAAATGACGCGGGGAACGAGTTCCAGCTGCCTTCATCGCCACGAGCAGCTGTCGCTGTCGCGTCGCCGCCGTCGTGCTGAGTGGCCCACGCCAAAACGCGACGGGCCACCTCGGCGGCCATGCGGCTATGAACGGGCGGCGCCGGCTGGCCGCGCGTCAAGCCCATGTCCACGCCGAGACGCCGTTGCACCACTTCGGCCGTGGCCAACGCGATCTCCCGGTTCGGCAGCCGCGCCAAATCATACAGCGCCGTGACGGCCTCTGGGCAACTCCCTTCGGCCATCAACGCTTCCGCAGCCATTAGCCGCACCGGCGCCGGGGCCGACGGGTCCAATAATTGTCGCAGCGCTTTCCCGTTGAGTTCGCGATGGTGGTGCAGCAGACGCGCCAGCACCAGGCGCAACACGGCTGGCGCATGGGAATCCGTCATCTGCTTGATAAGCTCCGCATTCAGCTCGGGGTCGCGGCCGGCCGTTAGTACCTGGCCATAATGAAGGCCCAGCGTCAGCGCGGCCCGCACCGCGAGACATCCTTTTTCCGCCGACCAGGCGGTCAGTTCGGCAACCGCCTCGGCCGTCAAGGGCCGGCCTTCCAAACGCATCGCCCCGTCTTCCTGGTACGCAGGGTCAGACAGACAACGGCGCACGGCCATGCGAATCCAGGGCCAGCGGTTTTCGGTGTTCCACAACAAGGCCTCGGTCGCGGCCAGTCGAACCCCATGCGAAGGGTCGTACAGAAACTCGGCCATCTCCTCAATGGTCACTTGATCGTCGCGATTGGCGAGGGCGTACAAGGCGGCGGCGCGGATCTCCGGTTCCTGCGCCCGTCGCGCGGCGTTGAGGACCAGTTCCGCTTGTCCGGGCTGCCAGTTCTGGCGAAATTCCAGCGCCGCGAGGGCGGCCACGCGCACCGAGGGTCGCGCATGGCTCAACAGTTCCAGGGCCGGCCCGGCATCGACGTGCAGTGCCTCGCGCAAAGCCTTCACTTCCGGTAACAGACGGCAGGCGTCCAATCCGGCCGGCCAGTCGGAACGCCGAGAAAGACGATGGGCCAGCTGACGGGCGCGGCGCAGAGTCGGGGCTCCCGAGTCGCGCAGACATTGCAAAGCGAAAAATCCCAGCGGTACTACCAGCAACACGGCCTGACAGGTGTGCAGATACCAGTCGTCGAGACCGACGGCCGCCACGAGCATCCAACTCAGGCCGATGACGTACAGCATGATGACGGCGGGGCCGACTGGCTCGCGCCAGCCCTGTCGGCTGAAGAAAGAAAGTCCGCAGGCGAGGAACTGAAATAAGGCGCCGAGGCCGAGGAGGACGCTGAATCCGCCGGTGCTACGCAGCGCCCCGATCAGCAGGAGAAACGCCGGTACAAGCAATACGGCCCCACGCGCCGCCCGCATCGGAAGGGTGGCTGGTTTGGAGCCGACGCTGCATGGGATCCGTTCGCGCATGACGCCTCGTGTGGTTTCACCCCCCATCCGCGCGGGGGGCGTTCACCGGGGAAGGGCATGTCTTGTCTTTCTCTAGTATGGCTTACGTCTGAGGGAAACGCCAAAATTCTCACGCCGAAAGAAGAGCGCCGCCCGACGCCGCGCGACTTCCCGGCTTGAGCGGCGCCGCAAAGCCCGGCATAATCGTTGCAGAACCGCCGCGGCGACGAGAAATAACGTATGCGCAGGAACCTCGACGCGCTAGCGGCCGAAGACTTCGACCTGCTGGTGATCGGCGGCGGAATCACCGGGGGCGGCGCGGCCCTCGACGCCGCGCTGCGCGGACTGCGCGTGGCTGTTATCGATAAAGGAGATTTCGCATCCGGTACGAGCAGTGTTTCCTCCAAGCTCATCCACGGCGGCCTGCGCTACCTCGAACACGGCGACTTTGGCCTCGTCTACGAGAGCCTACACGAACGCCGTCGCCTCCTGCGCAACGCCGCGCATCTTGTCCATCCATTGCGTTTCGTGCTGCCCTTCTATGACGGCGCCCGTGTTCCTCCGTGGAAACAACGGCTCGGCCTGACGCTGTACGATCTCCTGGCCGGCCACGACAACCTCCAGCGCAGCCGGGCGTTTCCGCTCGCGCGTCTTCATCACGATTATCCCGCTCTGCAAACTCAGGGACTGCGCGGCGGCGCCGAGTTCTTCGACGCCCAGATGGACGACGCCCGCCTCTGCATCGAGGTGATGCGCACCGCGGCGTCGCAAGGGGCCGTTGTCGCCAATTACGTCGAGGCGGCTGCGTTCGAGAAAAAGGAAGGACTGATTCGCGGCGTACGGGCGCTGTGCCGCTCCGACGGCCGAGAGTTTTCGATACGGGCGAGGCAAACGCTGAACGCGGCCGGGCCGTGGAGCGACGCGGTACGTCAGCTGGCGGGCGACGACGCCGGTCCCGCCCTACGGCCGACCAAGGGCGTTCACGTCGTCGCACCGGGCCGCGGCTTGACGGCGGCGTTCCTGCTATTGCACCCCGCCGACGGCCGCGTCTTTTTCGTCATCCCGTGGCTGGGCAAGACACTGATCGGGACCACCGACACGGTCTGCGACGACCCGCCCGATAAAGTAGGCGTCACATCCGCCGACGTGGAGTATTTGCTCCAGGGTCATAATCACCATTTCATACCGCAATTATCGGCAACCGATCTGCTCGGCAGCTTCGTGGGATTGCGTCCGTTGGTGCGGTCGCGTCCAGGCGAGCCGTCGGCCTTGTCACGCGAGTTCACGCTGTCGGCGTCGCCGTCGGGGTTGCTCACTGTCTCCGGCGGCAAGTACACGACGTATCGCCGCATGGCCGAGGTCGCGGTCGATGCCGTGGTGCGCCGGCTGGGTCTAAGGCGCCGTTGCCGCACGCGCGATTTCCGGCTGGACGGGACGCCGCGCGAGCCGTGGGAGCAATTCGAGCCGACCGCGATGATTCGGCTCCAAAGACGACATACATTGGAGAAAGATGACGCGCGGCATCTCGTCCGCCGATACGGATTGCGCGCTGACGACGTGGCGGCCTACTTCGAGCGCGATTCGGTGCTGCGAGGCCGCGTCGTTTCGGAAGAGCCGGATTTGCTGGCCGAGTTCGCCTACCAGCGCGACCATGAGATGGCGTTGGCACCGGCCGATTTCCTGCTGCGGCGAACACGGCTGGGCTTGTTCCGGCCTAATTTGCTCAAGAAACCGCCAGGTGTTCTCACTTGTACTTGAACCCTGTAAGCGCCCCGCTCGCTCACCGCCTCACGGCGCCTCTTCGAGCGGCACGACCTGGACCGACGTTATCTGCGGCGACTTCTTCTTCGCGAGACTGCTCCCCGGCCCTCCGAACAGCTGAACATCGCCCCGACTCCGCTCCTTGATGACGATAACCAGTTCAACCTGCGTGAACGGCCCCGGTGCCGCGCTCAGCGGCACGGCGCCCACCTCCGTGTCGTTCAGCTTGATCACATAGCCATTGTCCTTGCCGGAGCGCTCGATCCGCAGGACGTTCGGCTTGCCCTGAATCCACGATTTGCTCCCGTCCGCCTTGGGACGGCCGCCCGCGGTGACGCCACCGCCGTAGTCCAGTTCTACGGCCAACGTCTTGGTTTTCGCGCCGCCTTTGAATAACACTTTCAACGCCGTGTTCTGTTCGGTCAATACGGCCGATACGTCGGCGTAGAAGTCGCCTTTCAGTTCAACCTTGGGCAGGGTTACGTCGCCGCCCAACGCCGGATTTACCAGTTCCAGATCGGCCAAGTCGCCTTTTTTCTGCACCGCGAGGTTGGCGGTCTTGCCGCCCTTCCAGCCGTCGGGCAGTGTGCCGGCCGCGGCCTTGCTGAAGTCTTCTTGGACGGACAACGGCGCCGGCGTAGTGACGGCGTCGTCCGGCTTGGCGCCGCCCGGCTCAAGCGAGGTGATCTTGACCGAGTAGAGGCAAGCGAGAAACGCGCCGACGCCGCCGCCGCCGAAGCCGCCGTACTGGGACTTCCCTCCCGTCAGGCCGATACGGACGGTCTGGAACACGCCCTTGCCCGAAATGGTCCGGCCGACCGTGATATGGTCGTTGATGCTGACGTTGTAGACGTCGCCTTTGCGAGTCAGGCGGAAGCGGATAGGCGCAAACGCCTTGAAACCCTCCGTCCCCTTCGCCTGCCCCGCGTCAATTTTGACGGTGGCCATGTGGTCCACCGCGACCCGCAACGGGGTGCTGCTCCGGCTCGCCAGTTCCAGGTGAAATTCATGATCTCCGGTATTAGTCCCTCCAAAGCTATTAGGCCCTCCGAGAAAGGGGCTGCGATTAGCGTTTTGGCCTCCCAGCCGGAACTCGCAATCCATTGCGAAATCGCCCTTGATCGCCAGTGCCGGCAGTTGCACATAGAACAGTTCGTTGGACTCCTTGGTCACCTCCAGGCACCGGCGATCTTTCTCCGTCTGCACGCCGAAGGCCTCGCCCTCCCAGCCCTTGGGCCGACTGCCCACCTCCAACCCCGCGAAATCCTCTGAGAGGGCGTCTAGAAATCGGT
>DHJA01000221.1 GCA_002404095.1 Planctomycetaceae bacterium UBA4732 | reverse complement strand
GCTGGGGACGCGCTAAACAAGTACTAATTTGGCTAACTACTTCTACTGTGTCTGTTAGGTTCGTTGTTCAAACCGTCGCGGCGGCAAGCGGTTGCGTCGTCGCCGGTGGTAGAGACGCGCTTCCTCGTTGCGCTTCAAACGGCGATTCCTATTGCGGCGAATCCGCGCCGGGCGATGGCAGTTCAAAAGGCGGTTCAGCAATCCGGCGATCATCGCTTGCCCTTGCGGAACTGTCAGCGCTGGGGGTCCGTATTTTTTCCCGCCCGGTTTCCCGCGTGAGGAACCAGGTCGCCAGCCGCGCCAAGGTCTGATGATGATGCCAACCCTCCCACGTTCGCACCTGATAGTCGGCCAGACCCGCCTCCCCCTTGGCGCGCCGCAAGCAATCCTCGATTCGGTGCTCGGCCTTGAACACCCGGGCGTAGGCGGCCAGCGGGGTCGTCAGCGGCGCGTTGGAGAGCAGGTAGTCGTGCTTCCAACTGCCGTCCCCTTGTCGCTCGCGGAACACTACCAGCGTCTCGGCCGCGTCCGACGGCCGGCCCTCGGTTCGCGCCGGCACCAGACCCCAGACGGCCTGAATCGTCAGCGGTCCTTTCTCACCGTCGCGGACCTCGACCGTCTGCCAGGCCTCCTCGGCCAAGGCGGCGCACCATCCATCCGCCCGCGCGAAGGGCGTTTGCGGCCGTCGGCCGCGGCCGGAGTAGGCCCGATCAGCCGCGGCCAGATCCCGCACCGAGGTGTTCGACGGCACGGCCAGCAAATAGCACTCGCCCCGCGACCGCAATTCCCCGCGGAACCACGAGCAACGGCCCATCTCGTCGTCGCCGGCGACCCAGGCGTGCGGCAGCGACGGCCCGCGCTCGTCCAGCATCTCCAGAGCCAACTCGTGCCGTATGCGGAAGCGGACCTCCTTGGGAACCCCGGCCTTTTGCCGCCGCTCGCGGTCGTGGACCCACTCCTTGGGCAGGTAGAGGCGGAAGTCGATCAGGGCGTGTTCGCCACGCGAGACGTAGCCCAGGTAGACGCCGACTTGGCAGTTGTCGAAGCTCTGCCGAGCCGACCGCACCACTGCCTTTGCACACCCACCGACTCCGTCCCCTTCTTGGGGAAGGCGGACGGGTCGAAGACCAACACCGCATCAGCTTCGCCCAACTCCGTCCCCACCTGCCGCGACAACTCCGTCAGCAAGGGGCCGTACTCCCACTCGGCCTGGCCGATGAACTTCTGCAGAGCCGCTGCCGCTCGCGGTCGTGCAGGTAGGCAATCGATTCGACGTCCTTGCCGTCCAGGTCCGACAGCAGCCCCTGGACGTAGTGCCGGGTGTTGGTCTGTGGTTCCGGCGAACGCAGCGTCTCGACGAACGGTTGCAGGAACGATTCCAGACGCGGCATCACGCCCCGCAGCAAGCTCGGACGGACCTCGCCACGGCTTGCCCGCTCCCGGTGAAGCGTCGGCCTCCGCCCGCCGCTTGGCCAGTTCCGCCAAATGCCACGGCGGAACCTCGTCCGCGCTCACCTGTTCCGGCAGGCTGTCCCAGATCTGCTCAATCAGGTCCAGTCTCTCACGAACACTGAGACGGTCGATTCCCAACGCTTCGATGGTGACAGGCATTGCCTTTCCTCTTCTCGGTAGTTTCTCAGTTTGAACTGTTTCTCATGGCATAAACCAACGCAGATAGGTGATGGGCGGCGGCCTCCTTGGACGCCGCAGTTCAGGGCTTCAGCGGCTCACACAAGCCCTTGTCGTAGACTTCGCCTCTCTCATTTAACCACACGATTATTCCATACTGGTTGCTACACCAATCCACAGATGTCTCGAAGCTGTCGATATGCAGGTCGTGCAGCACGTCAACATATCCCATGTACTGCCAAGGAGACGCGGCGCGAGCTTTGCCGTCGTCGTCCCGGTAATCGCCGGGCGGCATGCCAATGATTCTTTCGACATCCTCAAGCCGCATGCCTTCCTTGATGCGCCCATAGGCGGCGGGGGTGATTCCGGTCGGCGGGGGAGTGGACTGAATCCCAGGCTGGGGCATCCGAGTTGACAGATGGTACCCTCCGACGCCCGCCAAGAAGGCACAACCGATTAGGAGGGGCAGGTATCTTAATACGCGCTTCCGCATGACATTCCATCCAAAAACGGCGGTAGGAGAGGAGGGGCCGCAATCCCTGTAGCTTGTGCCGCCTTGTGCTACAGGGGCGCCGAAGGCCGTTCGTCTCCCGTCTCATTCCTTGCTACAATCCCCTCCGACCCATCATATGCCGTCCGTTACGCAAGGGAGAGAGGGAGATGCGAACCAGATTCATGTTTCCGGTCGCCGCCGCCGTGCTGTTCGCCGCCTGTTGGGCCGTGCTGCCCACTCCGGGGGCTGACGCCCCCGGCTCGCCGAAGGTCGAACCGATCCCGCAGAGCCAGGACAAGATGCCCGGCCCGCCGCTGTCGCCGGCCGACGCCATCAAGAAAATGACCGTCCCCGACGGCTTCACCGTCGAGCTGGTCGCCAGCGAACCGGACATCGTCAACCCCGTCGCCATGACCTTCGACGAGCGCGGCCGACTCTGGATCACCGAGAGCATCGAATACCCGCGCTTCTCCGCCGGTGCGGGTAAAGATCGTATTAAAATCCTCGAAGACACTCATGGTGACGGCAAGTTTGACAAGATCACGACCTTCGCCGACGGCCTGAACATTCCGTCCGGTCTCGCCCTCGGCTACGGCGGCGTTTGGGTCGCCAACTCGCCCGACATTCTCTTCCTCCAGGATACCAAGGGCACTGGCAAGGCCGACAAGAAGGAAGTCGTCGTCACCGGCTTCGGCCGTTTCGACACGCACGAGCTTCCCAACACGCTGACCTGGGGGCCGGACGGCTGGCTCTACGGCTGGAATGGCGTGTTCAACCCCGCCCACATTCAGCACAACGGCAAGACGTTCGATTTCACCTGCGGCATGTTTCGCATTCAGCCGCGCACGCGCGAGTTCCAGGTTTTCGCCGAGGGCACGAGCAACCCCTGGGCCATCACCTGGAACGGCGAGGGCGACGCCTTCGCTAGCGCCTGCGTCATCGACCACCTCTGGCACATTACGGAGAGCGGATATTACATACGTCAAGGGGGGCCGTATCCGCCGTTCACCTGGCCGGCGCCGTCCATCGTCAAGCATCACCACCAGAAGGCGGCCTATTGCGGCATCCTTTATTTCGACAGCGACGCCTTCCCGGAGGAATATCGCGGCAAGCTCTTCATGGGCAACATCCACGGCAGTTGCATCAACGTGGACGAGATCAAACCGGATGGCTCCACGTATGTCGGCACGGCGCGGCCGGACTTGCTGACGGCCAACGACGCCTGGTTCATGCCGGTGTCGCAGAAGGTCGGGCCGGACGGCTGCCTGTACGTCCTCGACTGGTACGACCGCTATCACTGTTACCAGGACGCCCGCCGCGACCCCGACGGCATCGACCGCGACAAGGGCCGTATTTATCGTATTCGCTATAAAAATAGTCCGCGAGCGCCTAAATTTGATCTCGGCAAGGAGAGCGACGACCAACTCGTCGAACGGCTGCGCAGCCCCAACATCTACTTCCGCGAGACGGCGCAGCGGCTGCTCGCCGAGCGCGGCACGCCGGAGGTGAAGGCCAAGCTGGAAAAGCTGGTGCTGGACGCCGCGGCGCCGCGCAAGGCGCGAATGCAGGCGCTTTGGGCGCGCGTCGGCTGCGGCGATCTGGAGAGCGGCTTTTCCGAGAAGCTGCTCAACGACAAGGACCACGGCTTCCGCGCCTGGGCCGTGCGCGCCGCCGGCAACGCCGGAAAGGTGGACGACGCCTTACGGACGAAGATCACCGGCCTTGTCAACGACCCGTCGCCGGACGTGCGCCTGCAAACGACCATCGCGGCGCGCAAGATTGCAGGCGTCGATCCGATTCCGACGCTGCTGGCGTCGCTGGCAAACGCCGGCGACGATCCGCTCATTCCGCACATCGTCTGGCAAAACCTTAGTCCGCTGCTGGAAGACCACGCCGGCGAGTTTGTGTCGATTCTGGAGAAAACGGACCTCGGAAAGTCGCCGCACGTGGCCGCGTTGATGCCGCGCGTGGTCGAGCGCATCCTGGGCCGCAAGCAGACGGACCCGGCGTTAATTGCCACTTTGTTTGGCGTGCTGTTCGAGGCCAAGGGATTGGACGCCAGCGTGACGCGGCAATCGTTGGAGGTGTTGGCGGCCAAGCTCCAGACCGGCGAAATCGCTGGCGAGCAGGCAGCGGCCCTGCGAGAAAAGTTCGCGCCGACGCTGCAAAAGGTGCTGGCCGGCAAGCCGGATACGCCGCTGTACTTCGACGCCGCACTGCTCGCGGCGACCCTCAAAGACCCGGCCGGGTTGGAGGTAGTGCGCAAGGTTGCGACTTCTTCGGATAAACCGGAGGGTGAACGTCTCAAAGCGCTCAACGCTTTGGCTGCGGTTCACGATCCGGCGGCGCTCGACGCGGCCGGCGCCATCCTTGCCGACGTGATGGGCAACCAGGCAAAGTTCCGCGGTCAAGTGCTGGACGCTCTCGGCAGGCTGGAAGACCCGCGCGTCGCCGAGGTCGTGCTGGCCGCCTATCCGCACATGGAGCCGGACCTTCAGCCGCGCGCCATCGAGCTGTTGACGCAGCGAACGGCGTGGAGCAAGCCGCTGCTGGCGGCCGTCGCGGAGAAGAAGATTCCGGCCAACGCGTTAAGCATCAACCACGTCCGCAAACTGATGGCCAGCAAAGACCCGGACGTACTCAAGCAGGTTAAGGAACACTGGGGGACTCTGCGAACGGAACGCAATCCGCAGCGCGAAAAGGTCGTAGCGGAGATGAAAGACCTCTTAAATAGGACAAAGGGCGATCCTCGCGCTGGCGTTCCGGTGTTCAAAAAGCTGTGCGCTCAATGCCACAAGATGTATGGCGAGGGCCAAGAGGTCGGGCCGGACATCACACACGACGGCCGGGCCAATTTTGACTTGCTCCTCTCGAACGTCTTCGACCCGAGTCTGGTGATCGGCGTCGCTTACCAGGCGACAAACGTGGTGACGGTGCAGGGCCGGGCGCTGACGGGCCTGTTGGTCGAGGACAGTCCCAAGCGCGTGGTGCTGAAGTTGCAAGGCGGCAAGCTGGAAACGATCCCGCGCGACGACGTGGATGTGCTGACGATCAGCAAGGTGTCGCTGATGCCGGAGGACGTAGAGAAGCAGCTCAAGCCGCAGGAGATCGCCGACCTGTTCGCGTTTCTGACGCTGGATAAGCCGCCGGGCGACCCGGCCGCGCGCAAGATTCCGGGGACGCCGAATCCGCGGTAGAATGAAGTCGCCTTGTGTCAGCCGTGTTTCGATGGCTTCTGGGACAGACTCTGAAGGTCCGGAAAGCAAAGAATTCGCCACAGATGAACACGGATGAACACAGATGAGAACGAAAGAGGGGTCAGGATTGCCGGATCACATCGCGGTTTTCCTCTCTTGCTCTTCATCGGTGTTCATCGGTGTTCATCCGTGGCCATTCTTTCCGGAGAACCTCTGAGTCCGGAGGTGCGAGGACTTTAATTATTCCGGCCTCCTAAGCAAAGTCCTTCAAGAACCTGGGCGGACCTTGCCGATAGATAGGAGAATAGGGGTGCTGTCGTCGGCCGGTTGTCGCGTTCGCTCGTCTTTCGCTGTACAATGGTGGAAGCCGGGTAGACTGCGACCCCGGGGGGGTCGAGTCCATCTTCGCGTCCCTGAGTAGGGTCCATCCATGCGAATTCTGAATGCCGGTGTTTGGGGTAAGCCGATCATCCTGGCGGCCTTGGCCGTCTTGGTCGGCGCGGGCGCCTATTTAACGGCGGCCGATCCTGAGAAAAAAGAGGCGAGTACGGAAAAGCTCATCGCCTTCGCCATGGACGGCAAACCGTGGGACGCCGTTTTCAAATGGCTGGCCAACGAGACCGGCAAGGACGTCGTCTACATCAACAAGCCGACCGGCACTTTCAGCTTTATCGGGCGGAATCAGAAGACTTACACGCTCCCGGAAGTGATCGACATCATCAACGGCGGCCTGCTCAGCGCCAGCCAGACTCAGAAGTATTACCTCATTAACGGCGAGCGCGTCTTTACCGTCGTCCCGGCCGACGAGAAGATTGATCCGATCCTGTTGCCGCAGCTCACCCCCCGCCAACTCGCGGATCACGGCGACACCGAGATCGTGCGGTTGATTCTGCCGCTGACCTCGCTGAACGCGGAGGACATGGCGCCCAGGCTCGGCGCCATTATGGGGCCGTTTCATGAAGCGGTGGCCATGCCCGGCAACCGCCTGGTGCTTCAGGACACCGTTGGCAACATCCGGCGCGTGATGGACACGCTCAAAGACATTGAGGAGTCGGAAAAGACACAATCGGACAGCTACTCCCACGTGTGCAAATACATTCGCGCCCGCGACGGCGAGAAAATCCTACGAACGCTGATGGGAGAGCCGCAGGTCGTGCAAGCGCCGACGGCCGCGGCGCCGGCCGCCGCGCCCCCCATGTTCACGCCGCCGGCCGCGCCCCCCATGTTCACGCCGCCGGGGCAACCGGGCGCCCCGCCAATGTTCACGCCGCCGATGGCCACGCCGACGACGCCTGCGCCGACGACGTTCCCATCGGTGCCGTCGCGGCCCGCTCCGGTTCGGTCGTCGCGGCAGTTCTACATCACCAGCGACGACGCCAAGAACCTCATCCTTGTAACGGGACCGCCGGAGATCATCGCCAAAGCCAAAGACCTCATCGAAAATCGCCTCGATAAACCAGCGGACGGACAGAAGCCGGTCCTCGTCGGCCCGCCGGCGTTCAAGACCATTGCGGTGCCAGACGGCAACGCCGAGTCGCTGGCCAAGATTTTGGAAAGCCCGTTTCCCGCCTCGTCCACGCTGCGCATTACGTCGGCAGGCTCCAACGCCCTCCGCGTTTACGCCTGCCCCGAGGATCTGGACAACATTGAGAAACTGGTCGAGCAAATCGGCAAAGGCGTCAAAGGCGTGTTGATCGACGTGGGCAGCCTCGAACCCGCCAAAGCCGCGACCACTCTGCAAGCCATGTTCGGCGACGCCAAATCCGGCGGCCCCTTTATTGAGGCGGTTCCCGACCAGAACGGCGTCCTCATCCGCGGTTCGACCGAGCAGGTTGCGGAGATCCGAGAAATCATCAAAGTGATGAACGGCGGCGCAGCGTCGGGAACTGGCGCCGCTCCCGCTTTCGACGCCGGCCATACGCGCGTCATTACTCTGGAATCGGGAAGCGGGTCGGCCGTCGCCGCCGAGCTGCAACGCCTGTTGAGCCAGATGCGCTCCAACCCTATTCAAGTCATCACGCCCGGCGGCGCGCCCGAAAAGTCAAACGGCGCGCGCGAAACGCCAGGCGATAAGAAGCCACAGAAGCCGACGCCGGACATGCCCAAGGCGCCCGACGCCCGTAGGAAGACCGCCAGCGACATTGTGACCGTCGCCATGCGTCCCGGTGAAGGCGGCGCCTTTGTCGATCCGCAAGAGAAGAAAGACGCCAAGCCGGAGGACAAACCCGGCAAAGCGGACATGCCGGTCGTCATCGCGGCGTCGGGCAATCGGCTCGTCATTACGTCGAATGACCCAGATGCGCTGGCAATGGCGTCGCAGCTCGTGCGATTGATGACACAGACGACGGCCGGCGAGGGCGATTTCGAGGTCATTCCTCTCAAGAACGCCAGCGCCGCCGAAGCGGCCAAGCTACTCGACGCGGCGTTCAACGAAGTGAAGCCGGCCGCGGCGCCACAGGGAGGCTTCGGCGGCGGCTTCTTCGGCCGCTTCGGCGGCCAGGGTGCGCAGCCGCCCGCCAACCCGGCGCCGAATCGCATCCGCGTTGTCGCCGACCCGGCCACCAACTCGCTGCTCGTGCGGGCCAAACCCGTGGACATGCTGACCATCCGCTGGCTGCTGGCCAAGGCCATCGACAACAAGGACAAGGACGCGACGGCCGGCCCGAAGAATCGCATCATCGGGCCGCTCAAGTACGCCAAGGCCACCGAAGTGGCGGACTTGCTGAAGAACGTCTACCGCGATCAGGTCAACCAGAATCCGACGTTATCGGACATCAGCAACGGCGGCTTCGGTCTGGTCATCGCCGGCTCGCAGAACCGCAACACCGACGCCAGCGGCAACAGCCGTCCCGTAACGCTGACCATCGCCGTGGACGACCAGTCCAACAGTCTGATCGTGAACAGCACGGAACCGCTCTACGAGGAAATTAAGAAACTCGTGGACACTGTGGATATGGCGGCCAAGGACAATCACCGGACCATTAGGCTGGTTCAGATCAAGAAAGGCGTCGATCCGCTGCTGATCCAGGAGGCCGTGGACGCCATTCAGGGCAAAACGACCTCCCTCCAGCCGGTCACTCCAGGAGCTACTAACAACAATAACAACAACGACAACGGCGGCGGAGGGGGCGGCGGGCCGAGACGGCGCCGCAACAATCGGGCGCCCGACCGCACGGGACGAGGGCCGGATTTTTTTGACGGCCGGGTCATGGATGACCCTCAGTCGTCTGGCTTCTACGATCCGCAACATGACGCCGCGATCAAGCCTGTAAGTTATGAGGAGGAGCAGCAGCCGGAATCGGCGCCGGCGCCAATGGACTTAGGCGACTTCCCCGCGCCGCGCACCACGGTGACCGTGCAGCCGTTGCCGGGCCTGGGCATCTACGTCGTCACCAGCAACAACCCTGCCGACGCCGAGTTGATCGCGAGGTTCCTCGAAGCGCTCGGGAACGCCGCCCCCTCCTCCAATTTGGAGATTATGCTGCTGCCGTTGCAAAAGGCCGACGCCACCGGCGTCGCCAATACGCTCACCCAACTCTACCAGCGCGTCATCGTCGGGCCGAGCGGCAATAGTCAGGGCACGACCGTCAAGAAAACCACGCAGGCACAAGGAGGGGCTACGACCACCGAGGAGCAGCTGGCCTCCGTCGTGCTGATCCCGGTGCCGCGTCTCAATGCGCTGCTCATAGCCGCCCCGGAGTCGCGCATCAAAGAAGTGGTATTAGAAGTGAAGAAACTCGACGTGGACAACGGCCCCGGCGGGCAGGCGACGCCGTTCGCCCTGAAGAAAGCGCCGGCGTCGCGCGTCAGCACCTTGCTGACCAATTTCTACAATCAGCGCTACTCGGAAAGCGGCGAGGACCAGTCCAAACATCAGATTCGCATTACGTTCGACGTGGCCACCAACACCGTCTTCGTCCAGGCCGCTCCGGCGGACATGGCGGAGATTCGGGATCTCATTCAGTACCTGGACACGGACGTTTCCCACGCCGTCAACAACTTGCGTATCAAGCGCCTCAAGCACGCCGTAGCCGCCGACGTCGCCGCCTTGCTACAGCGGGCCATCGGCTACGGCGTGGCGCCGCAAACCCAGCAGACCGGCGGGGGCGGCGGCACTGGAGCGGGCGCAACTCCCGGTCAGGCGACGCCTCCAGGCGGCGCGGGCGCACCGGGCGCGCCAGGCGGCGGCTTCCAGGGAGGACAGGGCGGACAAGGCGGACGTCAGGGAGCGGGAGCGGGTGCAGGCGCCGGGGCGCAAGGCGCCACGACTGGCGCGACCACGGGCGCCGGCGCGACTTCGGCCCCGGGCGCTACGACGAAGAGTTCCAGCCTGCGCTTTGTCAGCCCGTCCGCGAACGGCAAAATCGTCGAGTCCGGCCTGCTTGAAGACGTCTTCATCCTCTCGGACGACAACACCAACAGCTTGCTCATCTCGGCGCCCGAAAAGACAATGGAGCTTCTGGACACACTAATTGATTCTCTCGACGTGCCGCCGGCCGCGCAGTACGTGGTCAAGGTCATCACGCTCAAGAAGAACGACGCCGCGGCCTTAGCGACCATGCTGCAACAGCTCTTCCTTGGCACGGGCGGCACCGGTTCGGGTCGTACCGTCACGGGGCCAACTACAGCGGGCGGAACCACGACCGGCGGCGGCGGCGCGGGCGGAATAGGCGGCGGAATAGGCGGCGGAATAGGCGGCGGCGCAGGCGGAGCGGGAGCGGGAGCGGGAGCGGGAGCCGCCGGCGGCGCCTCCGGGTCGGGCAGGCCGCTTCAACTGTCGCTGAGCGGCCCGTCCGAAGGGCCGCAGCTCACCGACCTGCGCATCACCATCGACGAGCGCACCAACAGCATCATTGCGGCCGGCAGTGCCAGCGATCTCGACATCATCCTGGCCCTTATCGCCAAGCTCGAAGCCACCTCCGAAGGCGGCGAGGTGCTCAATCGCCGCAACGAGGTTTACCACCTCAAGAACGCGACCGCGACGGACGTGGCCAACGCCCTCAACGTCTTCCTCTCCAACTCCATCAACCTGCTGCGCACCAACGGGCAGCTCACGCCGTTCCAGGATTTGGAACATGAGGTCGTCGTAGTGCCCGAGCCGGTCACCAACAAGCTGCTCATCAGCGCCACGCCGCGCTTCTACGACGACGTTTTTCGGCTCATCCAGGAACTGGACGCCGAGTCGCCGCAAGTCATGATCCAGGTGCTGATCGCCGAGGTGGACCTGACCGGCAGCGAGGAGTTCGGCATCGAATTCGGTCTGCAAAGTCCGGTATTGTTCAACCGAAGCATCACCCCCGCCGCCGGCCTCATTGGGCCGAACGGCAGTATCAACTTCGCCAACGCGGCGGGCGGTCTGGCGCCGCCGGGCGTCACGATTAACAGCAGCATCAACCCGGCGGCGCAGCCCGGTTTCAACTTCAACAACCCGAGTCTGCCGCTGGGCAACAACCCGGCCGTCAGTCCGGCCCAGGTCGGCTTTCAGGGGCTGGGCAGCCTCGGCGTCGGCCGCGTGTCGCCGGCGAGCGGCGTCGGCGGCTTCGTGTTCTCGGCGGCCAGCGACAGCTTCAGCCTGCTCATCCGCGCCCTCAAGACGCAGGGCCGCATCGACATCCTGAGCCGGCCGCAGATCATGACGCTCGACAATCAATTGGCCACCATCCATGTCGGCCAGAGCTTCCCCTACGTCAGCGGCACCAACGTCACCGTCGGCATAATAACCAACAGCATCCTCTACAAGGATGTAGGCGTGCAGTTGCAGGTGACGCCGCGCATCAGCCCGGACGGCAGGGTGCTGATGCGCGTGATCCCGGAAGTGTCGTCGGTGGCGCCGACGTCGATCAACCTGGGCAACGGCACGCTAGCGACCGCCTTCAACGTGCAGAACGTCACAACGACCGTTTCCGCTCAGGACGGCGAGACGGTGGCGCTCGGCGGCCTGATCCAGAGGCGCGATCAGAAAGACGAGAATAAGATCCCCTGGTTCGGCGACCTACCGTTTGTCGGGGCGGCGTTCCGTTACCGCACTCAGACGAAGGCCAAGACCGAACTGTTGGTCATCCTGACGCCGCACATCGTCCGGTCGCGGGCCGATGCGGACAGGGTGCTGGCCGAGGAATCGCGGCGGATGGACTATATTTTGGAGGACGTAGTGCGGACGCATGGTCTATCCGGCATGGAGCCGGTGTTGCACCCGAACGCCTTCGCGCCTCTTCCGGGCAAAGGCGGCGTGGATGGCAATATGACGTCGCCGCTGATGCAGCCGCCCATGCCGGTGGAGCGGCTGCTTGGGACGCCGCCGTTGCCTTACGGGCCGGAAACGCTGCCGCCCCCGCGCGTGGCCCCCCCGGGCGGCGCGCAAGGCCCGGTGGTTCCCGTACCCGACGCCGTTCGGCCCGCTTCAGCGCCGGCCCCGCCATCGCCAATCGTCGCCGAGGATACGGTCGTCCTGCCCGAACCCAAAAAGGAGCCGGAACGATGGCGCCTCTTCCGCAGACAGTAACCGTCCGGAGTTTAGTGGCGAGCGGGGGACGTAAGTCCCCTGGTTCCGCATCCCGTCGGCGAGTACGCGAAGCACCGGGGGGCTTACGCCCCCCGCTCGCCAAGAGGTTGGCGTTGGTTATCGCCCCAATGCTCGCCCTGGCGTGCGGGTGCGTGGGAATAGATACTTACCCTGTTGGCCCCCAGCCTGGCGTGCCGTGCCAGGTAGTGGCGACGTGGCAGCCGCAGGTCTACATCACGCAAGACCCCGCCCGCAATGGCGCCGATACGCCCACACTGGTGGGTCGCGTCTACCTGTTTGGTCCGGAGATCAAGTATCCGATGCCGGGCGACGGAACGTTGGTCGTGGATTTGTATGAAGGCGCCGTCGCACCCGGATCGGCCGCCGTGCCGCTGGAAGAGTTCCGCTACGACCCGGTCACGCTGCGCAAGTTTTTACGGCGCGACGCCATCGGTTGGGGCTATACCGTACCCTTTATGTGGAGTACTTACCGGCCTGACGTGACGCGCGTTCAGATGAAGGTGCGCTACGAGCCGACGAAGGGGACGCCGTTGTACGCCGAGAGCGCGTCGATGGCGATCGACAATCCCCGTCTGGCGGCGATAGCGCCTGTGGTGAGCCAGTCGGCAAAGCCGACCGCGACAGTGAAGTGAGAAAACATACGTTTAGCCGCGACCCGAAGGGGAGCGCGTGACGCTCACGCGCTCCCCTTCGGGTCGCGGCTAAACCTATCTGGATGTATTTTAGACGCCGACCCGATGCGTTCCTTCAACTCCCCGCCCTTGAAGATGAAGCATTTCGTGATGACGGCGGTGGTGATGGTAGGCCAGGCCTAGGAACGTGAGGCCCAAGCCGATTAGCGCCATGAGCGCCAGGCCGATGAAGACGGCGATTAGCGCCGTGTCCATTTCATGGAACTTTACATACTGGAGATGAGAGTCGGCGTCGTGATAGGGGTAGCTGGCGTAGCGCAAGCCTTCGCCAATACACGCCAACCCCAGTCCGATGAGCGCTCCGGCGGCGATAACCGCCCCACATATTGCTCGCATGTCTTTTTTCTCCGGTGAATGATTGTGAACAGACGGTTTGTGTAGTCCCTGAACGATTACCGACCGCCCAGCATGTTGGAGCAGCCCGCGAAGACGAGCAGGATGCCCGCGATGACAATCGCGATGCTGCTGCAGCCGCAGGTGGGATAGGCGCCGTAAGGCCCGGACGGCCCCGCGTTGCCGAAGAAACTGCCGCCGCCCAGTCCTCCGCCTTGACCATAACTCATGTTGCATATCTCCCTTGTCAGTAGAAAAGGATTGCCGCCGTTGCGGCCTTCAGTTGCTCTTGGCCGGCTCGATCCGGCCCGCTTTCCACGCCAATAGGGCGTCGTGCGCGCGCACGGCCCATACCTTCATTTGAGCGACGCGATGGGCGTCGCTCGGGTGGTCGGAGAGAATTTCCGGGACGCTTCCGCCGCCGCTCTTCTCTGTCATCGCCTCCCAAAAGGCGACTCCCTGTCTGGGGTCGTAGCCGGCAAAGGTCATCAAAAAGATGCCGATGTGGTCTGCCTCCGACTCTTGCTGGCGGTCGTAGGACAACTCGCGTATCTGTTGGAATATGCCGACGTGATCGCCTTGCGACTGCGGCTGAAAGTCCAACGCGGCGGAGCCTGCGCCTAGAAGCGAGACCAACTTCGCCCGGTCGTCGCTGGTCAGCTCGTCGAGGCCGCCGAGGGCGTTCATGGCCGGCCGATACATCCGCTCGCGGGCGATGCGTTCGCTGGAGTGATGGGCAAGGGCGTGCGCGATCTCATGGCCCAGGACCGTCGCCAACCAGTCGGGATGGTCTTCCGTCATTTTGAGCAGGCCGGTGAACACCACGACCTTGCCGCCCGGTAGGCAGAAGGCGTTGACCTGGTCCTTCTTCACTACCGCGTATTTGCGGTTATCCCAGTTCCAACCCTTGACATGGAGACCGATTTCACGCTGAAGCGGGTCATTAGTCAGCGCCACCTTGAAGATCTTTTCGGCGGTTTCCTTTACCAGATCGAAGGCGGGGCCTTCCACGGTTTTCGAGTGCGACAACACCTCTTGAAACGCCTCGTTGCCTAGCTTCACTTCTTGTTCGGGCGTAAGCGCCAGCGCTTGAGAACGACCCCCCGGACCGGAACCGGCGCCGGTTTCGCCGCCGCCGCCACTGCCACCGTTATCGGGTGGGGGAACGCAGCCCGGCAGCGCGAAGCTGGCAACGGCAACAGCGATACCAAAAATCCAAAATCGATTGGGACGTGCGATTAAATCGGCCACGAACACTCTCCTTGCGGCGCATTAGCGACTTTACGGAGTTCCTAACCCTAGCGGTCTGTAATGTCGCTCGCTCTTCTCACAAGATAGCGAAGAACGTCGCGCCGGCCAGACGCGGCGGCTAGTTTCCCGCTGGCCGACGCGTTGGTTACTCCGTGTGAGCAAGTGTCGTGCCAATTTGGCGAGCCACGCCATTTGGCGAGCCGCCGGGTTTATCCCGGCGGGCATAAAGCCCGCCGCTCGCCGAACAGGGTCGTCTCCGGGTACTCCGCCGCCCAGGCAAACCATTTCACCTGCGTACCGTCCATCCAAGTAAGCGTCCAGCCTTTGAGCTTGCCTTCATAGGCCCGGCCGGCCGCGTCCCAGCGCGAGCTGGTCTCCTTGTCGGTCAACGGTTTGCCGTCAGTCTTGTCGTCGCGGTATAACGGCAGCGTTTTCGGATCGCCGTCCTCCTTTTTCGGCGGCGCGGCAACCGGACGATACGCGGCCGCCGTCCCGGTCGCCGCTTCCCAGAGGATGACGCAGGGTCGGCTGTCGATTTGGTCTTCGATCAGGCCGGCCTTCGCCACAGCATCGAGCGGATACGCTTTCGCCTCCTTACCGTCCGAAACGCCCAAGACCCGTTGGTCGGCCGGCAGCCGTGTATCGGCCGCGACCCGGCTCTTCTTCGAGTCCTCGTTGACCTCCTTGGGAAGCTCGACCGGCTTGTACTTGTCGAACATGCGGTAGGCGACCGAATCGGGGTAATGCTTTCCTCCTGGTTCCCACGCTCTGCGTGGGAACGCAGCCCGGACGCTCTGCGTCCCGACCCCGCAAGGCCAGTGAACCGATCCGGACGGGACGCAGAGCGTCCAGACATGGGTTCCCACGCAGAGAGTGGGAACCAGGGCTTCGACAGAGCATCACTCCTTCAGTAGCTCTTCCAACGTCCGCTTCAGCACCTTGATCGTCACGCCGGGCCGCACGAGTACGGCCATGTTCGGCCGCTGCCGGATGAGGCCGGCCCATTCCGCTTGCCCCTCGCCCAGGATCAGCACGCCGGCGCATTTGAACTGTTTCCGCTCCGCTTCGTCCACTACTTGCTCAAAGACATATCTGGCGTCCTCGCCGGCCGTCTCCGCGTCCACGACCAGCGCGTCATAGGGCTGCTGTCGAAAGCGGTCCAGGGCGCGCTGCGGGTCCGCCGCTATCAGCACACGATAGCCCATTTCCTTGAATTTGTCGCGCACGGCGTCTTGCAAACGCTCGTCGCTCTCGACGACGAACAGCGAGCGGCGGGGCTTATCCCCGCCGTCCAGGGCCTCCGGCTTGCCTTCCACGTCGCGTCGCGCCGCGCGCACGGCGTCCAGCAATTGCGAAGGCGTCTGGTAACGCCGATTCGGCTCCAGCGCCATCATCGTCTCGGTCAGCAGGAACACCGACGGCGGCGCCTCCACCTCGTCGCGCGGCAGCAGCGGGATGTCCTCGAAGCGCCGTTTGTGCATACGGGCGTTCTTGTCGCGCGACATCGGCAAAGGCGACCGGCCCGTGAGCATCTCGTAAAACACGCAGCCCAGGAAGAAGATGTCGCTGCGCACGTCCCCCGTCTTGACGTTCGTCGCCCGCTCCAAGCCGGCGTAATCGACGGTACGGTCCACTTTTTCCTTGTCCTTGGCGTCTTTTTCCAAGGCGGCGAAGAATTGCGCGAGGCCGAAGTCCACCACCTTGGCGCTGCCCTGACTGGAGATGAGCAGGTTCGTCAGTTTAATGTCGCGGTGGGTGACGCCGCGCGCGTAGGCGTAAGCCAGGCCGGAGACGGCGTCTTCCAGAATGCGCAGCGACTCGGCCACGGACAGCTTTTTGCGGATTTGCAGGATCTCGCGCAGGTTGCCGCCTTCGACGAACTCCATCACGATGTAGTATTGGTTCGTCGTCTTGTCGTGGCTCATGGCCAGGACTTCGACGATGTTGGGGTGTTTCAGCGTCTGGCCGACGCGACCCTCGCGGGCGAACAAATCAATGTGCTGTTGGTTCTCACTCCAGCGGCGCCGCAGCACCTTGAGGGCCACGACGCGGCCGGCGCGCGGGTCTTCGGCGCGGAAGACGCGGCCGAAGCTGCCGGACGCGATCTTGTATAGCAGCCGATAGCCGCCCAGCAGAAAGCCGTCGTCGTCGCCTTTGAGGAGTTTACCGCTCTGATAAGGCGTCAGCCAACCTTTGCGCTCTAGGGTGCGCAACATCGTCATCATGTCGGACGCGCCGCCGCCCATTTCGTCTTTGGCTTCGGCGAGCTGTTCCGGAGTCAAGAGACCAACCTTGACGGCCTGGCGCCCCAACGCATCGGGATCCTGAATATCCATGAGTGGTCCTGCGGCAAAATCGCGCGGGATGACATGCCCGCCGGCACGTCTCAGTAGAGTTGTTTCCCATTCTACCCGGTTCGACGGCTGTGCCAAGCGATAAATGGCGGACTTGTAGGCTGTCCGGAAAGAGTAGCCACAGATGAACACAGATGAACACAGATAGAGAGTAAGAGAGGAAACACGCCAGATTATTGGGCGCTCCTGGCCCCTCTTCCCTTCTTATCCGTGTTCATCCGTGTTCATCCGTGTTCATCTGTGGCTATTTTCTTTACTTTCCGAAACGACTCTTTGATCTTGCCGTCGTTCCGCCAGCACGGTATACGCCGAACCTCCTGTCCCCGACGCCGGTCCCACGTCTCCCGTCCACCGACGGCCGCGGCGGCCGGCATGGGTTACGCGCTGCGCGCGGGAAAGTGAGGAAGCCGGTGAACTCACACAATCGACGAAAACCGGGAACCCCGCTCTGGCGCCGCTGGCTGCCTGCCGTCTTGGCCGCGGCCTGTCTCGGGGCCAGCGGCTGCGGCGCCTTCTGGGACGACCTCACGCGCCGCGACTTCCAGTTCAAACGGCTGTACACGCAACCCGACCCGCTCGTGGTGCTGCGCGACAGCCAGGACGCCGACGACCGCGCGCGGGCGATGCGCACGCTGCATGAACCGGCGCGAAACGGCGGCGACCAGCGCGACCAGGACCTGGTGGTCCAGTTGCTGACGACGGCGGCGGTGAGCGATCACCAGATCGTCTGCCGTCAGGCCGCCGTCTTCGCGCTGCGTGATTTCAAGGACCCGCGCGCCGTCAAAGCTCTGAAAGACGCTTACTACGCGGCCGGAAGCTTCAATCCCGAAACCGCCACGATCCTGCGCTGCCAGGTACTCAGCGCTCTGGGTACGAACGGCCAAGGCGAGGCCGTGGAACTGTTGGTTCGGGTCTTGAAGGAACCGCCGGTTGAAGGAGCGTCGGAAGACAAGCAGGCTAAGATGGACGAGCGCATCGCGGCCGCCCGCTCGCTGGGGCATTTCAAGGAATACGAGGCCACGGCGGCGTTGGCCGGCGTGCTGCGGACGGATCAGGACGTGGCCCTGCGCAACCGGGCGACGGAATCGTTGCACGGCATCACCGGCAAGGACTTGCCGGCCGATTACCAGCAGTGGTCGGATTTTTTGAGTAAACCGGACGCCTTGGCGAAAGAGAAGACGACAGGAAGCGGCTTGAGTCTTATTGGTTGGTGGACGAAGCAATGAGGGCGAGTCCGTGTTGAAGGGCGGGACGGCGCCGCGGTTAATGCTGTGCCGCTTACGCTCGAAGCCCGATGCGAAATTCTATAAGAAGAAACTTCACCCCCCCCCCCGGCCGGCATATGAATTGCACCGGGGTGAGTGGATATTTTGGCCGCGCCTGCTCCCGGCGCTATTCTTATGGAGTTTGCTATGTCCACAGTCCCGCCGAACCCCTCGCAGTATCCGCCGGGGACGCGACCCGCTGCCGCCGGGGAGCCGGTGTTCGTGACTCCACCCGTTGCGCCGCAGCAAGTCATAATTCAGCAGCCGGTAGAGGCGCCCGCCGTCAAGCCCCATCACACCCACCTCGAACAGCCGCAAGAAGTCAATGTGATCAGCCATTCCAACTTCTTCTACTGGTGGCCGGTTTGGTTGGTCGGCTACATCATGGCGGCGGTTACTTACGGCTGGGGCAACCACGTGGAGATTTCCCCCGGCAACGTTGAAATGATTTACGCCGGCAAGAACCCCGGCGTCATCTTCACCCTGACGTTCTTCCTGGTCATCCTTATCACCAACGTCACGGTGCGCGGCCTATCGTCCCTGGTGATTCTGCTCGTCATCGCTTTTGGCATCCTGCTGGCGGCCTACATGCAATGGTGGGATACTCTTCTCAAAGAGTTCAGCTTGCTCTCGATCCACATGAATTTGGGATTTTACGTCACGTTTTCAACGTTGTTATTCGTCGTCTGGGCGATCTCAACGTTTATTTACGATCACCTGAGCTACTGGCGCGTCACGCCGGGACAGGTCACGCATGAGTTTCTCATCGGCGCCGCGTCGAAGAGCTACGACACACGCGGCATGGTCTTCGAGAAGCACCGCAACGATTTGTTCCGTCATTGGGTGCTGGGCTTCGGATCGGGGGACATCAACATTTCCACGACAGGCGCACAAAAGACCAGTATCGCCATTCCCAATGTCTTGTTTGTTGACGCCAAGGTTCTCGCCATTCAGCGCCTGATCGCCATGAAACCGGACCAGTTCGAGGGGCCGCCGGCCTAAGAGATAGTGACTTTTTGTTTACTAGCCCGGAGCGCAAGCGACGGATTTCGTCAAAACCCGTCGCTTGCGCTCCGGGCTAGTCGTTTTTTTGTTAATGATTCTAAATGACAGCTTGCAAAGATGTTGCGCCGATTTTCTTGCCGCCGGCGGAATTATTTTTGAAAAAATGTCCAAAGTCATGTCCAGTAAGACCTCGTTTTTACGATGGTAGATAATAGGCCGTCGTATTCGACGCGGCTTTTCTCGCCTCCCTCCATCCCAAGAAAGTGAGCAACCGATGTTTGGTCTGTTCTCGCGCGCGCGCCGGCAATCCCCTCCGGTTCGTCCTTCGTTCCGCCCGACCCTCGAAAGATTAGAAGAAAGGGACTGCCCAACGAGCCTCAGCCTGGGCACCCTGTCGGGCTCGACCTCAAGGACCGTCATGTTTTATGGAGCCGTGTCCAACACTCAGCATCTCCAAGGCGTGAGCGTCCAGCTCAGCGGCGTCGCCAGCGGCTCGGCCACGACCGACTCCAGCGGCAGCTTCAGCGTCCCACTGACGGCGACGGGGCTGGGCACGGAAACCGCGACCGCCCTAGACGCCTCCGCCACAACCTCTGTGACGGACCCGAACGCGCCGCTAATCACCAATCTCACCTACTACGAGTACCCGGGCGGCTACTACCTGTTCAGCGGCCACGTCAACGGCACCGTCTTCGCCGGCGAGCAGATCACTTTTGGCGGGACGCTGCCGAGCATGAAGGGACAGACGTGCGTGGTCAATGCCAACGGCGACTTTTCTTTTGCCGTACACCTGCTCCCTGGTGAGGATGGTTTGTTGCTCGCCACGGCAACCGCGGACGCCTGGGGCATAAATAACACGGCCCAGCTTTCCGTAGACCAAGGAGCGTGACTAATTGCGGAGAGATCAGACGCCCTTCGCCTCTTCTTCCAGGGGAAGAAGGGATTTTCACCCCGGAAAGGAAAACAAACCATGTTCCATCAGGATAAGGCGCTGCAAACGCTCGCCGACCGGATGTGTTGCGGCGACGCCCCGCCGAATCGCATCCGCGAGACCTTGGAAGCCAGTCTGACTCCGCTGGTGCGCCGCGCTCTGCGCTCCGGCGCCGGCATACCGCAGTTGGTCCGCTGGGTCCAAGCGACCCTGCCGCAGGTGCAAGCCGGTCAAGACCGCACACGGCCGGTTGACCCGGAACTCGCGGCCCCGCCACTCGCCCGCTTGCTCTGTGCGACGTTGCTGCGGACGCGACCCGACGTCGCGATCATGGATACGGTAGTCGGGTGGTAACTCCATTTGGCGAGCGGGGGCTTACACCCCCCGACTCGCCAATTTGAGACGTTGCTAGAAAAAAGGAGTATCCATGCGTCATTGTTTATTACAGCTGACGAGTTGGCCCGTTCGCTCCAGGTCGGTGAGGCAGGCGCGGAGATTGCGATAGCCTATGCGCGTTCCATCCGGATACTCTTTCAACGAGGCGAGCCGGCGGGTTTATCCCGCCGGGACGAGCGAAAAGGGCGAGGAGTCCCCGCCCTTTTCACACAGCCCATCAGTTGAACAGCGTACGGTTTTCGGGGAACCGCCTGCACACCGTCAATTCGCCGCACCTGCTGACTTGGAACGGCTGTCCCTTGACGGCCCGCTCGAACGCCTGGACGCATTCCTGATCGTGCAACTCGACGACCATATTCTCGACTCGACCAATCCACGACTCGTAGTTGGACTCAAAGATCACTTTTTCCGTCGCCTCGATATCCACTTTAAGGATTGAAATAGAAGAATACCCTGATTCTCGTAGAAGCGCGCCGACTTCCACGGCCGGAAAGCCGTCGGTCTCGCCCTCTTTACATTCGCGGACTTGCCGCGACCACTCCAATCCGGCGCGGTATTTCGTCTCGGACATTTTCAGCGTCGTCGCGTGCGACCAGACGCCGGCGCGGATCGTGCGGACGCGGTCGCCGAACGGCGCCAGGTTGCGCTGGAGGAGAGCGAAGTTGTCCGGGTCGGGTTCGACGGCGATCACCTTGCACCGTGGAAAACGGCTGAGGAAATAGGCGGCCGAGTAACCCGCGTAGCCTCCGCAGTCGAGGATGAGCTGTGGGTCGGCAAGGTCGTCCAGGCAGGAGTATTCCCGCTCGATGAATATCTGATGAAACGAGTGAAAGTCGCTCGATCCTTCGCGGCACAGCAAAGGATGGAGAGAATGGGGAGAGGTTAAGGCGACAACTTTTTGAGCGGACGGCTGCAGCGGCGGGCCGGCCGGCTTACCCGCCAGGATGAACTTGGCGTTGCCCTGGAGTCGTGCGTCTCCGGGGTTGATGGCCAGCGCCGCGCGCATATGTTCGGCCGCCTTACCCTTCAGGCCCATATACCAGGCGCAGACGGAAGCCAAGTCGTCGAGCCGCTCGGCCCAGGCATAGCCGAAGCTTTGATAGTGGCGCGGCCGCTCCCGGATGGCCAGCGC
>DHJA01000274.1:3460-3782 GCA_002404095.1 Planctomycetaceae bacterium UBA4732 | reverse complement strand
CACTAGCCCGAAGCGCAAGCGAGGAATCGGACAGAATCCTCGCTGGCGCTTCGGGTTAGTATCGGCGCGTTACGCGATATTCATACTCAGCAAAAACTCGGCGTTGGACTTGGTTTTGCGCATCCGGTTGACGAGCAATTCCATCGCCTCGACGGGGTGCATGTCCGCCAACACGCGCCGCAGCGCCCGAATCCGATCCAACTCGTCGGGGTGCATTAGGTTTTCTTCTTTGCGCGTGCCAGAGCGATTCACGTCCACCGCCGGCCAGACGCGCTTGTCCACGAGCCGCCGGTCCAGGTGCAATTCCATGTTGCCGGTGCCC
>DHJA01000274.1:0-3325 GCA_002404095.1 Planctomycetaceae bacterium UBA4732 | reverse complement strand
CTCGAAGATCACTTCGTCCATGCGCGATCCGGTGTCGATCAGGGCGGTGGCGAGGATTGTCAAGGAACCGCCTTCCTCGACGTTGCGGGCGGCGCCGAAGAACCGCTTCGGCTTCTGCATGGCGTTGGAATCGAGACCGCCGCTCAACAGCTTGCCGCCTGAAGGCGCCTCGGTGTTGTGCGCCCGCGCCAGGCGTGTGATCGAATCCAGCAGTAGCACCACATCGCGGCCATCTTCGACTAGGCGCTTGGCCTTTTCCAGGGCGATGTCGGCGACGTGGACGTGCTCCGACGAAGGTTCGTCGAACGTGCTGGCCACGACCTCGGCGTTTTGGCCGGCCACCGTCCGCACCATATCGGTGACTTCTTCCGGCCGTTCGTCGATTAGCAGCACGATCAGGTAGCACTCGGGATGGTTCTGCTTGATCGCCAGCGCGATCTTTTGCAGCAGCACCGTCTTGCCGGCGCGCGGCGGCGACACGATCAAGCCACGCTGGCCCTGGCCGATCGGCGTCACCATGTCGATGACGCGCGTGCACAATTCATCGGCCGTGGTCTCCAGAACCAAGCGCTTGTTCGGGTGCAGCGGCGTCAGATCCTCGAACACCGTCGGGCGGGCTTTCTCCTCCGGCGCATGTCCATTGACCAGCTCCACCTGCATCAGTGCGAAGTTCTCCTGTCCCTCGATGGGTAGACGGATCGGCCCCTCGACCACCAGGCCGGTGCGCAGGCCGAGCCGGCGAATCTGGCTAGGCGAGACGTAGATGTCTTCCGGCGAGGCGAGGTAGTTGTGGGCAGCGCTGCGAAGGAAGCCGTAGCCGTCCGGCAGGACTTCTAGCGTACCGCTGCCACGCACCACCTCGCCGCGTTCCACCTGCCGGCGCACCACGGCGACGATCAGTTGGCCGCGGTTCATTCCAGTGTGTTCGGCGACGCCCTCGCGCTCGGCCAAGGCGAATAGCTTGGGCATTGGCAAGCGATAGAGATCGTCCAGGCGTAGATTCGACGAAATGCGCTGCCCCATCGCCGGCACCGGCATGGGGGACGGCGGTGGGGCGAGGCCCACGTCGCCGATTTTACGGGGGAGTCGTTTGCGGGTCAGGTTTCCCGGCCCTTCGTCGCTGCGGGCGACGGCCATGTTGCGTTCTCCGATTCGGGAAGGTTCAGTAAAGGACAAAGAGCCGTCGGCGGAAGTCGCGTCCACGACGCGATGCGGCAAAAGCCGCGCTTCTCCGAGACAGACGGCGACAAATGGTAACGGTGATTCGGTTACGAAGTAATGTTCGGACTCACGATTCCATGCGTGCAGACTTCAATGAGACTTCGGCACTACGCCAAAGTGGAAAAAAGTGAAGCCAGCGAACCGGGACGATTGGGCGAGACTGGCGACCTCTTTGCCATTGTAGCAGCGCTTTCGATATTTTCCAGTCGAGTTTTTGAGAACCGGGTACATCTTTCGATTTAGGCGCCGGCTGGCTTCCCCCGGACTCGTGAGTACACTTCGCCCGGGGCTTTATCTCAGTCGCCCGAAGGGGCTCCAAGACTGAACCTGTCGGCGTCTTGAGTCCGGAGGGCGATCCGGATAAAGCCCCGGGCGAAGTGTACGCACGAGTCCGGGGTGCGAGGACTTCGGCCGACCAGTTCGATCTTGCCATCCTTGCCCTGGCGCGTCTATCTTCAATGGGCGTATCCTTGCCTTCCTCATTCCGATGTCCGTCATCCCTATGCTCACCCTGCGTATCGCCCGCGGTCGTTGTATGCCCCTTGGCGCCTCGGCCCAGCCCGATGGCGTTAATTTCGATTTGTTGTGCCGCCACGGTACCACGGTTTCCCTGGTCGTCTACTCGCTCGACGCCGACGAGCCGATCGCCGAGATCGCCTTGCATCCGCGCCGCAATCGGACCGGGGACCATTGGCACGTTCTCGTCGCAGGTCTGCCGCCGGCCTTCGCATACGGCTGGCGCGTGGACGGCCCACGAAGCCTTGGCCATTGTTACGACCCCAATACCGTCCTGCTCGACCCTGCCGCCACCGCCCTGTCCAACGGTGCTCGTTGGGGCCTGTCGCGTGAGCCGGAGAAGCACCGTTCCGCGCGCCGCAGCGTTTACATTCGCCGGCCCTTTTACTGGCAGGAAGACGCGCCGCTCGTAACGCCGCTGGAAGACACGATTGTCTACGAGTTGCACGTCCGCGGTTTCACCTGTCATCTCTCCTCAATGACGGCCCACCCCGGCACGTTCGCGGGGCTGGCCGAGAAGATCCCATACTTGCAGGCGCTGGGCGTCACGGCCGTCGAATTGCTGCCGATCCACGAATTCGACGAAACGGATTGTCCCTTCATAAACCCTGTCAACGGCGAACGCAATCGAAATTTGTGGGGCTACAACAGCATCGCTTTCGGCGCCCCCAAAGCGGCCTACGCCAGCACGGGGACCGAACACGGCCAACTCGTCGAGTTCCGCGAGATGGTGCGGTCGTTTCACGCGGCCGGCATCGAAATCTATCTCGACGTGGTCTTCAACCACACCGGCGAAGGCGATCACCGCGGCCGGACCTACTCCTTTCGCGGTCTCGATAATCAGCTGTATTACATGGTCGGCCGCGACGGCCGCTATTTGAACTTCTCCGGATGCGGAAACACCGTTAATTGCAATCATCCCGTCGTCCGCCACCTGCTCATCAACTGTTTGCGCTTCTGGGTGGCTGACATGCACGTGGACGGCCTACGCTTCGACTTGGCGTCGGTCATGGGCCGCGACTACCAAGGCAACGTATTGGTCGAGCCGCCCGTTGTGGAGATGATCGCCGAGGAGGCCGTCCTCACCGACACCAAGCTGATCGCCGAGCCTTGGGACGCCGGCGGCCTATATCAGGTCGGCAATTTCCCTTTCGGCCGCCGCTGGTCGGAGTGGAACGGCCACTACCGCGACGATGTGCGCCGCTTCTGGCGCGGCGACCCCGGCCTCGCGGGTAAGCTGGCAACGCGGCTGTGTGGCAGTGCCGATCTGTACCAGACCTCCGGCCGTGGGCCGCGCCACTCGCTCAACTTCATCACTTGCCATGACGGTTTCACGCTCTGGGATTTGGCGTCGTACAATTACAAACACAACGACGCCAACGGCGAAGGCAACCGCGACGGCAGCGATGCCAACTACAGTTGGAATTGCGGCGTCGAAGGCGACACGACCAACCCGGCCATCCTCGGCCTGCGCCGCCGGCAAGCGCGGAATCTGCTGGCGACGCTGTTTTTGTCGCAGGGCGTACCGATGCTGATGGCCGGCGACGAGTTCTTACGGACGCAACGCGGCAACAACAACGCCTGGTGC
>DHJA01000142.1:10120-15796 GCA_002404095.1 Planctomycetaceae bacterium UBA4732 | reverse complement strand
ACGATTGACAAACGCCACCGTGACATTCACCACGGTTTGCCACTCGCTCCACATCGGCCGCGAACTCCGGCAACGTGTGAGCGTCTTTTCAGTTGGTGGAGCAAATGTACAGTGTTATCTGCTTTCCCCTGAAATAAGGCCGGTGACATCGCATTGTCAGTGATCGTTGACCGGGCGACAGCCCTGCAGCGCGTGCAACACAAGCAGGCGCGCCGCTCCAAGTGCCTTGAAAACAGCCTAAAATCTCTGTGGCTGTACTGTACAAAGATTCCACCAACTTTTCAGCTGCTCACACCGAGTGTGCCGGCCCTTATAATTCCTGTTGCCATTTATGCCCGCGGCTATTAGATTACACTCATAGTTTTTTGAAAATAGGCGCCGGCCTTCGCCCCGCGAGCCACCGATGCTCACTTTCACCATTCCGCTTCTGGACTTGCTTAACCTCTCCGATGGGGGGTCTTAGGCGCGCTTTCAGCTTGCATCAAGTTTCGCTGAGCGACCCTGGGACCTTTGGCCCGGGGTTTTTTCTTTTTCTGGAGTCTTGGAGTCCCTTAACATGGCCGACGACCGCCTCATCATCTTCGACACCACGCTGCGCGACGGCGAACAGTCCCCTGGCGCCAGCATGAACCTCTCCGAGAAACTTGAGGTCGCCCGCGCCCTTAAGGAACTTGGCGTGGATGTGATCGAGGCCGGTTTTCCCATCGCCTCGCCCGGCGACTTCGAGGCCGTCCAAGCCATCGCGCGCCAGGTCGAAGGGCCGATCATCTGCGGTCTCGCCCGCTGCAGCGCCGGCGACATCGACCGCGCCTGGGGCGCCCTGACCGATGCGGCCCGGCCGCGCATCCATGTGTTTCTCGCCACGAGTTCCATTCACCGCGAGTTCAAGCTCAAGATGGCCAAGGATGAGATCATCCGGCGGGCCGTCGAGGCCGTCCAGCGCGCCAAGGCCGTCTGCGAGGACGTGGAGTTTTCCCCCGAAGACGCGGCGCGCACGGAATTGGATTTTCTCGCGGAGGTCGTCGAGCGCGTCGTCGAAGTCGGCGCCACTACCGTAAATATCCCTGACACCGTGGGCTATGCGGTGCCGAGTCAGTACGCCGCCGCCATCGCCCACCTCAAAAAGCACGTTCGCGGCATCGACAACGTCGTCATCAGCGTCCACTGCCACAACGACCTGGGCATGGCGGTCGCCAATAGCTTGGCCGCCATCCAAGAAGGCGCTCGTCAGGTCGAATGCACCATCAACGGCCTCGGCGAGCGCGCAGGCAACTGCGCGCTCGAAGAAATCGTCATGGCCTTGCGCACCCGCAAGGATTACTTCCAGCTGGACACTAAGATCAACACGCGCAAGCTCTACCATACGAGCCGGCTGGTGTCGCACGTGACGGGCATTCAGGTCCAGCGCAACAAAGCGATTGTCGGCCAGAACGCCTTCGCTCACGAAGCCGGCATTCACCAGGATGGGATGCTCAAGGATCGTTCCACCTACGAGATCATGAATCCGCAAGACGTGGGCCTGCCGCAGACGGAACTGGTGCTGGGCAAGCACAGCGGCCGCGCGGCCCTGCGCCAGCGGGTGATCGATCTCGGCTATCATTTGGACGATACCCAGCTCCAAAAAGTATTTGAATCGTTCAAGGTGCTGGCGGATCGCAAAAAGAACATCTACGACGCCGACATTGAGGCGCTGGCGGAGGCGCAGATTCACAGCGGCGCCGGCGAAGCGGGGCCAGCCGTCTGGACGTTGGAGGCGATCACCTGCAACGCTGGCTCGGCGACAATCCCGTCGGCCGTCGTCTGCTTGTGGAACCAGGACGGCAGCATCCACCGCGAGGCCAGCCTCGGCGACGGCCCCGTGGACGCGGTGTTCAAGGCCATTGAACGAATTACCGGCGTCGAGGTGACGCTGCGCGACTACCGCATCCGCAGCGTGACGGTCGGCGAAGACGCCCAGGGCGAGGCCCATATCGAGGCTGATTTCAATGGCCGTACCATCTCCGGCCGGGCGGTGAACACGGATGTGATCGAGGCGAGTGCGCTGGCGTTCCTCCAGGTCATCAACCGTATCGTGTCGCGCCAGGCGGCCGGCGAGCGGATTATGCCGACACACAATCCGCCAGCGGAGACGGTTTCTGCGTAGGGTGGGTCGAACGTACTCGTGAGACCCACCGGACCCTCGCGCGACATGGTGGGTCTCACGAGTACGTTCGACCCACCCTACATCGTGGTACGCCATCTCAACTGGGGCGGACTGCTAGATGACCGCTTCGTAAGTCCCCTGCCAGTAAAAGGTAGCCGCATTCGCCAGAATGCGGGTCGTCGCACCCGCATTCTGGCGAATGCGGCTACGAGTCAGTGGCGAAGGACTTACGAAATGGTCATCTAGGTCATCCCTTCGGCGTCGGCGGCGCCGAACCGGCCGCCGCGCCGTTCATCGGTTCCGCGTCCGGGGTCAAGCGAGCGAAATACTCCGGCACTTCCACCCCGCCGACGTCCTTCATGACTTGCATGAGCGGCGGCAAGGTGCGAGCCATGCTCTGGAGGAAGCGGGCCGTGTTGCTCTGCCCATCGCCGAGAGTCGATCCGTTCTCCCAGACGACCACCTTGTCGAACTTGATGTTGGAAATGGCCTTGGCCGCCGTTTCGGCCAGTACGTCCAGGTGTTCCAGCATGAGCATCTGGAACGCCTGCTGGGCGCCGCCGCACGCCTCGATGATGCGCTGGAGGCCCTCGCCCTTTTTGGCCAGGATTTCGTAGTTGCCCTTGGCCTCCGCTTGCAGCTTGGCGAAAATGGCGGACGCCTGGCCCTCGGCTTCGATGCGGCGCTTTTCCGCCTCCGCTTCCGCCTCGACGATGACCTTGGCCTTCTCGGCCTTGGCCGGGGCTTCCACCGCGGCCCGGCGCTCGGCCTCCACCCGCGCGGCCTGTGCCAGGGCGGCCTTGGCCATGGCCCGGTTCTGGGCCTCCTGCACCGCGGCCTCAGCTTCGCGCTTGCGCGTCTCGCCCAACTGGAAGGATTCCGCCTGTTTCACCTGCAAAGCGGCCTGGGCCGCGGCGACCTCCGCCTGGGCCAGGTTCTCGCCGGTGATCGCCTTGGCGTTGGCGTCGGCCAGGGCGATACGCATGGTCCGCTCGGCGTCCTTGACCTGGGCGTCGCGCTCGAAGGCCGCTGTCTGCTCGCCCACTTTCTGTTCCTTGTCCAGCTGGGCGATGCGCACCGCCTGTTCGCGCTGGGCTTCGTGGATGCCGATCTCGCGCAGTTTGTTGGCGTTGGCCACCTGGATGCTCTTCTCGCGCTGGGCCTCGGCCACGCCGATGGCGCCCATTTTCTCTTGCTGGGCCACGTCGATGGTCGCCTGCTGCACAGCCTGCGAGGCTGCCTTCTTGCCAATCGCCTGAATGTAACCGGATTCGTCGGTGATGTCGGTGATGTTGACGTTGATCAGCACCAGGCCGATCTTCCTCAACTCCGGCTCCAACGACGTCTGGATGTTCTGGAGGAATTGCTCGCGGTGGCGGTTGATGTCTTCGATGCGCATCGAGGCGATCACCTGGCGCATTTGGCCGAAGATGATGTGTTCGGCCTGCTGCTTGACCGCCTCGGTGTTCAGCCCGAGCAGACGGATGGCGGCGTTCTGCATCAGTTGCGGTTCGGTGCCGATGGCGACCGTGAAGACGCTGGGCACGTTGACACGGATATTTTCGATGGACAGGGCGCCTTTGAGGGGAACCTCGATCTGGATCGGCTCCAGGTTGAGGAAGCTATAGTCCTGGATCATCGGCATGACGAAGGCGGCGCCGCCGTGAATGCACTGCGAGGTGTTGCCGCGGCCCACCTTGCCGAAAATCACAAGGATGCGGTTGCTCGGGCAGCGCTTGAACTGCTTGATCATCATCATGAGGAAGGTGAAAAACACCGCCGCCACGGCGGCGACGAGCAGCACCGGCCAGGGGTTGTCCATCAACCATTCGGCGAACAAAGCGGTCTTAAACATGGTAATTACTCTCGACGACGTTGGCAGGGCGGACTTCGACGGTATCGGGGCCGACCACGGACACCACCACGATCTTGGCGCCGGTGGGCAGTTCATTCTCGGCCGTGATCGCCTGGTATTCCATGGTGCGGTTTTGCAGGGTCAGGGTGACTTTGCCGGCGCCGGCTTTGCGGCCAGGGATGGTCAAGTACACGGTTCCGCTCTGGCCTACGGATCGCTCCACGTGAACGGTGCCGTCAGATCGGAGGCCGCGCAAGGCGCGCATCATCTGGGCCACTAGGACCAGGGCGCCGGCGCCGGCGGCCGCCGCGATCGCCAGGGCCAGGGGCGGCTGCGCCTTGCCGGCGGTAGCCGTCAACCCGGCCAGGCCGAAAAACGTCAAGGCGGCCACGATGGTACGAAACGTAAGGAGGCCGGCGAACCACGACGATTCGTGGTCGTGGCCGGGTTCATGAGAACCGAAGTCGTGCTCTCCGTGCGCGAAGAAGTCGTGATGGCCGCCTAATCCCAGGGCCGTCAGCACCACTTGGCACAGCAAGAGTGTACCGCCGATGGCGGCGCAGATGATGAAGATGGTATCCATAGCCAACCGCTTCCCTTGAAAAAGCCGGCGCGACGAAACGCACCCGCTCGCCACTGCGTTAGTGCTTCTAAAGAGTATTCGGTCCTTTCGGCTTAATCTTCGCCGATATTTCCGATACGGATGGCTTTCCGGCCATTCTCCCAAAGTCTACCCGTGTCAGACAATAGCCGCAACGAATTTCCCCGCCATCGACCTGTCTCGCTTTACCGTCGATCCCATCTTTTCCGTGTACGACGCCGGGCGGAACGGGGGCGGAGTGGCCGAAACCGATTCCTGCGCCCTGGTGATGGCCGACACAGAGGCCGCGGCGTACAATTCCGTGCAGGTATTCGCTAGGGGTGTCCGCGGCCAAGGCATGGCACGCGGGCTGAGAACAAACCCTTGGGACCTGATCCGGTTCATACCGGCGTAGGGAAGCGACATGGCCGACTTGCTGGAACTGCTGCGCGTTTTATTCTGGTACGTCGGCGTCTTCGTCGTCCTGGGCGGGGTGAACTCGCTGCTGGCCGCTCTTGCCTTTCGCATCAACCTCGGCGCCGCCGAGTTCCCGATGGAAACCCGCGAATACTGGACGCGCTCCTTCCTGACCGGCTTCGCCCTCTCCGCCTATATTTTCGTTGTCGCCTTCTTCTCGCTGATCCTGGTTTCTCGTACCTCTTATGCTCTCTTCGGGATCTTTATGATCCCTTATCCGATCTTGGCCGTCTATCTCTACAATTGGGCCTACGCTCTCGACGACCTGCTCGAAGGGTTCAAACTGTTTCTGCTCCACCATGTTCCGCTGCTCCTTGTTTTGGCCCTCGGTTTCGCCTTCATCAACGTCGCCAGTTTCATCAAGTTCGTGGCGCCTTGATTGCGCTTTTTCATCGAAAGGCTGTCTACCATGACGCAAATGGAATCCGCTCGCAAGGGCGTCGTCACCGACGAGATGCGTTACGTCGCCGAGCGCGAAGACCTTGACGCCGAGTTGATCCGCGATGAGGTCGCGCGTGGTCGCATGGTCATCCCGGCCAACAAGGTCCATCTAACCAAACGGCTGGAGCCGATGGGCATCGGCATCGCCTCGAAATGCAAGATCAACGCCAACATCGGCAA
>DHJA01000142.1:8924-10072 GCA_002404095.1 Planctomycetaceae bacterium UBA4732 | reverse complement strand
CCAACATCGGCAACTCCGCCGTCGTTAGCAAGATCGACGACGAGTTGGAGAAACTGCACACCGCCGTCCATCTTGGCAGCGATACGGTGATGGACCTGTCCACCGGCGGCGACATCGACGCCATCCGCCAGGCCATCATCGACGCCTCGCCCGTGCCCATCGGCACCGTGCCGATTTACCAGATCATCCAAAACGTCAAGGACGTGGCTGACATCACGCCGCGCATGATGCTCGACATGGTGGAACATCAGGCCCAACAGGGCGTCGATTACATGACCATCCACGCCGGCGTCCTGTTGGAGTATTTGCCGCTAACGACAAAGCGCATTACCGGCATCGTCAGTCGCGGTGGCGCCCTGATGGGGGCGTGGATGCTC
Organism: Planctomycetaceae bacterium UBA4732; assembly: GCA_002404095.1. Classification (GTDB taxonomy): domain Bacteria; phylum Planctomycetota; class Planctomycetia; order Gemmatales; family Gemmataceae; genus UBA4732. The sequence continues at coordinate 9,695 of DHJA01000142.1, read as the reverse complement.
CAGCGCCACGAACAGAATCCGTGGTACACGCACTTCGACGAGTTGTCGGAGATCTTAAAGGCGTATGACGTGACCTACAGCCTGGGCGACGGCTTGCGGCCGGGCTGCCTGGCGGACGCCAACGACGCGGCGCAGTTCGCGGAGTTGAAGACGCTAGGAGAACTGACGCTCAAAGCGTGGAAGCACGACGTTCAGACGATGATCGAGGGGCCGGGCCACATCCCAATGCACCTGGTCAAGATGAACGTGGAGAAGGAGCGCGAGTTGTGCCATGAGGCGCCGTTCTACGTCCTCGGCCCGCTGGTGACGGACGTGGCGCCGGGGTACGACCATATCACGTCGGCGATTGGCGCCGCGATAGCCGGCGAGGCGGGCGCCGCGATGCTTTGCTATGTCACGCCCAAAGAACATCTTGGATTGCCGAATAAAGACGACGTGAGGCAGGGCGTGATCGCGTACAAGATCGCGGCTCACGCGGCGGACATCGCCCGCGGCCGGAAGAACGCCCGCAACCGCGACGACGAATTGTCGAAGGCGCGGTTCGAGTTCGACTGGAACCGGCAGTTTGAGTTGTCGCTCGACCCGGAGACGGCGCGGGCGATGCACGACGAGACGCTGCCTCAAGAGGTGTTTAAGTCGGCGAAGTTCTGTTCGATGTGTGGGCCGAAGTTCTGCTCGATGAAAGTGACGCAGGACATCCGCAAGATGGCGGCGAAGGGCGAACTGCCGATGGCGGCGAAATGAAGCATAGGACATATAGGACGCATGGGA
>DHJA01000142.1:6334-8847 GCA_002404095.1 Planctomycetaceae bacterium UBA4732 | reverse complement strand
TCCCATGCGTCCTATATGTCCTATTCCTTTTTTCTAGTATTTCGCAGTCGTTTCCGTCTTTCCGCGTAGGCCCAGCTTCTGCACCACGTCATTCATTCCATCAAGCATCATCTTCAACTCGCTGACCACCGCCACGAATTGCCACCCTTCCTCGATCCGATGTTTCGCCTCCTCCGCGTTCATGCAGTGCAGTCCTGGCGCGACGCCGTGCTTGCGGCACGTCGCCAGGATGTGCTTCATGGCTTCGGCCGTGGCGTCGCCGCTTGGCGGCTTGCCGTCCTTGCCGCGCATACTGGCCGCGAGATCGTTAGGGCCGACGAAGATGGCGTCGATGCCGGGCACGGAGAAAATGGCGTCAGCGTCCTCGACGGCTTGGATGTGTTCGCACTGGAGTACGACGAGTATTTCCTCGTCGGCGTGAGCGAAATAATCGACGGCGCTGGTCTGGAAGTTCATGGCGTGGACTGCCCCTCCGACGCTGCGGTTGCCGGTTGGCGGATATTTGGCAGCGGCGACGGCGGCGATCGCCTCCTCACGGCTGTTGACCATCGGCACGACGATGCCATGCGCGCCGTTGTCGAGGACGCGCTTGATGTGGTCGTGACGGTTGGCCGGCACGCGCGCCAGGGCGGTGCAGCCAGCGTCGGCGATGGAGGCGAACATATGGGTGGCCGTCTCCCAATCGACGAGACTATGTTCGATATCGACGGTCAGCCAGGCGAAGCCGCTGCGGGCGAGAAACCGTGTGGCGGTGATGCTGCCGAGCGAGAGCCACGTCCCCACGGACGGACGGCCCGCTTTCAACGCCTGCTTGACCGGATTGGGTCGCATGATGAATCCTCGGAGGGAGGGCGGTGCAGGGAGATTATACGAACCGCCCGCAGAGTGGGCGACTCGCTCCGCGAGTCGCTTTCGTCCCGACAGGTGTCGATCAAAGCGACTCGCGGAGCGAGTCGTCCACTCTAATGAACAGCGCCCGCACCAGCGCTTCCGCCGCGGCGCGCGGGTCTTCCGCTTGACAAAGGACCTGGCTGACCGCCGCCCTCCGCGCGCCGGCCGCCGCCGCCGCGCCGACGGTTTCGAGGTTGACGCCGCCGATAACAAACGCGGGCAGCGTCGTCTCAGCGGCGACCGCGCGCACGAAATCCAGTCCCGGATACTCGCTAAAATTCTTCGTTCGTGACGGGAAGGTCGGGCCGACGCCCAGGTAGCTCGCGCCGTCCAATACCGCTTGCCTCACCTGCTCGATAGTATGTGTGCTGACGCCGATTAGAGTGTCCGGCCCCAGAATGCGGCGAGCCTCCTTCACCGGCACATCGTCTTGTCCCAAGTGAACGCCGTCGGCGTCCGCCAGCCGTGCGATGTCCGGCCGGTCGTTGACGATAAACAAAACGCCGGCCTCGCGCGTCCAGCCGCGAACTTCACGCGCTCGTTCCAGCAATTCGCGGTCGCATAAGTCTTTTTCTCTTAGCTGGATCATGCCCACGCCGCCGGCCGTCGCTTCCTTAATCGTCTCTTGCAGCGACCGCACACATTGCAAACCCGTCACCACCAGGCAGAGTCGCACGTCCGCTAACAGATCACGGGCCGAGGCGCCGATCCCCCCAGCGCGTTCCAATGTGTAGGAGCGATAACGCAACTGCTCCATCGCCCGGCCGATGTCTGGGCCGACTGTTTTACCGAACTCTTCCAGGCTGCGCAACGCCTCCTGCAATCGCTTCCAATTCGCTATGGCGACGGCGGCGAGCGATGAGCGTGTTTGCTCTGTCTCCGTGGATAGGGAAACGCCCACGTCGCTTTGCGTTTCGCGCGCTTCCAACAGATGCGGTGCGGGCAACCCGGATAGCGCCTGCGTCAAATCATGCCGCAGCTGCTTCAACTCCCTGCACAAAAAGGCGTCGTCGAGTACGAATCGACAATAATCTTCGACGACGCGCAAACCTTCGCGGGCGCGGTTGGCGCAGGCGTCAAGGATACGGAAAGCGTCGATTTGGCCCGTCGCGTCGAGGGTCGGCCCTTCGTCTTCCATAGGAATGGGTGGCCCCGGTTCGGGCAGGACGGCGGCCTCAAGTCGATCCAAACGCAGGCCCATCGTCTCCAGGCGTTCGCGCAGCGGATCGTCAGCGCGCAACAGGGCGATCAACAGCAGATCGCCGGACACCGCAGCCTCACCGGACAGCTGCATCTTGGCCCATGCGCTCGCCTCGGAAAGCGCGATTCGCGCGGCCCGTGTGAAAGGCAATGCGGCGTCAGCGTCGCCGTCGGCAGGCGGCGCGGGCCGCTCGTGAGCATAGGCGTCCGCATCTAAACCGGCCTGTACGACAAGCGCGAAGGCGCGGCCCTCTTCCTCCGCGAGGAGACCATGCAGCCAGTGGGCGGGCTGAACGCCGTCGGACCCGGCGGCACGGGCGAGGCGGCGGGCGTAATGGAGCGCTCGCTCGACGGCGAGAGTGAGGTCGGGTTTCATGGGAGTTGGATCTCCTAAATGTAAATCGTTTAGCCGCGACCCGAAG
>DHJA01000142.1:4764-6190 GCA_002404095.1 Planctomycetaceae bacterium UBA4732 | reverse complement strand
TCGCGGCTAAACTTTCCCGTTGCCCCCTCTTACCCTCTTGGATACATCAACTCTCGCACGTTGTCACCATTATGTCAGCCCATGACCCCATACCGCGGGGTAGCCCATGACGATCTACGAGCGCGCCCTGGACTTTGTCGCCGACGGCGCCGTCGTCGGTCTCGGCTCCGGCCGCGCGTCCACTGAATTCATCAAGCTCGTCGGCGCCCGCGTCCGCGCCGGTTTGCGCGTTCGCGGCGTGCCCACGTCCCAGAAGTCGGCCGAGTTGGCCCGGAGCCTTGGCATCCCCCTCGTTTCGCTCGAAGAGGGGATGCCGTTGGCCTTGACGGTGGACGGCGCCGATGAAGTAGACCCTCAGCTTAATCTAATCAAAGGCTACGGCCGCGCCCTCGTGCGTGAGAAGATTGTCGCGGCCGCCTCGCGCTTGCTCGTCATCCTCGTCGGCGCCGGTAAGACCGTACCCGCGCTCGGATCGCACGGCAAGCTGCCTGTCGAGGTCGTGCCGTTCGCGCTGCCGTTGTGCCGCGCCCGGCTGACTGAGCTTGGCTTGCGTCCGGTCGCTTATGAGGTGGACGGCAAGCCGTTCGTCTCGGACAACGGCAACGCCATCCTCGATTGCGGCGTCGATCCGATCAGCGACCCGGCGGCGTTGGAGACCCGCATCCTGGCGATTCCCGGCGTCGTCGGCACGGGATTGTTTCTCGGCATGGCCGACGTGGTGCTGTTCGGCGACGATGAGTTCCAGTTGAAAGAGGAAAAGCGGCGCGGCGCGACCGGCCGCTGACATAAACCCCATTAAAGGAGATTAAAACGTGCAATTAGGCGTGATCGGACTTGGCCGCATGGGCGGCAACATGGTGGTGCGGCTGGCCCGCGCCGGCCATGAGTGCGTGGTGCGCGATCAGAACGACGCCACGATGCAACAGGTCGCCAAGGAGAGCGGCGGCAAAGCGTCCGCCTCTTCGTCGGCCAAGGATTTCGTCGCGCAGCTCAAGGCGCCGCGTGCGGTGTGGCTGATGGTGCCGGCCGGCATCGTCGATAAGGTCATCGCCGAAATCGCGCCGCTGCTGTCGAAGGACGACGTCATCATCGACGGCGGCAATTCTTACTACATTGACGATATTCGTCGTAGCAAGGAATTGGCCGCAAAAGGCGTCCATTATCTCGACGTGGGCACCTCCGGCGGCGTCTGGGGTTTGGAACGCGGCTACTGCCAGATGATCGGCGGCGACGCGGCGGCCGTGAAACGGCTCGACCCGATCTTCAAGGCGCTCGCGCCCGGTATGGGTCAGACCCCGGCCACTACGGTCAAGGCGCTCAATGACAAAGGCGAGCCGTCGGGCGAATCGCGGACGGCCAAGGGCACGGCCGTCGAAGGCTATCTCCATTGTGGGCCGTCGGGCGCCGGCCACTTCGTCAAGATGGT
>DHJA01000142.1:0-4684 GCA_002404095.1 Planctomycetaceae bacterium UBA4732 | reverse complement strand
AACGGCATCGAGTACGGCCTGATGGCCGCTTATGGCGAGGGACTCAACATCCTTAAGCACGCCAACATCGGCAAGAAGAGTCAGGGTCACGCCAGCGCCGAGGAAACGCCGCTGCGCGAGCCGGAACACTACCAATACGATTTTAATCTGCAAGAAATCTCTGAATTGTGGCGCCGCGGCAGCGTCGTGGCGTCGTGGCTGCTCGACCTGACGGCGGAGGCGTTCCTCGAAAACGTCGAACTGCCGAAGGAAGAGAAGACCGTCAGCGATCATGGCGTGCCCGACTCCGGCGAGGGTCGTTGGACGCTGCTGGCCGCGATTGATGAGAGTGTGCCGGTCACGGTGCTGAGCGCGGCGCTCTACTCGCGCTTCACTTCGCGGCACGAGGAGAAGTTCGCGTGGAAAGTGGCGCAGGCGATGCGCCGCAAGTTTGGGGGGCATTGATCTGATTGACATTTCGCGTAAGCGCCGCGAACTCCGGGCGCTTACGCGGATGGCGAATGCGATTGGGCGAATCGTTTTGGAGCGTCGGCGGGATAGGCGGTGCCGATCCGCCGCCTATCCTCGGAACCTGAATCGTTAGCAATGGACCGTCCTTATTGGTAGCAAGGAAGTTAGGGAAAAAGTGGGAACTCGCGTTCCCACGATAGGCGGCAAAATCTTGCTGCGTTGGCAGGTGCTTCGCTGTATAATCATTGTTCGGCCACCGGAGGCAGGGTGTCCGGTGACAGCCTTTTGGAGGTCGCAGTATGGCGGACGCGCACCTGCTTCAACGTGCCCGATCAGCCCTCGACTCGTTGGGTGCCAGCCTTCGAAGGGAGTGTTCCCAATGCGCCATCCTCACCGAGGCTGACGCACAGATTGCTGTCGTCGAGCATCTCAAGAAGGAACTCAGGGACCACGACGAGGGCTGGATCGTGGGCGCGAATCACGCCCTTGGGTCGAGCCGTCCAGACGTGGTTTGCTACTACGCCCCGCTAACTTACGACGGGTTCGTATCCGACTATTTGGACGGCGATCGCGCGCTGGTTGCGATCATTGAGGTGAAATGGTTCTGCCAGCTGCAGGATGACTTGGCGAAGCTGACACGGCTCCAGGGGGAGTACAGTGGCCAGGCTCTCGCGTGGATGGTCTACGGCGGCCACTTCGACCCGTCGATCCACAGGGCATACGCTGCAGAGGACGACCGGCGAGGGGCCGCGATTAGGGCATGGGCCGAGGAGGGTAGCGCCCTGCGGGGACACACTATCGTTCGCTGCGGAGGCATAGCCGCTCATGGCGGTAGCGGCGAGCGGGTCCGGGCGATGAGGGAGCGGTGGTGGATCAACGACCGGGCAGCCCATGCGGGGCGATTGCCTCGGGATCAACCCGGGTGCGCCGGCGAGTTGAGCAGCGGTTAGACCGAACCAGGCGCTGCAGCAGACGGCTGCCGCCTCATCGTTTCCGGGAGTTCACAGCGCACCGAGCGGCGGCCGCTGCTGAGCGGGGTCGTTCGGCCATGCTCGCGAATGACGGGACCGAGGCCAGTAACGCATTGCGGAGTGCATATGTCTCACAAATGTGCAAAGCCCGGTTGTGGCTTCCATTTACCGGAGAGCTATCCGCTTCCGTACTGCCCGTGGCACGCGGCACCCGGTAGCGGCATCGTCAAAGTGATCGCGGCAGCAGGCATTTTCGCTGTCGGAGTCGGGGGAATGTATGCAGTTAGCAAGGTGAGCGAAGCCTTCAAGAAAAGGAAAACGCAAGCGGAACAAGAGGAATGGCGGCAGCGGGCCGAGGAGATGCGGAAAGCAAGGCGGTCGCCGGACGAAGATGTCGCCAGAGGGGCATGAAGAAGGCCGAACAAACCGCTGTAGCAGACCGGGGCCGCCGTGAGGTTCTCTGAGTTGTGAAGTCTTCTCAGCGGCCCCGGCTGCTGAGCGGTGCCGTTCGGCGGCAGAGGGCGCACCGATGGCAGAGCTGGTCTGGAAGCACGGTACGACGGCGGCCGCTGCGCGAGAGGCTGTCCAAGCCGAACTCGCCAAACTCGGCCACGACGGCAAGGTGACGTGGAAGGGCGACGAAGCGTCCGCGTCCGTCGGCTGGGGAGCCGTCCTCAGCGCGAGCGGCAAGGTCACTGACGACGCGGTGGTGCTGGACAAGTGCGGCGGGGCGGTCGGGGGCATCGTTCTCGGCCGGTGCCGCGAGATGCTGGCCCGGCTGTTCCCGGCCGGCGGCGAGGCGTGACGACAATACCGACACTGAGGCGAACAAAGGGGTCGGGAGTCGTTCCGATCCGTGACGACTCCCAACACCGTTTTCTTTCTTCACACGGAGGAGAAAGTAGACATGGTATCAGCCGACACGAGATCGGTCATCGATCATGCCAAGCGCATCTACGCCTGTCAACTACAGGCCGCGCTGGAATCCCAGCACAGGAATCGGTTCGTCGCCATCGAACCGGAGTCCGGCGATTATTTCCTGGGGGATACGTTCGACGAGGCGGTGAAGTCGGCCAGGGCTAAGCACCCGTCCCGCTTGTCGCATACCATCCGGATCGGGCGCCGCGCGGCCTTTCACCTCGGAGGCATGGTGCGGTGAAAGGTTTCGTGGGCGACAGGCTGCGGGCGCTACTCCGCGTCCCGGTATCGGCATCGCCCGATGGGAGTCGCACGGACGTCGTGGCGTGGATCGACACCGCGTTCAACGGCGGGTTGGCCATACCGCGAAAGCAGGTTGTCGAATTGGGATTGGTCAAGGAGTCGTCCGCCGAGGCGATCTTGGCGGACGGCCGTTCCGTCGAGTTGGAAACGTTCGCGTGCTTTGTCGACTGGTTCGGCAACTCCTACGAGACGCAGGTCGCCGCCAGCGACGGCGAGTATCCATTGCTGGGAACGATATTCCTGGATGGCCACCGCCTCGACATCCACTACGCGGCGAAAACGGTCGAACTTACATAGACGGCCGAACCAGGCGCAACAGCAGCCGGCGGCCAAGGGGAGAGTACAAGGAGAACGCCATGTTCGACCGCATTACGTTCGAGACCAAGATCATGGGCGGCCGAGCCTGCATTCGCGGCATGCGAATTCCCGTGTCGGTCGTCGTTGGCCAGATCGCCCACGGCGCCACTTGGGACGAAGTACTGCAAGGCTATCCCGACCTAGAACGGGAGGACATTCAGCAGTCGCTCGAATACGCCGCCTGGTTGACACACGAGGAAGTTCGAACCGCTTGACGGAGAGAGCCTTTGCGATTCCTGGCAGACATGGGTGTATCGCAGCAAGTCGTCGAGTGGTTACGCCTGAAGGGACACGAGGCGGTCCATCTGCGCGACGAGGGGCTGCAACGCTTGCCCAATGGCGAGATTTTTCAGAAGGCAGGCCGCGAACAGCGGATCGTGCTGACATTCGACCTGGATTTCGGTGAAATAGTGGCCGCGAGCGGTGGACAAATCGTCAGCGTCATACTGTTTCGGCTGCGGAATACGCGGACCGGTTTCGTGATTCAACGCCTTGATGACGTGCTGAACCATTCGAGCGCCGATCTGTCACAAGGGGCTATCGTAATCGTCGAAGACGGCCGGCATCGCGTGCGCAGCCTCCCCATCGGCAGCTAGAGTGAGATGGGAAAAAGGTCGGGACGCGAATCGCTGGCAATGGGCCGTGTTTATTGGTAGCTAAGGAAGTTAGGGAAAAGAGTGGGAACTCGCTTTCCCACGATAGGCGGCAAAATCTCGCTGCGTTGGCGGGTGCTTCGCTGTCTAATCATTGTTCGGCGGCGATCCCCCGTTTCTTGAGGTCTTTGAAAGGGCTCATCCCCGAATGTCTTCGCGAACCTCGCTCCTGGGCTTTTGTGTGCTGGCGTACGGCCTCACCTGGATGTGCTGGCTGCCCATCGGCTTTGCGAAGGCCGGACTGATCAAATTGCCCGTTGCGCCCGAAATGCTCGCCACGCTGGGTCAGTTCGGGCCGTTCGCTTCCGCAGTCCTCTTCAGCGCGCTGGACGGCCGCACGGGCGGGGTCCGCGGCTTGCTGGGCCGCCTCGTCCTCTGGCGCGTCAGCCCGGTTTGGTTCGGGTTCGTACTGCTGTTACCGCCCTTGTGTCTTTTTTGTGCGATCTTCGTTCACGCGCTGGTCGAGGGGAACTGGGGCGAGGCGCCGTCGCTCAGTGACGCATTGGATGTGCTGCCCCACTTGTTCGTTACCTTCCTGATCGGCGGACCTCTTGGGGAGGAGCCCGGCTGGAGGGGGTTCGCCCTGCCCCGTCTCCGGGCCGCCTGGCGCCCGATCCCCGCCAGCGTTGTGCTCGGTCTCATCTGGGCCGGGTGGCACCTGCCCCTCTGGTGGATCGCGGACGTGCCCACGTCGTTCGGATTCTACGTCGTTGGAGTGATCCCGTTAACTTACCTGTTTACCTGGGCGTCCGATCGCACCAAAGGGAGCGTACTGGTCGCCATGCTGTTCCACGCGTCGCTCAATACGTCCCTGGCTCGTTTGCCGATCCGGCCGGCGTGGGTCGAGTGGACGGTCGTACTTTGGCTCGTCGCGTTGGCGGTCGGTATCTTCCACTGGACCCGCGGCAGCCGGTATGGGGACGTGCTGCCAGTGTCGCCGCATCCGGCCGCCGAACCAGACGCTGGAGCGGAAAAGAGCGCCATGCTCCAATGAGACAATCCGGAATTTACGGACGGCGAACGCCACCGTCC
>DHJA01000127.1:10935-11156 GCA_002404095.1 Planctomycetaceae bacterium UBA4732 | reverse complement strand
TGTCGCCCACGATTTCTTCCAACACATCTTCCAACGTGATAAGACCCAGGATGTGATCGTTCTCGTCGCGCACCAACGCCATCGGCCGCCGGCCCTTGCGGAATAGCCGTAGCGCGTTGTCTAACGCCTCGTCCGGCTTCAAATAGAGGGCCGGATAGAGCGCGTCTTGCAACACCACCACGCCTTGCAAGCTAAATAGATAAAACAGATCCTTGGTGTTG
>DHJA01000127.1:10434-10727 GCA_002404095.1 Planctomycetaceae bacterium UBA4732 | reverse complement strand
ACGATGTTGTCGATCTCGCCCTCGTAAACCGGCATGCGCGTATGGGCGCCGGCGCGAACCGCTTCCATGACTTTATCGGGGGCCGCATGAAGTTCGAGGACGGCCATCTTGTCGCGCGGGGCCATACAGTCCCGAACGCGCTTGTTGGATAGGTGAAAGACGTTTTGCACGAAATCCGCTTGGTCGGCGTCGAGGACGCCAGCTTCCTCGGTGTCTTCGATGAGCAAGATCAGCTCCTCGATGGAATGGGCCGACTCCTCGCCGTTCACCGGATGACCGCCGAGGCGCCGCAG
>DHJA01000127.1:9943-10261 GCA_002404095.1 Planctomycetaceae bacterium UBA4732 | reverse complement strand
AAGTTGCTGACGCCGTTCATCAACTGCAAGAGCGGCCGGGTGACCCGGACGAAACCGATGAGCGGCCGGGCCAGCCATAGCGAGGCGCGGCCGGGATCTTGTAGGGCGAGCGCCTTGGGAATCAATTCGCCGAATACGACGTGCAGGAAAGTGATGAGCAGAAAAGCCAGCACGGTGGCGACGGTGTGCGTGGCGGCGCCGTGCCAGGGGCCGAACAGCAGGCGAAACGGCGGATCGAGAAGCTGCGCGAGCGCAGGCTCACCGACGAAGCCTAAGCCGATGCTGGACAGCGTCACGCCGAGCTGGGTGCCGGCGATG
>DHJA01000127.1:9471-9805 GCA_002404095.1 Planctomycetaceae bacterium UBA4732 | reverse complement strand
ACGCCGAGCTGGGTGCCGGCGATGGAACGGCTCAAGTTGCGCACGGCGGCATCAACCGCCTTGGCGCCCTTGACGCCGCGCGTGACCAATTCTTCCACGCGCGTTTTACGGACGGCTACCAGGGAAAACTCGGCGGCCACGAACAATCCGTTCAGAGCGATCAAAGCCGGAATCGTCATCAGGCTCAGGACGGTCCAAATCCACGGAATGCCTTCTTCGACAGCGGCAAACACATCGATCCTCTATGAGAACAGGCGAAACCAACCTTCCATGCTAACAGGGCGACGCCGGAAGGCCAACGTCAAGGCGATGAGAGTCGCCCCCCGCCCCCCCC
>DHJA01000127.1:0-9319 GCA_002404095.1 Planctomycetaceae bacterium UBA4732 | reverse complement strand
GAAGGTACTCCTGAGTCCGGGGGGCGAGGACTTACGGCCAACGACGAGATATTGCCGCGCGAAAAACGTCCGCCCTCGCCCGGCGGTGACGAAAGTTAGCGCTTCGCGCAGCCACGTCCGCCGGTAGCGAAAGCCGACGTGATCCATCGTTAGGCCCGCCTGCTCGAATAGGCCGTGGACGCCGTGCAGCGTGAAGAAGCGCAGATGGCCGCGGTCCAGAATACCGCGTTCCCGGTAGTCCCACCGGCCGCGCAACAGCCGCCATACCACGTCCAGATTCTGCACATTGGGGATGCTGGCGATCATACGGCCTTCGGGCGACAGTAAAGCCGCCGCCTCGCCCAGCACACGCCACGGGTCGATCAAGTGTTCCAGCACGTCGGCGAAAATCACCGCGTCGAACGAGCCGGGCGTGAACGGAAGACCATCGGTCTCCACATCGGCCGTGACGACGTGATCGAGATGGCGCCGCGCCGCCTCGGCCGCCTCGGGGACTAACTCGACGCCGGCGACGTAATGGCCGCGTTCCTTGAGCAAACGCCCCAGTTCGCCGGCGCCGCAGCCGACTTCCAGTACGCGATGGCACTCCGACGGCACGAGGTCGGCCACTTCCGGCCGCGCCTGGACGTAGTAGGTATCGGGCCGGCCGCCGGGCTGTGCTGACGCTCCGGTACGTATGCGTTCCATCCTTGGACTCCCGCGAGGCGTTTGATTGCCGCACTGTACCGCCTTTGTCGCGTCGGCTCTAGCCCACTCCGGTTTCAACCGTCTGCAACGCCGTGATGAAAATGATTTGTTTTTCGTTGACAGGAAGCCGTAAGCGATTACCATTAAATACAGATTGGAAACGGGGGATAGCGATGGAGAATGAGGAAATTACGATTCGGGTGGACACCGAAGCGGCCCGCGCCTACCGAGCGGCCTCGGAGCAGGAGCGGCGCAAGCTCGATCTGCTCCTCACCCTGCGTCTGTACGACGCGCTGCACACCTCCGGCACGTTGCAAGACCTGATGCGCGAGTTGAGCCGCAAGGCGCAGGATCGCGGGCTTACCCCAGAGGTGCTGGAATCCATCCTCAATGAGCAGTAAGCCCGGCTACGTCTTCGACACAAACGTGACGATCAGCGCGGCGCTATTCGAGCAATCGCCGCCTGGGTTGGCGCTCCATGCGGCCTTGCGGGGCGGCGAACTCTTGATCTCGCCTGCGAGCGTTGCCGAGTTGGGTGAAGTGCTGGGCCGGAAGAAGTTCAATCGGTATCTCACGCGCGAGGAGCGGCAGGAGTTTTTGGTCAGGCTTTTGCGTAAGGCAGTCGTCGTGGAGATTACGGAGGAGATTCGCACTTACCGCGATGCCAAGGACGACAAGTTCCTGGAGACCGCGGTTTGCGGACGAGCCTCATGCGTGGTTACGGGTGACGCCGATCTCCTGACGCTGCACCCGTTCCGCGCCATCCCAATTCTGTCGCCGGCGCAATTCCTCGATATGTTGGCTCGCCAATAACCCTCGGAAATCGACCGGGAAATTAAGCCGCTGGCCCGGCACGATGCTCTATCGGCCGGAGTATATCTCCGAGCCGATGCTGGGGTACACGATGGCCCACATCGCTTGGTTCCGCGACGAGGCCCGGCCTGCCTGGGCGAAAGCGTTGCGGTGGGCGCCGCGCGCGGTCTTCAAAGAGGGGCTGCGCTATCTGCAAGAGACAGGCGACTCGACGTTCAAGCCGGTTCGGTTGCAAGGCGTTGATGGGTAGCTGTATACTAACAACGCCCATCCAACCGCCGAGAGGATAAACCGTGCCTACCATCAAACCGCGCCGCACCCTGGACGAACTCGCCCGTCTCGGAGGGGAAATCTTCGACCGGCAAATACGGCCAGCACTCCGGCCCGAGGACGACGGCAAATTCGTCGCCCTCGACGTCGAGACCGGCGATTACGAGATCAACGAGGACGACTACACGGCCGTCGAGCGCTTGCGGGCGCGGAAACCGGCCGCCGGCGTCTGGCTAATGCGGGCGGGCTATCGGGCGGCGTACCGTACAGGGCTGCGCCGATGATACCGACGCGGCACAAGTCGCCGCTCTCGAAGGCGCTGACGTGGCCGCTAGGGGCGCAGGCAATTAGCGCTGCGCTGGTCAACACCCCGCACGTTGGCGACCTCGCTCTATCCTTTTCCGACTCGCCGGTTTGGCCGGCGTCCGAGTTCCAGCGGCTGTTGCGTGAGTCGGCACCCTATGCGATTCTAGTTGCTGAGTATTGGCCGGCGTTAAAGCCGGGTTACAGCGGGCCAGCGTTCATGGTGGGGGAGGGGCGGTACAAGGCCAATTGGGAACTGCGGGTCAACCCGGTGCCCCGACCGCTTCGGTCGGCCGCCGGCTCGGCGCTCCGCGAACACGGGCTGCCGCAGGTAGCAGAGTGGCTACGGTCGTCCGGCAAGGCCGGCTGGGTGTCACACTCACATTGTCTTAAGCTGGTGTTCGCCCCGGCCGACGGCACACTCACCCCGTTGCTCACCGATGGCGTGTAGGCGAAGACCCTCTCCAATGTGCGGCGGCGTGTTCCCTCCTCGCACCCGCCGCGACGCAGCCCAAATTGGGCGAGACCTCCAAGGCTCGCCTTCAAGTCTCGGCGAAACGAAGCCCTCGCGCCGCTCTGGTTCAAGTTCCATCGCCCCCCCGGTCGATTTCTCCGATACGGACGTGCGGCCCACGCATGGCCGAGGGGGAAGTCATTACCATGGATGCGACACGCTTCGGGCTGCGTCGCCGGCCGTTTCCGGCGACGCCCGATCCCGCCTGCTATTACCCGTCCGACGGCCACGAACGCGCCTTGGCCCAGCTTCTCCAAAGCCTGGCCGACGGTGAAGGCGTCGTTTTGCTCACGGGCGCGCCTGGCGTCGGCAAGACGCTGCTGATCCATTGCCTCCTGGAACGGCTCGGCCCCGATACGGCGACGGCGTTTCTGACCAACGGCCATTTCCGCGGCGTGGGCGGTTTGTTGCAAACGATCCTCTACGATTTGTCGCTGCCCTACGAGGGGCGCGGCGAGCAGGAAATGCGCCTCACCTTGACGGATCATCTCTTGAAGCATTTCGCCGCCGAACAGAAGGCGGTGGTGCTGATCGTGGACGAGGCGCAGCACCTCGACGCCGACTTGCTCGAAGAATTGCGAATGCTGGCCAACCTGGAGGCGCCCGGAGGCCGGGCCGTGCAGGTGGTTCTCGTCGGCCAACCTTCTCTCATGGAGAACCTTCGTCGGCCCGAACTGGCGGCGTTGCGGCAGCGCATCGCGGCGCGCGCGGAGTTGGGTGCGATGTCGTTGGAGGAAGCGGCCGACTACCTGCTGCATCACCTGCGCTCGGCCGGCGTCCGGCCCGAAGACCTTTTCGCCGACGAAGCGGTGGAGTTGTTGGCCCGCGGCGCCTTGGGCGTGCCGCGTCTGCTGAACCAGGCCGCTCACAAGGCGCTAGCGCTGGCCGCCCAGGCCGAGGCCGACATGGTGGACGCCGAGGCCGCGTTGGAAGCGCTGGCGGCGCTCGGCTTAGAGACGGAAGCGCTGGCCGAGACGGCCGGCGCACTGGAAAACGATGAGGTCTTTCCACGGATCAACGGACAGGCCCACGCGGGACTTCAGGGGTGAGCATCACAACGCCCGACGACAGCGCCGGGCAAAGGGAGAGGCGGAATGGGGAAATTTCTGGAGTCTCTACGGCAGACCGCGCTTCGGCCGTCGTCGATGGAAGCGCCAGTCCATCGCAACAACGCGCCGGCGCCAGTCGTAGAAGTAGAAAAAGCGGACGAAACGGATGAAGAGATTCCGTTTATCGAAGTCGGCCCACGCAAGAGCATGGAAGCGTCGGCCAGCGTCCTCGCCACGCGCCCCCTTCCGGCCGCGCCGGCGCCGGCCGTGACGTTTCGCCCATCGTCCCCGGAAGTCGCCGTGCGCCGGCCGCACTTCGCGCCCGAAATCATCGTCCACCACCAACCGGACCATCCCGTCAGCGGCCAGTACCGCGACCTCCTCGCCGTGCTCACTCCGGCCGTTTCCGGCGAAGGCGCCAAGGCCTTGCTCTTCGCGCCGGGCCTAATGGGCGCGGATGCGGCCGCCGTCCTGCTTAACCTGGCCGTCACCGCCGTCCGCCAGGGAAATACGCGCGTCGTCGTGGTGGACGCCGATCCGCATAAGCCGGCGTTGGCGGATCGACTTGGGCTGGCCGCGCGGCCGGGCCTCGCCGAAGTGATGTCGGGGGCCGTCGCGTTGGACCAGGCATTGCAGCTTACCGACTTGGCCCATCTCACCGTCCTTCCGGCCGGTGGACCGGCGCCGGCCGGATTGCGTCTCGTCGTCGAAACGCCTGCCTCCCTACTGCGCAAGCTACGGCAGCGCTGCGACCTTGTGCTCGTCCTGGGGCCGTCGTGGGACGCCGGTTGCGAGGCGCTGGCGGCGGCGTGCGACGTGGTGTATCTGGTGCTGCCCGAACGCGAAGCCGGATCGCCGCGCGTGGATGAGCTTCTGCAAACATTTCCGCGACAAGGCGCGCGGCTCGGCGGGTGCATCCTCGCGGCGAGTTAGACAAGGGGAGTCAGGTTCTCGCGCGGCTGGTCTGCCGCAATACCCGGTTCGCCCGCCAGAGCCTAGCGGCGCGGCTCGGCGGCCGGTGGAGCGACGACGACCGGCGAAGCGACGGCGGGCGACGGAGCCACAGTGGCGCGGCTGAGGGTGAACCCCAGCAGAACGGCCCCGCCGCCGACGGACAGGATCAGCAGTGTCATGAGCAGGACCATCCGGCCAAGCGGTGGACCTGTTCCGGGGGCGACTTTTTCTCCCGCCAGGGTTGTCTCGCACCCGCAGTTCCGACAGAGATAGCCGCCCGCTACCCACATACGCCACGTTTTCGTGGACGGCGGCTGGTAGGATGAGAGCGGCCGCCCACAATCGGGGCAGTTCGGCGGTCGTAGGCAAGGCGCTAGTAGAACCAGGAAGAACACGAAAAACATCAGAAAAGTCAGAAACACCACAAAAAACGGGCCGTCCATCTTGTACTCCTTAATAGGGCCGTCCGTCTTGGGGCGCCCTGAAAGTATTCGCTAGTGCAAGCTAGTTCTTCGGTTCAATCGCCGGCTTCGGCTCGGACTGGCGAATCATTTGCTCCATTGCCTGCAGCATGGCCTCAAACGCCTGTTCGTTATTAGGGTCGAGCAGGACTTTGCCTGCCGCCGCCCTCATGTTTTCCGCCGCCGCTCGTCGCCGCTCTCCCGTTACCTTTACGCTCGGCTTCACGTCCGTCGGGCGAGCGCCCACGACGAACGGCGCGTTTTCCGTTACCGCTGGGGGTGTTACCACAATGGGCGGCGGTGGCGGTGGATCGACGACGAGCGGCGCGGGAGCGACGACCGGCGCGGGAGCGACGACCGGCGGCGTAAGCAGTTTGCGGCGTAACTCAGTGGTCAGCAAACGCAAATCGCCCATGAGCTGAAGGTTCGTCACTTGGCTTGCTTGGACCTCTTTCTGGTCGTGTACCTCGGCCTCCAGCGCCTTGACCCGCTCCCGGGTCGCCTGAAGACTCACTCGCAGCGCCTCGACCTCCAGGCGAAGCGTTTCCAGATCGTCCTTGTCCGTCCTTGCCGCTGCCGGCGGGCGTTTCGCCTTCGCGCCTGGCTCGGCGCCCGCCGCCGCGTACCTCAAGGCGCCCCCTCCCACGCCGAGGCAGGTAACCACCACCAGCACCAGGGCCGTGGGCTTAATCTTGGCTAGTAACATGGCTTTCAACACTCCTTCCGCAAGGGCGGCGACGGAAGCCGGATAGACCCCGCCCGCCGCCCGGACCGTGGAACTCAGTAGAGAGGTCGGCACACACGCGGCGCCCGCCTCCGACGCGAACAATGTCCCCAGCGAGGCGGCCGTGACGGCCGCCCCGTAGCCCGCCATCCGCCGGGCCAGCGTCTTGCGGGCGGTCGCCAGCCGGCTCGACAGGGTGCCCTCGGGCAGGCCCAACTGCCGCGCCGCCTCCTTACGGCTGCGGCCCTCCAACTCGCACAGAACTACCGGCAGCCGGTATTTGTCCGGCAGTCGGGCCAACTCGCGGTCCAACACGCCGAGTAGGTCCTGCGACATTTCTTCCGGTAGGGCGGGCGGGTGCGGCATGTCCTTGACCTGATGCTCTTTGGCCTGGCGCCGGGCGGCGCGCCTCCTCACGTCCAGGGCGACGCGGTAGGCCACGCCGTGCAGCCAGCCGCCGATCATTTGCAGGCTCGCGATGCGGTGACCCTTGCGGGCTAAGATTACGAAGGTGGCTTGAAAGGCGTCCTCGGCGTCCTCGGCGTGGCGGAGCATGCGACGGCACAGGGCCAGTACCATCGACCCGTGCCGCCGCACCAGTACGGCGAAGGCGGCCTCGTCCCGACGGGTAACATAATGTCGCAATAATTGGCCGTCCGTCAGGCCCGCCCCTTCCTGCCGCACCGCTTTGCGCAGGCAGTCGAGGATTATCCGCGCCCTGGACGTTTTCACTTCCATCGCCTCCGAAATTCGTTGCCCTTACCCCATATATCCGCGCGTTGCGGGGCGGCGCGTCGATCTATTTTTCTATTATCCGAAAAATGACGAGGGACCGGCAAAAGCGGCGAGGTGCGACGTGATGTATTGGGTGTGGTCCGAACGGGAAGCCGATTCGCCGCCGGCTAAGCGCGATTAAAGAAATTTACCAGACGGTGATTCATCGTCGCGCGGCAGTTCGCCCGCCGAGCCGTTTGGCTTTCAACGCCCCCAGGGGACGCCGGCCAACGGTCGCCGGGGTCGCAGTGCCGTCGGTCTCATTGTGGCGTGCTTTCCAATCGGCCTGCCATTGGCGTCGAACGTCTTCCTCGCGCCGTCGGAGTCGGTGTACACGTAACCGCCGCCGCTCGCCGTCAGCGCGCCGGAGTCGTTGGCCGGGCTGGTGAACGACGCCCCGGAGTAGAAGCGATAGCCGCCGTTGCCGTAGACGCGCAGGATGCCGGCCGGCAAACCGTTCGCCGGGTCGGCGGGGATGTTGACCAGATGATCGGTCGGTCCGAACGTCCAGCCGGCGCCGAACGGGCTGGCGTCCTGCGCCACCACGAAAGTGCTGCCGCTGACCGTCTGGTCGAGGGGGCCGGCGATCACTTCCAGCCTCCATGCGTAGCGGCCCGTCGCCGTGACGGCGTAGGGAACCTGGGCGGCGATGGTCAGGCCGTCGCCCGCGTTGCCGGCGGCGGTGGAGTAGCTGAACATCGTCGGCGACCCGCCGTTCCAGGTCAGAATGGCGGTGATCTGCGACGGAAAGGCACCCGTGTTGGCGCTGCTCAGGTGCGCCTGGATGACCGGCCACTCTTCCCTTTCCCTTGATAGGACAACAACGATGCGGCCGAAGCGAGCCACGCTCCGAATGCCGGCCGACTTGCGCCGAGCGGAAGTTTTGCACCGGAAGGGCTAATCCATTACGTGGCCATTTTTTCTCAACAGATTGGACCAACTCGGTTGCCAAACCGCGCCTTGTCAAGCTTCCACACGTCTCCCACGTCATGGAAGTATGGCGAAAAGATAAACGGATCCCCTTTATGCAACGCTTCCAACGCAAGTTTGAATCGTTCATAAAGTTCGCTGTCCCGGCGGACCGCCTTCATCGCTTCTCGGATGGCTCCTTCATGTTCCTTTGCCTGTAGGAAAACTAAGCCAAAAAGGGCTCCGCCAACTATTGTCTCATGCCTGTCCTTAAGCAAAGCCAAGTAGATATCTCGAGCCCTCGCACACGCCCTTCCAAGCCAAGTCAAGATATTTAGGGCTCTTTGTTTGCCAATCTTGGTCGAGACTCTGCCTGCCAAGGTTGCGTCGATGACGGCTTCCGTTTCGCCGCGCCGGACTAATAGGTCTGCTGCGGTATCCCCCACTCGTATGCTTCGACAATCAAGCAGTGCGATAAGTTGCTCGGTATCGAGAGGGGCCAACTCCACTTCAACCACCTCATACGGCTTGCCCGCAAGCGATTTCTCAAGGCTATCCAAGTCCATGGCGGCTTCTCCTACATATAGTCTGAATGTCACCAGCAGTTTAGCTGCTTCATCGCGTCGCACCAGGCATTGGTGGGATCCAGCGTATGTCCCCTGCGTCACGGCCCAGCGCCCGTCGAATGTCTCGTACCTTGTCGTTCATGAACTCATCGCT
The DNA here is from genome assembly GCA_002404095.1 of Planctomycetaceae bacterium UBA4732. Classification (GTDB taxonomy): domain Bacteria; phylum Planctomycetota; class Planctomycetia; order Gemmatales; family Gemmataceae; genus UBA4732. The sequence continues at coordinate 1,141 of DHJA01000127.1, read as the reverse complement.
CTGACTTCGACTCTGAACCTCTATCACATCCACCACTCGATGGCCATCGGCGAGCCGCCGAATTCGCTGCGCGTCTGGCCTGAAGCGTGGCACACAGTTGCCGGCGGTGTCTACCAAATCCTGGTTGAACCTGCTCTCGACAGTCGCAGGGTCATTCTCCCAGAACAGTGCGATGCGAAACGCGGTTGCGTCGTGTGCGATCGCCCCGTGCACCTTTCGGGACATCTCGATCGGCATTCTCTCGGGAGCAGTCTCTCTGGCAGGCATGGGGAGTGGGCGGCTGGGCCCGTTGATGTCCTCAGTGAGCTGCTCCCTTAGTTCAGGTAACTCACCCTTTAATTCTCTCAGGGGCGCAACGCCTCCTGCGCCGCCCAAGAGCATCAACATGTCTTCGGCGTAGCCTCCCGGCCCAAACGCCTCGTTCAACTTCCGTCTCCAGTCGTTGTCGTAGGCATCTTGCCTCGCTTGCCTGTACCGCGCTTCTGCCTCAAAGTTGCGCGGGCCCATTGCGCCATCTGGGTTTGGATAGTTCGCCAGCGGCGGTTGAATGCGGGCCTTCCTAACGGAATCACACACCAACCCGCTCATATCCACATATTTAGGGCGTGGGCGTGGATGTCTCATCTGCCCGATGTCAGAGTAGCCAGACTGATCTACATACTCCTCTTCTAAACCACTTGGGTCCGTCAGGTTCGTCGGGTTGTTAGCGACGTAGCGATTGATATTGCCGTCGCCGGCGCTGAAGGTGATCGGGTCGGGCTGCGCCCACCGGCCGATGTCCACGAACTCCGTCCGGTAATCCGCGGTCACCGTGTCCGCGTATCGATTTTCCCCTAAGCCCGTGTAGAGGTAATGCCCGCCCAGCGTTGCCGCCGTCTCCGAGCTGATGGCGCCGTAGGCGGCGTATTCCACATGGTCCAGGGAGACGCCGGCGCCGTCCCATACGTCGCGCACCGACCCCAGCCGGTCTTGCGATACTTGCCGTAGACCCGCCCCCACGTCGATTCGGGCGTACAGGTCTTGCCCGCCCGCGCCCCAGACGTACCGTGTCGTAACGACATTGGCCGTCGTCAGATCGGCCCACGCTTGCCCGCCGTCGAAGGCGGTGCGTGTGATAGTCTCGCCTACGCCGGCTTGCCAT
>DHJA01000096.1:11483-40776 GCA_002404095.1 Planctomycetaceae bacterium UBA4732 | reverse complement strand
AGGCCCTGCAAATCCAGCCCGACTACGCCAATGCCCACTTCAATCTCGGCGTCGCCCTCCAAGACAAGGGCCAGTTGGACGAGGCGGTCGCGGAGTACCACAAGGCCCTGCAAATCCAGCCCGACAACGCCAAGGCCCGCAACAACCTCGGCACCGCCCTCCAAGACAAGGGCCAGTTGGACGAGGCGATCGCGGAGTACCACAAGGCCCTGCACATCCAGCCCGACGATGCCTATGCCCACAGCAACCTCGGCAACGCCCTCCAAGACAAGGGCCAGTTGGACGAGGCGGTCGCGGAGTACCACAAGGCCCTGCACATCCAGCCCGACGATGCCTATGCCCGCAACAACCTCGGCACCGCCCTCGACAAAAAGGGTCAGTGGGAGGAGGCCATCGCGGAGTTACACAAGGCCCTGCAAATCAAGCCCGACTTCGCCGAGGCCCACAGCAACCTTGGTGCCACCCTCGCCAACAAGGGCCAGTTGGGCGAGGCGATCGTGGAGTTCCGTAAGGCCATCGAGCTGAAGCCCGACTACGCCGATGCCCACAGCAATCTCGGCAACGCTCTCCGGGACAAGGTTCAGTGGGACGAGGCGATCGCGGAGTTCCGCAAGGCCCTGCAAATCCAGCCCGACAACGCCAAGGCCCGCAACAACCTCGGCAACGCAATCGATCTGGCCAAGCACGACGCCTTGTTGCCGGCCATCCTCCGCGGCGAGGCGGCGCCCGCCGACGCCGCCCAGCAGGTCCGTTTCGCGGACTTCTGCCAACGGTATAAGCGGCTTTATGCGACCGCGTCGCGCTTCTACGCCGACGCCTTCACCGCCGAGCCGGGGCTGTCGAAAGACCTGTCATCCGGCGTCCGCTATGACGCCGCCTGCGCCGCCGCGCTGGCCGGCTGCGGTCAGGGCGAGGACGCTGCGAAGACCGACGCCAAGGAGCGCAGCCGCTGGCGCAAGCAAGCGCTGGACTGGTTGCGGGCCGATCTGGCGCTGTGGACCAAAGAGGTGAACGACGCCAACCCACAAGGCCGAGCCGCGACGGCCCGGACGCTCAATCACTGGAAGGTGGACGCCGACCTGGCCGGCGTGCGCGGCGTCGACTCTCTTGCCAAGCTGCCGGCGGACGAGCAGGACGCCTGGCGCAAGCTCTGGGGCGACGTGGACGCCCTGCTGAAGCAGGCCCAGGGGAAGTGACGCCACCGGGACGAGTCCGTATCCCCGGATGTCGCGCCCGAGGCCGTCGCCACCCGAGCCGCCGCCTTGGACCGCATCCCAGTTGCCGTTGGCGTCGAGCGTGTAATGGCTGTCGTAGCTGCTGTTCGCACTATCGCCGCCGGACTCGGTGATCGTGCCGCCTCCCGTGCTTACGGCGCCGTTGGCGTCGGGGGCGCCGCTCAATGTGATGACGCCGGTGCCGGTGTAGGAGTCGCTCCGGGTGTCGCCGCCGGGCGCCGCTGTCCGCCGTGCCGGTGGTCGTCCAGTTTCCATCAAGGCCGAGAGTGGAAACCGTCTGCGTCGAGTAGTGGCTGCCGGTGCCGCCAGCCTCGGTCCATTTGCCGGTCGTGCCGCCGGTCGCAACCGGATTGCTGTAGGCTCCGCTGCCCGAATAGGACGAGGCCGTGTCGCCGCCGGCGCCGGCCAGCAGTCCTGGAGCAGCAGCCCAGCGATCTCGCCAGCGGCCTGCCACGCCTCCGACTGGACGCGGACGTATTCCAGGTTGGCTTCCGCCGCCGCCCGCTGGGCCTGGAGGACGCGCAAGTACTCGAACTGCCCGCCCTTGAACGCCTCCTGGGCGAGGCGGTACGCCTTCTGAGCGTTGGGGAGGACCGAAGCCCGATAGCGTTCCGCCCGCTCCTTTGCCGCCGCGTAGCGGCCGAAGGCCGTCGCCAGGCGGCTGCTCAGGTCATTCTGGACCCGCCCCACCTCCTGGAGGGACCGGCCCACATCGGCCTGGGCCGCGAGAATGTTGCCCTGGTTGCGGTTCCAGAGCGCGACAGGAAGGCTGACCTGAAAGTGCCAGCCATCGTCTTTTTAACAATGCGATTGACACGCGCATCAAGAGCGTCTAGTTTATATTGTATCCGCCAGCCGTCCGCTTTGGTATGAACCTTGCAGTAACTTACCAGCCTCGACCATCCGCAGTTGCGGCCATTAGACATTAGGATTGCAGTCCGCCCATTCCCCCTGCCCCCGACTCGCCTGCCCATAAGGAGAACAGTGTTATGAGCCTCGCCAGCAACGGCTTTCACTTCGGGCGTCGGTCGTTTCTACAGGTCGGCGCTATTGGCGGCCTCGGCCTGACCCTCGACCAGTTCTTCCGTCTTCAGGCTCGCGCGGCCGAGGTCGCCCCGGTCGCCGACAAGCCGGCGCCGGCCAAGTCGATCATCCACATCTACCTGCCGGGCGGCATGGCCCACCAGGATTCGTGGGACCCCAAGCCGCTTGCCCCGATCGAATATCGCGGCGAGATGGGCGTCATCAAGACCAAAGTCGATGGCGTCTTGCTGAACGAGTCGCTCAAGAACACCGCCAATGTAGCGGACAAGATCGCCATTTGCCGGTCGATGACGCACGGCGAGGCCGCCCATGAACGCGGCACCCACAACATGTTCACCGGCTACAAGCCAAGCCCGGCCCTTGTTTTTCCGAGCCTGGGCAGCGTCGTGTCGCATGAGTTTGGGCCGCGCAACAACTTGCCGCCCTATGTGTGTGTGCCGAGTCAGCCGACCAACTTCGCCGGCTCCGGCTACCTGTCGTCGGCCTACGCCCCGTTCAGCCTCGGCGCCGACCCGGCCAACGGCAATTTCAACGTGCAGGATTTGACCCTGCCCGGCGGCGTGGACGACAAGCGTTTCACGGCCCGTCGTTCCATGCTCGACGCGGTTAACGACCACTTCGATTCCAAGGAAAAGGCCGACGGGTTGGAAGCGATGGACACCTTTTACCAGCGGGCTTATAGCCTTATCAGCTCGGAAAAAGCGCGTGCGGCGTTCAACATCAACGCCGAGACGCCGGCCCTGCGCGACGAGTACGGCCGCAATGCGGCTGGCCAGCGCATGTTGATGGCCAAGCGGCTGGTGGCGGCGGGTGTGCGCTTCGTGTCGCTGAGCTACGGCGGCTGGGACATGCACACGGGTATCAAAGATGGAATGCGCGGTCAGTTGCCCATTTTCGACCAGGCGTTCGCCACGCTGATCCGCGATCTGGACCGCAGCGGCTTGCTCGACTCGACGCTGGTGATGGTGTCGTCGGAGTTCGGCCGGACGCCGAAGATCAACCCGAACGCCGGCCGCGACCATTGGCCCAAAGTGTTCAGCGTCGTGCTGGCGGGCGGCGGCATCAAGAAGGGCATCATCTACGGCAAATCCGACTCGACGGCCACGGAACCGGAGGAGGACGCGCTGACCGTCGAAGACCTGGCGATGACCGTTTACAAACAGATCGGCATCGACGGCACGAAAAAACTGATGTCGCCGGGCGATCGGCCGATCGACCTCGTCCGCAACGGCCAGGTCCGCAAGGAACTGATTGCGTAAAAAGAAGATTCACCACAAAGAACACAAAGAACACAAAGAAGACAAAAGACAAGTACATCCACCATGAGGCCGCCGATGAAATGGTTTAGTCCTTTTTGCTTGTGTTCTTTGTGTTCTTTGTGTCTTTGTGGTGAAGTGTTTTCCGCTTCGCCGTCACTCGGCGGCGTCGCGCCGCGTGGCGCCCAGCGTGGGACCGACGCCGTCTTGCTTTTCAACGGCGCCCGGCTTTCCGACGCTCAGGAATTGCTCTTTTACTCGCCCGGTCTGGCGACCGTGAAGCTCGAAGTCGTCAACGACGCCCAAGTCAAGGCCGCCGTCAAGATCGCGCCCGACTGCCGCCTCGGTGAACACGCCGTCCGCGTCCGCACTGCCACCGGCGTCTCCGAGCTGCGTACTTTCTACATCGGCGCCATGCCCGTCGTGGACGAGAAGGAGCCGAACAGCGACTTTGCCGCTCCGCAAAAGATTCCACTCAACGTCACCGTCCAGGGCGTCATCGACAACGAAGACGTGGACTATTTCGCCGTCGAATGCAAGAAGGGCCAACGCCTCTCGGCCGAGATTGAAGGAATGCGTCTTGGCGGGACGCTGTTCGACCCGTACATCGCCATTTTGGATAGCAAGCGCTTTGAACTGGCCGCGTGCGACGACACGCCGATGCTTAACCAGGACGCGGCTTGTTCCATCGTTGTGCCGGCCGACGGAACCTATGTTATCCAGGTGCGTGAGAGCGCCTACGGCGGCAACGGCGCCTGTTCCTATCGGCTGCATGTGGGCACATTCCCCCGGCCGTTGGCCGTGATTCCAGCCGGCGGCAAATGCGGCGAGGAAGTCGAAGTCACCTTCCTGGGCGATCCGGCCGGTCCGTTCAAGCAGAAGGTTAAACTGCCCGCAACGCCGGATGCAAAGTTCGGCCTGTTCGCACAAGACGCCGGCGGCATTTCACCGTCGCCCGTACCTTTCCGCGTGTCAGAGTTCGGCAACGTCATCGAGACGGATGGAAACAGCACGCCGTTGATGGGTACGCCGGTTCCGCAGTTGCCGGCCGCCCTCAATGGCGTGATTTCCAAGCCGGGCGAAGTGGATTATTACCGTTTTAAGGCGAAGAAGGGACAGACGTTCGACGTTCACTGTTTCGCGCGCAGGCTCGGTTCGCCGCTCGATTCGGTTATGGCCGTCGGCGTGGTCGGCGGCGGCGCGTTGGTCGCAAACGACGATGCCGTGGGGCCGGACAGCTACTTCCGCTTCACCTTCCCAGAGGACAAGGAATATTATTTGAGCGTGACCGACCATCTCCATCAGGGAGGGCCGACGTACTTTTATCGGGTCGAGTTTCTCCCCATTGAAGCGCGGGCCGTCGTGACCATTCCCAAATCGGTGCAGTATTCGCAGGAACGGCAGGCCGTGGCCGTGCCGCGCGGCAACCGTATGGCGACGTTGGTGAGCGTGGCCCGCTCCGACTTCGGCGGCGAAGTGACGATTGGCGCGGATGCTTTGCCTCCCGGCGTCGCAATGACCGCTGAGAACATGGCCGCGAATCTGGATACAGTCCCGGTCGTTTTCGAGGCGGCGCCCACCGCGGTCGTTGGCAGTAAGCTGACCGCGCTGACCGCTCGCCATGCCGATTCCGCCCAGAAGATACAGAGTCGATTCAGCATGAATGCGGATCTGATTATCGGCAATCCCGGCCAATCGGTTTACTGGAAGGTTGACGCGGATCGAACCGCGGTGGCCGTGACGGACGAGGCGCCGTTCAAAATCACCATCGTGGAGCCGAAAGCTCCCTTGGTGCAAAACGGCTCGATGAACCTCAAGATCACGGCGGAGCGCAAGCCGGGTTTCACGGCGCCGATCACTATCTTACCCCTGTTCAACCCGCCCGGCGTCGGCTCGGCCACGTCCGTGATCATCCCCGAGAAACAGAACGAAGTTCTAATGCCGATGAACGCGGCCGGCAACGCCCAGGTGCGCAAGTGGAAGACGGCGGTCCTCGGCACGGCGACCGTCGGCAACGGCCCGGTATGGGTGTCGTCGCAATTGGCGACGCTGGAAATCGCTCCGCCCTATGTGGCGTTCACGATGGAGCGGGCCGCGACCGAACAGGGCAAGCCGACCGACATCTACTCCAAAATCCAGATTAATACTCCGTTTGTAGGAACAGCCAAAGTGACATTGCTCGGACTGCCGCCGAAGGTGACGGCGCCGGACCTGGAGATCACGAAAGACTCGAAGGAATTGGCGTTCAAGCTGGTGGTAGACAAGACCAGCCCGCCCGGCCAACACAAGAACATTTTCTGTCAGGTCGTCGCGATGAAAGACGGCGAGCCGGTGGTGCAGAGCGCCGGCGGCACGGAACTGCGTATTGATGTGCCGCTGCCGCCGAAGGTGAACGCGCCGGCGCCCGTACCGATGCCGACGCCTGTGGTAGTGAAACCAGCGGAAGCGCCCAAGGCGCCGGAGAAGCGGTTGACGCGATTGGAGCAGCTGCGCAAGGAGCAGGAGGAACGCGAAAAGGGAACGCCCTCGCCGGGCGCCCCGCCGAAATAACGGCCGCTTTACGGAGTCGTGCCGTTAGACGGCGAAACTAACCTTGCTAGGTCACGAAGCTCCGTGACATGGGCGAGCGCCACACGAGTAACATGGCCGCTGACTATTGTGGGGTCTTTGGAACTGGGCAGTCCTACCATCAAAGATTCCTCGGTCACAAACACGAGGTCCGGATGGCGAACGTCGTAGGTCTGCCCACTCGTCGTCACGATTTGAAGCGGAACAAACGGTTGTTCGCGGAGCCGGGCCTTAACAAGTTCTGGAGTAAAGATCATCGGAAGTCCTCCTTATGAAGCAGAGCCGTTTGAGGGCGGGGCTGTTGCTATTGGCAAGTCGCGTAATTCAGTGACGTGAGCGAGGGCAAGGCGGCTTACCTGGTCGAAAACGGAAGGGTCTTTGGGACTGGGGCTTCCAACCATTAAAAACCGCTCGCCGACCCATACAAGGTCTGGGTGGTAAACGTCGTAGATTTGCCCGGTGGTCGTTACGATGCGCATAGGGGTGAACGGTTGATAGCGCAGTCGGGTTTTGACATCGTCTGGTGTGAAAATCATCGGTCGCCCTCCATTGGTGTTATCGGTATCGTAGCAAGCCGCGGCCAGAAAAGCGAGATTGACGGTCCCTTACCCATTACAGGCATTGACTTCACAAATATAGGCAATAGTCCCATGCTAAATAATTTGACTTGCCTCCATGCGGCCGCAACTCTCGTCTTGGGATTGCTCGTCTCCGCCTCGCGCGCGGACGTCCCCGCACCCGTCCCGGCTCCTGCTCCCGCGAAACCTGCGACTGTGGCCCCGGTTCCTGTGCTTCCTCCGGCGGCGGCGCCTGTTCCTATGCCTCCTCCGGCTCCCAAGCCGATCCCAGCCTCCGCTCCAACAGCGGCAGTTCCGGCCCCGGCGCCTGTTCTAGCCAAGGTCGAAGTCTTCCCCCCTGACATTGCCCTCGCCACCAGCCGCGGCCGGCAAGTGTTCGTCGTGCAGGCCACTTTCGCTGACGGCCTCACGCGCGACGTGACCGCCGAGGCCAAGGCCGCGCTCGCCAACCCCGCGTTGGCCAAGCTCGACAAAAACATCCTCACCCCCTTGGCCGACGGCGCCACCGAGATGAAGGTCGAGTTCGGCGGTAAGGCTGTCGGCGTCCCGTTGACTGTGAAAGACGCCGCGAAGGATCGGCCCATTAGTTTCAAGCTCGATGTGATGCCCGTTTTCCTGCGTAACGGCTGCAATCAGGGAAGCTGTCACGGCGCCGCGCGCGGCAAGGACGGCTTCCGCTTGTCGCTGTTCGGCTTCGACCCCGATGGCGATCACTTCCGCCTCACCCGCGAGATGAACGGCCGCCGCGTCAACCTGGCTCTTCCTAATGAAAGCCTGATGATCGAGAAAGCGACCGGCCGCGTCGCTCACACCGGCGGCCAGCGCATCAAGGACGGCGACGAGTACCACCAGACGCTCCTCCGCTGGCTCGAAGCCGGCGTTCCGCAAGACGCGCCTGACGTAATCACGCCGGTGAGCGCCGACCTCTATCCGAAACTCGCCGTCCTTGACGGCAAGGGTTCGACCCAGCAGATGGTCGTTCGCGCCCGCTATTCCGATGGTTCGGTCCGCGATGTTACCTCGTCGGCCTTGTTCCTCAGCAACAACGATACAAGCGCCAAGATTTCGCCCGACGGCCTGGTGACGGCCGGCGACCGCGGCGAGGCTTTCGTTATGGCCCGCTTCGCCACGTTCACCGTCGGCGCACAGTTCATCGTCTTGCCCAAGGGACTGCAGTTTGCCTTCCCGGCCGTCCCTGAAAATAACTACATCGATACATTGGTCAACGCCAAGCTCCGCAAGCTGCGCATCGCCCCGTCCGAATTGTGTACGGATGAGGTCTTTTTACGGCGGGCGTATCTCGACGTGATCGGCCTGTTGCCGACGCCGGAAGAGTATCAGCGTTACATGGCGAACCCCGCGCCGAACAAGCGCGAACAGCTGGTCGATGAATTGCTCGGCCGCAAGGAGTTCGCCGAGTTGTGGGTGATGAAATGGGCGGAATTGTTGCAGATCCGCTCCTCGAACCAGATTAGCTACAAGGCGACGCTGCTGTACTACAACTGGCTGCAAGACAAGATCGCCCGCAATGTGCCGGTCAACGAATGGGTGCAGGAAGTGTTGGCGGCAAGCGGCGGCACCTTCAAAAGCCCCGCCACAAACTACTACCAAAACGATCCCGACGCACTCAAACTCTCGGAAAACACCGCGCAGGTGTTCCTCGGTATGCGCGTCCAGTGCGCCCAGTGCCACAACCACCCGTTCGACCGCTGGACGCAGGACGATTACTACAGTTTCGCCGCGTTCTTCTCGCAAATCGGCCGTAAGGGCACGGACGACCCGCGCGAAGTCGTGGTCTTCAACAGCGGCGGCGGCGAGGTGACGCACCCGATACGCGGCGTGGTCATGAAGCCGAAGTTCCTCGGCGGCGACGTGCCGGACGTGGCGGGCAAGGACCGGCGCGCGGTGCTGGCGGCGTGGCTGGCTTCGCCGAGCAATCCGTATTTCGCCGACAACCTTGCCAACCGCGTTTGGAGCAACTTCTTCGGCATCGGCGTCATCAACGAAGTGGACGATGTGCGCGTCAGCAATCCGGCGTCGAACCCGGAACTGCTGCACGAATTGGGTAAGCGCTTTACCGACTATAAATATGACTTTAAGAAGCTAGTGCGCGACATCTGCTTGTCGCGGACGTACCAGCTTTCGACGCAGGCCAACGAGAGCAATGCTGGCGATACGCGCAACTTCGCACACGCCAGTTTGCGTCGCATCAAAGCGGAGACGTTCCTGGACTGCATCAGCGAAGCGACGAACACGAAGAACAAGTTCCCCGGTCTGCCGCTGGGGGCGCGGGCCGTGCAGATCGCCGACGGCGGCGTCAGCACGTACTTCCTGACGACGTTCGGCCGGGCGACCCGCGAGACGGTTTGTTCGTGCGAAGTGAAATTGGAACCGACGCTGTCGCAATCGCTGCACCTGCTCAACGGCGATACGACGACACAGAAAGTGCAGGCCGGCAACCTGATCGGCCAACGGCTGGCGGAGAAAAAGACGCCGCCGCAGGTTGTCGAAGAGTTGTACCTGCGCTGCCTAAGCCGCAAGCCGACGGAGAAGGAAGCGGCCAGGCTCAACACGCTGATCTTCGCGGAAGCCGACAAAAAGAGAGCACTCGACGATGCCTTCTGGGCGCTGCTGAACTCGCGCGAGTTTATGTTTAACCACTAATCAAAGATTTATCACGAAAACACGAAAATACGAAGACACGAAGAAAGACATACGAGAGGGTTTAGAGAATGATTCGTCAGCGTCACATTTTGTTGTTGTCTTCTTTGTGTTCTTTGTGTCTATGTGGTGAATCCTTCGCCAAGATCACCTATGACGACAACGTCCTGCCTCTGTTGAAGGAAAAGTGCGTCGGCTGCCATAACCAGGACAAGAAACGCGGCGGCGTCGTCCTCAACAACTTCACCAAGGTCATGGAAGGCGGCAGTTCCGGCGTCATTATCAAGCCTGGCGACCCGGACAATAGCCCCCTCTTTCAGTCGATGGCCCATAAACGTGAGCCGTTCATGCCGCCGTCGTCGCCGGTGTTGCCGGATGCGACCGTGGCGACGGTGCGGCAATGGATCGCCGACGGCGCCTTGGAGAACTCTGGCAGTAAGGCCATCGCCGCCGGCCCCAAGGTCAATGTGGGTCTGCCCGGCGTGGTGCGCGGCAAGCCGGCCGGAGCGCCGCCCATGCCGGCCAAGGCGCTCAGCCTTGAACCGATTGCCCGCACGGCGCGAGCCGACGCTGTTACGGCTCTGGCGTGCAGCCCGTGGGCGCCGCTGGCCGCCGTCGGCGGTCAAAAAGAAGTGCTGCTTTACAACACCGACACGCTGGAATTGATCGGCGTCTTGCCGTTCCCCGAAGGCGAGGCGCGCGTCCTCAAGTTCAGCCGCAATGGCGGTCTATTGCTGGCGGGCGGCGGTCATAGCGGCAAGTCCGGCAAGGTGGTCCTCTGGAGCGTAACCACGGGTGAGCGCATCATCGAAGTCGGCGACGAGAACGACAGCGTCCTCGCGGCGGACGTCAGCCCCGATCAGACCCAGGTGGCCCTTGGCGGTCCCAGCAAAGTCGTGCGAGTCTACGGCACCAAAGACGGTAAGCTGATATATGAGATCCGCAAACATACCGAATGGATCACGGCGTTGGAATATAGCCCTGACGGCGTTCTCCTGACGAGCGGCGACCGCGTGGGCGGTCTGTTCGTATGGGAAGCGTTCACCGGCCGCGAATATTTCAGCCTGCGCGGCCATACCGCGGCCATCACCGAAGTCAGCTGGCGTTCCGACGGCAACGTCTGCGCCTCCGCCAGCGAAGACGGTTCAGTCCACCTGTGGGAAATGGAAAACGGTAACTCGATCAAGTCATGGGCCGCGCACGGCGGCGGCGCCGAGTCCGTGCGATACGCGCGAGATGGGCGCATCGTCACGGCCGGCCGGGACAGGCTGGTGAAGCTATGGGACGGCGCCGGCAACGCCCAACGGAGTTTCGAGGCCCGGCCGGACGTTGCGCTGTGCGCCGCCTTCACGCATGACGACGCGCGGGTGATCGCCGGCGATTGGACCGGGCAAATCCCTGTGTGGACCGCGGCCGACGGCAAGGCGGTCGGCCAACTGACGCCGAACCCGCCGACGTTGGCTGAAAGACTAGACGGAGCGCAAAAGGAGCTTGCCGCGAAGCAAGCGGTGCGCGATCAGGCTGCGGCAGTCGCGGCCGCGTCTGTTGCCGCGTCCCAAAAGGCCGCTATGGACCTCGCGGCGGCGCAGAAGGTCGCGGCCGACGCCGCGGCCAACGTGAAAGCCACCGCCGACGCCGCCGCGAACGCCAAAGCCGCTTCCGACAAGGCGACAGCCGCGGCGACCACCGGCCAGGCCGACGTGCGCGCCAAAACGGTGTTGGGGCAGGCGTTGGCCGAGGCGTCGGCCAAGGTGAAGGACGCTTCCGACAAGGCCAAGGGCGACGCGGCGCTCACAATCGCGGCGAATCGGGTGCGCGAACTTTCCGCCCAGATGAATGCCGAGCAAGCACAGGCACAAAAGACGGCAACTGACTTGACCGTTGTGGCACAGAACGCCACGACGGCGCTTACTCAGGCGCAGCAGACGGCTGCGAATGCGGTCGCCGCGGCTGCGGCGGCGCCGAAGCAAGTGGAAGCGCTTACGGTCGTCGCCAAAGCCGCCGCCGCGAAAGCCGCCGCCGACCAAGCGACCACGGCGACCGCGGGGCTGGCATTCACACAGGCCGCCGCCATCGTCGAGAAGTGGAAAACGGCCCTGGCGGGCAAGGCACCTGCGCAAGCGAGCAAGTAAAGCACAACTACTGAATCCACCTTTGGAAAAGCGACAGGCGAGCCGCCGGGTTTATCCCGGCGGGCCGGACTGGCACGAGGTTTGCACCTATATCCATTCAACATCCAAATCAGCGAGTGGCACTCTTAACAAGAGGCGTCCCTATGAAAACCGCATTACCGCTCACCCTGTCAACTTTCCTATTGCTGACGTTCGCCGGCCCAGCCATCCCTCAACCGCGGGACGACGGCGGCTTTCGCAATCGGGTGCCGAACCTCAACGGGACTTGGTACATGCACGACGATGAGGATCTCCCCTGTCGGATTATCCAGCGAAGACCGGACGGCCGCGCCGAATTCATCAATGAACACGGGGAGGCTGCCTGGGGCAGTGTCTATCGTGATCGCGTCTGGATCCCGGATTGGAACGACGGCGAGGGAAGCGACGGTCTGGAAGGCAGGATTCGCGGCAACATGATCATATGGCCTAACGGCAGCTACTGGTCTCGCTAGAGTCGCAAGCGGATCGCAATACCAGGACCGGAGAAAATGGTGATGCGCGTCGGTGTATTCGGCGGCACGTTCGATCCGGTCCATTATGGCCATCTCATCCTGGCCGAGCAGTGTCGCCAACAAGGGCGGCTCGATGAAGTGCTTTTCGTGCCCGCGCCGCGACCGCCGCACAAGCCTCGGCCCGTCGCTCGCTTTGAGCAGCGCGTCGAAATGCTTGCACTCGCGCTCGCCGGTAATCCCACTTTCCATATCGAAGAAGTAGAGAAAGAACGCGACGGTCCTAGCTATACCGTGGACACCCTCGCCGAGTTGCACCGGCGGCGGCCCGGCGACGACTTGCTGCTGCTCGTCGGCGGCGATGCGGTTCACGACCTACCCCTCTGGTACGAGCCGCGCCGCATTCTTGAGTTGGCCGGCCTGCTCGTCGTGGGACGGCCGAACAGCCCGCCTCCCGACCGCGACGACCTGCGCGCCAGGATCGGCCTGCCGGCTGACGCCGCAGTCCACATGGAAGTCGTCGAGGTGCCATTAATCGACATTTCCAGCCGCGACCTGCGCCGCCGCGCCGCCGAGGGCCGCAGCTTCCGCTACCTCCTGCCGCGCGCCGTCGAGTGCTATGTTCACGACAAGCGGCTCTACCGCGGCGAACCCTCTTCCCCCCGAGCGCAATAAAAAACCGGGCGCCGTCCAAGAGGGCGCCCGGCTCGCGCGAAACGCGCCCTAATAACTTTTATTACTTGTCGTTCTTGTCTTTGTCTGCCTTTTTGGCTTCGATCTTCGTGATGACCATGTCGCCGCCTTGCTTCTCGACCGTGACGGCGACCGTCTCATCCTTCGTGAGGTCGTCTAGCTTGCATTCCTTGCCGTCGCAGGTGATCTTGGCGTCCTTGGCCACCATGTGCTTGTGTTCCTTGCCGTCCGTGCCTTTCATTGTCAGCGTGCCGTCGACGACCGAAACCGAAACCACCACGCCCTTATGGACGTTGGCGGCGGCGGGCTTGTCTTTCTCGACCTTGTCAGCCGCGACCGCGACGCTGAAAGCGAAAGCGGCGACCAGGGCCAGACTGAGCGGTACGATTCGGTTCAACATTGCATTCTCCTTGGTGCTGTCCGCGTGGACGGCGACTCCTGTACGACGGCACACACCGTCGTTACCAGGTCGCCCTCACGCGGCGAGTACAGCCATTATTAGCAACCAGCGCGCCGATTTGACCGCCGAACAGCCGGACTTTTCGGAATCGCCGGAACTCCCGGCAAATACAGCAGAAAGCAACGGTTCTTTTTTCCACTAGGGCGAAATAGTGAGCCTAGGGACAAGGAGAGTGAGTGACCCTGTGCCGACGGACAGGCAATGGGCTGCGCGGTTGGCCGAGAGAAGCCGCCGGCGCCTCTCGAAGTTGCCGGAGAAGTGGCTATAACTACCGAATGGAGACGCGCCGGCGCGCCGTTGGAGGTTCTTCCGCAAGTTTGGGGCCGGTCCCGCATGGCGCCGTCGCGACGGCCTTCTCCTTGATCCGAAAGGGCGGTTGATGAATTCGTTGTTGTGGCCGGTTCGCTCGACGCTCGCTTCCAAGTACGTCATGGCCGTCACCGGCGCGGGTCTCATGGGCTTCGTGATCGTCCACATGCTCGGAAATCTGCAAATCTTCCTCGGCAGGCAAGCGCTCAACGACTACGCCCACCATCTGGAAGAGGTTCCGACGCTCCTCTGGATCGCCCGCGCCGGGTTGCTGACTATTTTCATCGTTCACATCGTTTTCGGCCTCCGGTTATGGACGCTCAGCCGTCGCGCCCGGCCGGTTCGCTATGTTTATGAGGACACCGTGCAAGCCAGCTGGGCCTCGCGGCACATGCTGCTTACGGGATTGGTGATCCTCGCTTTCGTCATCTACCACTTGCTGCACTTCACCTTCGGCCTCACCGACCCCAAGGATTACAAGTACGCCCTCGACCGATATGCCGTTCCGATGGACCCTGCCCTCCACCCGGAGTTGGACGTGGCCGAGATGGTCGTTCGCGGCTTTGAGAAGCCCTTGGTGAGCATCGCCTACGTCGTGGCGATGATCGTTCTGGGATTGCACCTATGGCACGGCGCCGGCAGCTGGTTGCAGTCGCTGGGCCTGAAAAACAAGCGCACGATGCTATTGATCGACGGCCTTGGCGCGGCCGTCGCCGTGCTGATTGTCATCGGCAATTGCGCAATTCCGCTGGCGATCCTGGCGGGCTGGCGACCGTCGTAATGAGAGACTTCACATGAATCTCGACTCGAAAATCCCACCCGGCCCGTTAACCGAGAAATGGGACAAGCGCCGCTTCGACATGAAGCTGGTCAACCCGGCCAATAAGCGCAAACATCGCATTCTCGTGATCGGCACTGGCTTGGCCGGAAGTTCCGCCGCCGCGTCCCTGGCTGAACTCGGCTATCAGGTGGATAGCTTTTGTTTCCACGACTCGCCGCGTCGCGCCCACTCCATCGCCGCCCAAGGCGGCATCAACTCCGCCAAGAATTATCAGAACGACGGCGATAGCGTTTATCGCTTATTTTATGATACGGTCAAGGGCGGCGACTTCCGTTCGCGCGAGGCCAACGTCTACCGTCTCGCCCAAGTGAGCGTTAACATCATCGACCAGTGTGTGGCTCAGGGCGTACCGTTCGCGCGCGAGTACGGCGGTTTGCTCGACAACCGTTCGTTCGGCGGCGCCCAGGTGTCGCGTACCTTTTACTGCCGCGGTCAGACCGGCCAACAGCTCCTGCTCGGCGCCTACCAGGCGCTGTCCCGCCAGATTGGGGCCGGCCACATCGCCATGCACCCGCGCACGGAGATGCTCGACCTCATCGTCATCGACGGCCGGGCGCGCGGCGTCGTTACGCGACATTTGACCACCGGCAAGATTGAATCGCACGTCGGCGACGCGGTGGTGCTGGCGACCGGCGGCTATGGGCCCGTGTTCTACCTGTCCACCAACGCCCTGAATTGCAACGTCACGGCCACCTATCGCGCCCACAAGCGCGGCGCCTACTTCGCCAACCCCTGCTACACGCAGATTCATCCGACCTGCATCCCCGTGACCGGCGACCAGCAATCGAAGCTCACGCTCATGTCGGAGTCGCTGCGCAACGACGGCCGCGTCTGGGTCTCCAAGACGGCCGGCGACAAACGGCCGCCAAGCCAGATCCCCGAAGGCGAGCGCGATTACTATTTGGAGCGGAAATATCCGAGTTTCGGCAACCTGGCGCCGCGCGACATCTCGTCGCGCGCGGCCAAGCAGGTGTGCGACGAGGGCCGCGGCGCCGGCGAGGGCGGTCGCGGCGTCTACCTCGATTTCGCCGACGCCATCCGCGACCGCGGCGAAGCCTACATCCGCGAGAAGTACGGCAACCTCTTCGATATGTACGCTCACATCACCAACGAAGAACCGTACAAGGCGCCGATGCGCATTTACCCGGCCGTCCATTACTGCATGGGCGGCCTGTGGGTGGACTACGAATTGATGAGCAACGTGCCGGGCCTGTTCGTGCTGGGCGAGGCGAATTTCTCCGACCACGGCGCCAACCGTCTCGGCGCCAGCGCCTTGATGCAGGGGTTGGCCGACGGCTATTTCGTCGCCCCGTACACCCTGGGCAATTACATCGCGTCGTCCGCGTCCGGACTGAAGATAGTGACATCCGACCGTCCCGAGTGCAAGCAGGCGGAGGCGGAGGCCGGCGACCGCCTTACGCGGCTGCTGGCGGTCAAGGGTAAGCGGAGCGTGATGTCCTTCCACCGCGAACTGGGCAAGGTGATGTGGGACGACTGCGGCATGGCCCGGACGGAAGCCAGCCTCAAACAAGCGCTAACGAAGATACCGCAAATCCGCGAAGAGTTTTGGCGCAACGTCAGCGTACCGGGCGGCGCCGACGGCCTGAACCAATCGCTGGAGCAAGCCAACCGCGTTTCCGACTTTCTGGAGTTCGCGGAGCTGCTTTGTTGTGACGCGCTCAATCGCAACGAGTCGTGCGGCGCCCATTTCCGCGAGGAGTATCAGTACCCCGACGGCGAAGCCCGGCGCGACGACGAGAACTATTGTCACGTCAGCGCCTGGGAGCATAAGGGCGTCGGACAAACGCCGGAACTGCACAAGGAAGCGCTTGTTTTTGAGAATGTGAAGCCGTCGGTGCGGTCGTATAAATAATCCAAAGACCAATCACGAAAGCACGAAAGACGAAAACACGAAACGGAAGAAGAGAAGGAACACAGCTCACTCTCTGGCCTTTTTTCGTGTTTTCGTCTTTCGTGCTTTCGTGATCGGTCTTGTTATGGAGAAACAGATGAACCTGACCCTACACGTCTGGCGACAACAGGGGCCGCACGAACCCGGCGGCATGGTGCAATACCAGGCCCGCGACATTTTTCCCGACATGTCCTTTCTCGAAATGCTCGACGTGGTCAACCAGGGACTGACCGAAAAAGGCGAGGAACCGATCGCCTTCGACAGCGACTGCCGTGAAGGTATATGCGGCAGCTGCGACCTGATGATTAACGGTCTGGCCCACGGCCCCGAAGACGGCGTGGCGACGTGCCAAACGTATATGCGCAACTTCAAGGACGGCGACGCCATCTACGTCGAGCCGTGGCGATCGCGGGCGTTTCCGTTGGTCAAAGACCTCGTGGTGGATCGCAGCGCTTTCGACCGCATCATCCAGGCAGGCGGCTTCGTTTCCACGAACACCGGCGGGGCGCAGGACGGCAATTGCCTGCCGGTGGCGAAACCAGACGCCGAAAAGGCGATGGACGCGGCCGAGTGCATCGGCTGCGGCGCCTGCGTGGCGGCGTGCAAGAACGGCTCGGCAGTCCTGTTTACGGGGGCGAAAGTGTCGCACCTGGCGCTGTTGCCGCAAGGCGACCCGGAGCGGTCACGGCGCGTGCGGCGCATGGTGGAACAGATGGACGCGGAGGGCTTCGGCAACTGCACCAATTACTACGAATGCGAGGCCGCTTGTCCTAAAGAGATCAGCGTCGAATTCATCGCCAAGATGAACCGCGAGTACCTGGCGGCGGTGGTATCGGGGAAGGGCGAGTAAGAGGCTGTTCCAGAAAGGGGCGAGGAGACCTCGCCCCTACGGAAGAACCGCTGTAGGGGCGGGGTTTCCCCGCCCTTTTCGCACAGCCTCACATCCGTAATCCAACCGCCTCGGCCACCTTACGGCAGTCAAGCATCATCTCTCGGAAGGCCGCCGGCGTCAGCGCCTGATAGCCGTCGCTGAGCGCCTTCTCCGGGTGCGGATGGATCTCCACGATCAACCCGTCCGCCCCGGCCGCGACCGCGGCGCGCGCCATTGTCGCCACCAGGCTGGCCTTGCCGGTGCCGTGGCTCGGATCGACCATGACCGGCAAGTGTGTTTTCTCGTGTAAGTACGGCACAGACGCCAACGGCAATGTGAACCTTGTGTGATCCTCGAAGGTGCGGATGCCGCGCTCGCACAGGATCACCTTTTGGTTGCCCGTCTTGAGGATGTACTCGGCGGCCAGCAAAAACTCGTCCATCGTGGCGGACGGGCCGCGCTTCAGCAGCACCGGCAGGCCCGCCTCGCCCACCGCTTCCAGTAGCGGATAGTTCTGCATGTTGCGGGCGCCGACTTGCATCACGTCGGCGTACTTCGCCACCAACTCCACGTGCTCCTTGGCCATCACCTCCGTCACCACGGCCAAGCCGGTCGCGTCGCGCGCCTCGGCCAGAAGCTCCAAACCTTTTTCCTTCATCCCCTGGAAACTGTACGGGCTGGTGCGCGGCTTGAACGCGCCGCCGCGCAGACCGGCGGCCCCCGCCTCTTTGACGATATGGGCGACCTCTAAAATCTGTTCCCGGCTCTCGACGGAACAAGGCCCGGCAATGACGCCGAGCCGGCCGCCGCCGACCGTCAGGTTGCGGACTTGCACCACGGTCGGCTCGCGCTTCACTTCCACGCTGGCCATCTTGTACGGCGCCAGAATCGGTACCACCTTTTCGACGCCTTCCATCGTTTCCAGGGCTTGCTTGGCGCCGTCGCGTTTCTCGCCGAGGGCGGCCACGACGGTCAACTCCGTGCCTTCGATGCGGTTGGCGCGCAGGCCCAGCTGCTCGATCAAAGCGACGACCTCGGCGATCTGTTTTTGCGGCGTCCCCGGTTTCATAACGACGATCATGGTTGCGCCTCCCTTGCCCACGGCCGTCGAAGGCGCGGGCGGAAAGTAAAAAAGCCCTGGAACCTCACGGGTTCCAAGGCTTGCCGGTGCTTGCATTGGAGAGGGGGAACCCCGGCGAGATAGACGCCGGGGTTCCCTACTAACGAACAATTGGCTGCGCCCGACGGCAGCCCGTCGGCCGCGCCTAGCGCAGCCTCACCTGATCGCTTTTACACACTATGATTGCCTCCTTTCGCTAGGACACCCCGCCTCCTCGCGTGAACCAGCACGCCCGGACAGCGGGCCTCTAGCCCATCGCACCACGTTCGTGCGAAACGTCTCTTTTATTCTACCCGCGGAGGCCGGGCGGTCAAGGAAACCTTGGCGCTTTTTTCTGGCGGCTAGGGAGTCGTTGACCCGCAATATCGTTCGTAACACCTTCCAAAACCGTGTTGAAGGTCTTTCATCACGCGGTTCGCAGGATGTGGGCGAGGACGCCCATGATTCGGCCCAATTCGGCCACGAAATACTCGCGCGAGTCGAGCGTCAAGTCCGACCCGGTGAGACGTAGGAACTTCCAGGCTCCTCCCGTCGTCACTACTCCATAAACGGAATCCATCGGATTCGACGCCTTGGCGTTGAACTCGCGCGCGGCGACCATGGCGGCGATGCACTGGCCGAGGCCGGTTCGCAAGTTGTCGTTTTTGGCTTCCGCGATGGCCACCACCGGCGCGGTCAGCACGGATTGCAACGGCGACCGGGTCAGGATGAAATCGCAATATCCGTTCAAGCCGCGCGAGGCGTCCACGTTGAATTCCACGCCGGAGAACAGGCCGAACCGGCCGCCGAGCATCCGCCGCAACTCCATCAACACCGGCGCGATGATGAACTCCGAACGCGCCTTCTCGGTGTTGACGGCCAAGGCCAAGTCAATGCCCCCGCGCATCCGTCCGAGAAACTCCGCGGTTAGGTCGATGGCTTCCACTTGGCTGAACAGGTCGGTCTCGGCCAGCGTAAGCCCCAGGCTCTGCTGGACGTCGGGAAAGCCGAAGTCGCGGAAAGCCATATTAATACTCCAAAATTGTTTCTGATCGGCACTGATCTACCACACCTACAACCGATTGTACCGCATTTTGCGGCGCGGCCCATCACGGCGCCCGCGCTTTTAGCACCTTCTTGATGATGAATTCGGCCGTCTCCTTCTGCTGGAAATAGTTGGTGTGATGCACCGTCTCACTCTGGCCGAAGTCGTACACGAATGCTTTGACTTGCGGCGGGCTGAATGTTTGGCCCTCAATGAAGTCCGACATGGAGTCGGTGTCCACGACAAGGTCGTTGGCTTCTTTGAAAAGAAAATCGGCGCCCCAATGGGCCATTCGATTGTTCTTGAAGTAGTCCCAGAACTTCCACCAATGGACGGGCGGCGGCTTAAACTGGGATTGGATCACATGGTATTCAGGCATCGGCAGCGACTTGTCGCGCAGCCGGTTCAACTCGAAGTTGTTCGCCACGCGCGATTGGCCGGCCAGACCCGGGATCATGGCCACTACGGCGTCGATCAACGGCGTCTTGGCGCCGACGCCCAATACGGAGTTTATCACCCTCAAAAGGCCGACCGGCACGGCCATGAACGGCGCGACGAGCGATGCAGCGGTTCCCGTCATTTCCAGGGCGTGGCCGACGTTGGTGAAGAAATCCAACGAAGCGCGCAAATTGGCCGGAGAGGCGAGGCTCGTGCCCGCCAGGGGCGAACCGACCATCACCACACGGCCGCGGCGCGCCGGGTCGGGGGCGATCACCTCCAGCCACCAGCGAACGACCAGTCCGCCGCGGCTGTGACAAATCACGTCCACCGGCGCCTTGACGTGAGCGAACTTCCGGGCCAGGTCCAGGGCGTTGAGAACGGGACTGACGGACAGCGTGGGATGGTCGAAAGCGAAGATGTTCGGCCCGTAAACCTTCGCCGCCTCTTGGCGGAAATGCGTCGCCTCTTCGATCTTTTCCAGATCTTTAACAAGGTAATCACTACTGCTGAAGGTTCCGTGGACGAAGACCAGCGACGGCTTGTCTACCGAGGGAGGCTCGCTGCCCGATTGGAGACCGTTATCCGCCGTCCAGCGGCGGAGATTGCCGGCCTTGTCTTCGAGAAAGGCTTCTTTGTTCAGGTACTTATCGAGATCGACAAGGTGCTTGCTTACTTCGTTGAGCTTCAGCACCTTGACGTAGGGCACGCGCTTGATGACTTCGCCGGAAACGTCCGGGAGGGCGCCGCGCCGAAAGCCGCGCCGGCCGGAGAGCGGCGCCGCGGCCGGCCCCTCCTGCCACGTCAGTACGCCGCCTTCCGTCCGAATCAGCGTGAGTAAACCGACCGGATCGTCCAGGCGCCGCCGGGCGCCGCGCCGCAACGGCGAAATGGCATACCGGCCGTCGCCTTTGGGCAGATCGAGTTTGAGGCCGGCCGCCGTTTGCTCGACGCTTTCCCGGAGCCGCAATCGGCTTTTTTCAAGCTCCTCCCTCTCGGCCGCGCTCGCGTTCATGGCTTGTTCTCCCGTTGCAGCAGCGGCAGGGGCGTCACTTCCTCCTCCCGCGCCAGCCTGACGTCGATCAGCGCGTCGAACTCCTCCGCGTCGCGCAGGTTTTTAACACCCTCGTCCACCGCTTCCCAAAAACTGCCGCGGTGGGTCAGCCACACACTCTCGATCGGAACCAGGTCGCCGCGCTGCACCGCATCCTGGACCTCGCCGTAAAAGGATTTGTCCAGATACCATCGCCAGGTTTGGCCGGCCGTCCGTGCGCCCGGCGCCGACGTGGCCGTCCGCGACTGCACGAACGCCTGATGCGCTTCCGCACTCCGCCAGTAGCCGGCGAAGGCGTGACCCTTTAACAGAATAATGACAGGGTAAATGTCGAGATATTCCAGGCAGGCGGCCAGCAGCAGCGTCAGGTCGATGCAGGTGCCTCGTCGGCCGCGCACCACGTCCGTCGGGGTGCGCAAACGCTGAGAAGCCTGGGCGAAGGTCGGCGGCGGGTTGATGTACCCCAGCGGCAGGTCGTGGAGCAGGCTGAACCAGACCGCCTGGACCTGGAGGTCCACCTCTTGGGCACGCTCGGCCGGCGTCTCCTCGCTGCTTTCGTAGCCCACGAACCCGGCTCCGCTGTCGTCCTCCAAGACCATAAGATAGCGATGGGCCGCGTCGATGATCTTCGCCACTTGCGGGTCGCGCGAAAGCACAAAGGAGGGCAACCACACGCGATTCAACTCGTTGTCTCTCCATTCGTCCACGGCCAGCAGCGTGACCGGGTGCGTCTGGCGGACGACGTCCTGACCCTTCCACGACACTCGGACATAGAGAGTCGTACGCACGCTTTCGCGCAGCCCGCGCCCCAGGGCCGAGGTCAACGGCGCCTTGATCTTGTCGCTGAAATTTTCCGCCGACTGGGTCAGGTCGGTCTTCATGCGCCACGGGAACGAGTCGGCGCCAAGGTAGAGCTGCACCTCCAACTCCACGTCGCGCATCACGCCTTCCTTGGCGCAGTTTTTCAACGTGAACGTCTTGAACAAGCCTCCTTTGTTGTGGAGCATTGAGTAGTTCAACTCGGTGTATGGGCGGACGTCGGCCAGCAAGAGGTCGCACGGGTTTTGCCCATTGAGTTGAACTTCCACGCGCTTACTTTGTTCGAGCGCCTCCCGCAATTGGGCGCCGGACATGGCACCGGCCGGCTGCGCTTTGGGCGTCTCATCCGGCGGCTGCGACGCCGCCCGCCGTCGGCGCCGGGGTCTCGCATCGCCGGCCGTTTCCCGGATGGAGCGGGCCGACCATAACACCACGCCGCTTCTCAGCAAGGCGTTCGTTTGCGACCGCACTTCGGCGCACCCTTCTTGGAACGCCAACAGCACGTCGCCGCCGGAGAGGCGTAGGACGTTGTAAAAGACGCCGTAAAACTGTTCGCCCAATTCGGAGTCAAATTCGTCCTGAAAGCCAACGGCCGCTCCGGCGCCTTCGGCGACCGCGAGCGCGGCGACGCGCGACGCGGAGTTCCAGAAGTTACACGCCACCACCAGCGGCTTTTGCTTGCCGGCGTTCAAAATCTTCGCCAAGTCGCGGGCGCTCACGGCGTGGGGCTGTCCGTCGGCCGTTTGCAGCATGTAGCCGTCCGCGCGTCCGGGGTCGTCGGGAAGCTCAAGGAGGGCGGACGCTTCCCAGACGTCGCACCCCGCCAAGTGAATGACGTCGGGCTGAAAATCCTCAATGTCTTGCCGCAACTCTTCCGCCGTCGGATCGGGCGAATCTTTCGCCCGGACGTTGCTCAGCTTGGCCCGCACCAATTTGAGTTCGGAATCGAACGAATAGGCGGCGTCCACCTCGCCGGGCGCGCTGACAACGAGCAGGAGCTTTTCCAGAGGTCGGGGCGACGGAGGAGGGCCGTTTCTTTCGAGGTGACGCACGACCGTCAACGGCTTGTCCTGGCGGAGCGAACGGGTCGCCGCCGTCAGTATGTATTCCCAGGGAAAGAGAAGGGATTCCCAAGCGTGGGAGTCGGCGTCATAAGGAAGACTGACTTCCACCAGACCGGCGTCTGCGATCTGGCGGAGGTGGTCTTCCGTGAAACCGTACTCCATCAAATCTTTGCGGCTTTGTGCGGCCAGGTCGTCGCTGGCCGCCTTGTTGTCCGCCCAACGGCGACGGTTGCATACGATTTGAGACCATACGATTTGAGACCATCGGCCGGCGTCTTCCCCCTGAAGGAGGTCGCCAAAGGTGAGAATGTCGTGCCGCGCCGTCCGAACTGTGACGCGGGCCGGCAGAGACGCAGGCGGCGGCGCGTTGTCGGCGGGCTTGTCTTCCTCCGCCGGCCGGCGTCCGGGCCGTCCTCGCTTTCCGGAAGAGGAGCCGCCGCCGCCATACTCATAACCCTTCGGCATTTTCATGGGTAGTTTCCCTTGCCCCCCGACAAGAGTTGGCCGCGCCGCACCAAGATCGAAATGGGCGCAGCCCCACGACGGGCTGAACGAGAGTATAACCACGGCATGGGTCAATGCAAGAAGTCGGTAGAAGGAAATCCGCATTCGAGCGGCCCCGCGGCGGGCGAATTCTCCTTGACGGCAACGGGCGCCCCAAGCACCATAAAGGTTAGTTCGCGTCGTAGCTTTTGAACTTCTTTGTCAAGGTGGCGCATGGCGCGAAGCCCAGTGGACCTGCCAAGCACGAGGACGCCGGGTGGAATGGCGGAAAAACGGGACGGCAGCGGTAAATTGATTCAAAAGAGGTATTACGGATTGGACGGGCGCGCCGCCAAAAACATCGACTACGGCCACGACCACACCGGCGCCGGCGACCCTCACGCCCATGATTGGGACTGGGCGAAAAACCCTCCCCGGCAGCCGCCGCGAACACTGAAACCGGGAGAATAATCATGCAACGGACTTCCCCATATACCGTGGGATGGATGGATACGTCCATTCATGACTTCCTGTCGCAGATCGAGGAGCCGACATCCGACATGGCGTATGCCCTCGTTACTTGTCTGGATAGCTCTTCCGACGTGGCCTCCCTTTCCGAGAATAGCCCTCTGCTAAAGGAGTTTAAGAACCAAGGCAAATTCGTCGGCAAAGGGGTACTGCTGACCATTCGCCGCCTGTTGGCGCTGGAACGCCGCCAACGGATTTTCTTCGGCTTCGACGAAGTCTGGTTTTTCTCCCAGGCTTTGGTGTGTCCGAAGCCTGAGAACGTAATGATTACCGGACCTGGCAAAATCCCATCTGAAATGACGCCGGACCTGACGGAGTGGATGCGAAGCAATGGGGCTTCGTTGGGCCTGGGAGACGGCGTGGGCATGAACTTCTGTGCGAGACTTCATGGAGTTGCCAGGCGGCTCGTCGAATCCCTTAGCGGACCCAAGTTCAACCTCCTTAACGCTTCGGCAAAGTCCCACTAACATCACTCTCGCGCACCAGCCGCCCGGTCACTCGTTCGCGCACCAGCTGGGCCAGCAGGTCTTCCGCCTGGCCGCGCGTCAGGCCGTTGCCCAGGCGCAATGGTAGTTGATCGAGCATCGTTTCGACCTCTGCCTGCCCCACGCCGCGCATTGTGCGCACCAGGCCGGCCAACCAAGCGCGCGTCGGCAAGGGAAACTCACTCACGTCTACAGCGCAGTCGCGCGGCGGCGGCTGGCGGCGCAGCAGATTATCCAGATCGGGCAAGGCGATAATGGCCGCCAGGCGGTCGCCGGGAGATAGACGCGTTGCCAGCAAAGGATTCGGCGGCGGCCCCGTCGCCGGCAGCACGGCCACCGGTAGTAGTCGATAATCCACGGCCACGGCCCGCACCGATTCGCCCGTCAACAGGGCGTCCGCCTCCTGCACCACCAGATCAATGACCGCGAACAGGCGTTCGCGCACCAGGAAGACGCTTTGAACGCGGTCGCCGTACAGCGCCGCCACGAAGGCCGGGGCCGCCAATCCGGGCAGCGACACCGCCAGGCGCACGTTGGCCGCTTCGCGCAGCATTTGCGCCAATTGAGGATCGGATAAGAGGAGTACCACCCGCTGGGCCGCGTTCAGTTCGCGCACCAGCAAGGCCGTCTCCAGGTTAAGAAGGTCGTGGCCCGTGGCGGCGACAATGGCCCGCGCCGTACCGGCGTGGGCCTGTCGCAGCACTTCCATCACCGTCATATCACCGATGATGACGGCCGCCCCGAGCCGGCGGGCCGTCGTCACGAAGCGATTGGCCGCGTTTAGCTCGATCACGACCGGCCGCTGTCCCACCTGCACCAGTTCCTCAACCACGCGGAAGCCGACCGGACTCAGCCCGCAAACGACGATATGGCCGCCGTCTGGGATGCGCCGCACTTCGAGGGCGCCGCCTAACCGGGCGCGCAGCAAATAGTTGGTGACGATGGCCGTGAACGCCGCCCACAACGCCGCCCCGACGATGCGCAGGAAACTGACGTAAACCCGCATCCAATCCGATTCGAGGTCTTCATTGTGCAAATCTCCGCCGGTGGCCATGACGCCGACCGTCCGTAACAGGGCTTGGGCGGCGCTGAACCGAGTGCCGCCGAAGGTAAGCAAGGCGGTACTGCCGGCCACCACGGCGATCAAGACGAGGGTGCAGATCAGCACGGGCCGATCAATCCCGGCGACGGTGCGCCAAGCGATGCGGCCGGATCGGCGCAGCCAGCCGGCCCAGCGCAGGTGCGGCGCCTCGTCTTCGCCGGCGGCGATCATCAGCGCCGCGACGGTTCGCGGTTCGCCGCAGACCACCAGCCGGTCGCCGGCCTCTAACGAGGTTTCCGGGTCCACCTCCAGCAGGAAGCGCGGCGCCCCCTTGGCCGGTAAGTGGGCCAGTACGAGCGCGTCTCTGTAGGCGATAGTTCCGGCGAGGCTGCGGCCGCGCAACTCCGACCCGGCGTGGACGGTCAATTCGGCGACCTGACGGCGGTCGAGTTCGTGTCCTTCAAGACGGAAGGCGCCGAGCGCTTGGCCGGTGAGGGCGGTCAGGGCGAGGATGGGCGCGGTCAAAAGCGATGTACTAAGGGCGTAAACATTGTGAACGGCCTTACCTAGCCGGCTGAGGAGGTTCTGGTTGTACATGCGCACCACGACGCGCACGTCGGGATGGATGGCGCGGACCATGAGCGCGGTGGAGATGTTGAGGAGGTCGTCGCCGGTCAGCACGAGGACGCCGCCGCAGTCGGCGACGCCGGCCGTCTCCAATACGTCGCGGCGCCGGCAGTCGCCGGACACCAGCCGCGCTCCTTGCAGACGCGGATCGTCGGCGCGGCAGGTGATGTCCACGACGACGACGGGCAGGTCGGCGGCTCGCAGATAATCCAAGACGCGCGACCCCATCCGACCAAGACCGCACAGGATGATCGGACGTTTCATGGGCGGCTCCGTTACTACGTAGGTCACTCGCTCCGCGAGTGACTCTGGACGGTGCAATGACTCGATGGATCGGGCGAGCCATTCCAACCGACTCGCGGAGCGAGTCGGCCACCATAACACTTCGTGAGGCGGCTTGCGTCGGCGCGGGCGGACGGATAGGGTGACCGGTGTACCCCGGACTCACGAGTACGTTCGCCCGGGGCTTTATCTCGGATCGCACTAGGTGCTCAAGACGCCGACGGCATCCTGTCTGGGAGCCCCCTAGGGCGACTGAGATAAAGCCCCGGGCGAACGTACTCGTGAGTCCGGGGAAACTGTCCCCGGTCCCGAGGCGCACATGGACCTCAACGCCCAGGTATGCTACTGCTTCCACGTGACGCGCCGCAAGTTGGCGAACTTCATCCGGCGCGAACGGCCGCGCGTGGCAAGTCAGTTGTCGGAGTGCGGCGGGGCCGGCACCGGCTGCGGCTGGTGTATTCCATTCCTCAAGCAGCTGCATCGGCAAGCGGTCGAGGGCGGCGAAACGACGGAGTTGGAGGAGATGACGCCGGCCGAGTACGAAAAGCGGCGCGCGGCCTATATCCGCGCGGGAAAGGGCACACCGCCGCCGGGGGCGACGCCGTTGCCGGCGGAGGAAGGGGGGTGAATTAGCGTTAATAGATGTCTTGAATAGCCAAATATGAGGCGGGATTCATTACGAACGTCAATTCGGCCGCTCCCCGCGGACCTGGAACATTACAGCTTCTCCAAAAAGGCCAGCACTTCCTCCGTACTAAAATCCTCCTCCTGCTTGCGCCGCTGCATTTCTTCCTGGCTGAGCGGCGGCGGTTCCTTGGGTAGGCAGCCCGATGGATTAGTCGTAGGAACGATCCGGGCCAGTACGCGCCCCGATTCATCACACAACTCCAGCGGCTGGCGAAGGTCGTGCAACTTGGTCCGCATCGCCGCATCAACGATGATCTGAGTCACAGGATTGTCCTCCTAATTCTGAAGGCCGATTGTCTTGTCACGTCCATCCTAACAGCCTGCCGCGACTTCTTCCATACGCGCCGAACTGGACAATTCTCAACCGAAGCGCAAGAGAGTATCACTTCCGATCTTGTGTCAACCTGTAGGAGAAGGCCCCGAGCAGATCGCCGCGCTCATCCCCATGACAGGCGAGGCATTGGCGAGCGGCACGGATGGCGCCGAGCATACGACGCTCCTCCCCGCGGTCGCGCACGAACAGTTCCTCGCCTCGTTCCAAGGTCGCCAAGCCCGCGGCCTCAAAGTCATCGAGCGTCCGGGTCGGGGCCGCGCGTAACTCATCCATGCGCGGCAGATATTCGGAAACGTAGGCCACCGGCTCTTCGTGCAATGCAATTCCGATTAGATCAAGAGTCTGAAGCGTCCAGCGTTCGGACGGAGTAGGCGTCTGGCTGATTTGATGTTCTTGGAACCCGGCGACGCGCAGGCGATCTTTTATGAAGCCAAAATTGTCGGCGTTTACAAAGTCCACCACGCTTGCCTGATGGCGCGAAAGCAAGTCGTAGGCGTCCTTTGAGCTATCCCGCCCGATTTGCAAAGAGTCCAGAACCCAGGGCGAGGGTGAGGGGCGGCCGGGCTGGAGGATCGGCGGTTCACGGCGTATTGTGCCCTTCAAGAAGGATGCAGAGGGCATAAGCATCCGAGTGGCACCGAACCCTTGTTGATTCATGAATATCTGCACTGCATTCTCATGGATGGAGCGGAGAGAGATAGCCCGGTAATCGTTCATCCCGTTGTGATTGCCGAGAAGATTCTCCATAGCGTCGAGTCGATCACTTGTGGCAAGAGGTAAAGGCGCCATAGGACGACTGGCGTTCGGAAGCGGCAAACGGTCTTCCATCGAGACATAAGGGAACTCGCGCTGCAACTGCGTCGTCTCTTGAAACGCGACGGCGCCGAACACACCGTAGACCAGTAGTGTGGCGGCGCACGAGAGCGAGAAAAACACCGGCCGCCGCCAGCGTCTCCAACCCCAGACGGAAACAATTGCCCCAAGCAGGGCCGCTTGAAGAAGAATGGGAGGAAGTATAATCTGGCACAGCCCAAGGGAGGCGAGAAAGAACAAGGCCGATATCGTCAGCACCGTGGCAACAGGGTGTTCCGCCTTCCAGGCGATCAGCAGGTTGGTGATGAGCAACAAGACCCCGGACGCGACTAGAGAGATGTACAACACGGCTCGTCCTCGGACCTGATTGTCTGGGCAAGTCCATCCTAACCGACTTGCGCGGCTGCTTCCATTCCACCTTCGTCTTGTCCCCTTCGCCGCCGATGGGGTATTCTATCGCTCCGAAGACCGACACGGAGGACGGCCGATGCTGCATCTGCATACGATGGACTATCTGATGTTCGCGACGGGATTCCTCGGCGCCTGGACGCTGCTCCACCTGGCGCACCGCCTCTCCCTCGCCTGGAGGACGGCTCCGTCCGTCTCCTGTCACTTTTCTCCCAAGGGCGGCTGCACCGAAGCCATCGTCCAGGAGATCCGTAAGGCGCGCCACGAAATCCTCGTCCTGGCCTATTCGTTCACCAACCGGGCCATCGCTCAGAGCCTCGTGGACGCGAAAGTCCGCGGCGTTCACGTCGAGATCCTGCTCGACCACAGCAATGAAAAGGAACCGCACACCGAACTCCATTTCTTCATGGAACAGAGTCTCGCCCCCCTCGTCGACGCCCAGCACCCCATCGCCCATAATAAGGTCATGGTTATCGACAGCCGTACCCTCGTCACCGGCAGCTTCAACTTCACCAATGAGGCCGAGAACGCCAACGCCGAGAACCTGCTCATCCTCAAAGGCCATCCCGAACTGATCGTCGCCTATCGCAAAAACTTCGGCGATCACAAGGCCCACGCACGGGCGCCAGTCGTTCAAGCGGCGGCCCCGACGGCCGTACCGCATCCACAACACCGGGCGGCGTGAACGCCGGCAGTCACTCGGCCGGCTGATCGGCGTCGTCTAGCGGCTGTTCCTCTTCCTCCGCGCTCGGGATTGCGTCCTTGGCCAAGTCGTGCATGAGCAGGACGCTGAGGCGCAGGCCGATGAAGCTGGCGACCGTTTCGTGTTCGTGCTGTTGATGGATGAAGGCGCCGTCGATGGCCTGGACCTGTTCCTCGCTGGGCACGGGCGGCGATACGGCGTCGGCATGCGATGGCGTTTCCACCACGAGGATAGGTCTTTCGACGACGCGATGGTTCACCGCGGCGCTGTCGTGCGGCAAGGGGATCATGGCAGAACTCCACGGGCGAGCGGGGTCGCGTAAGCGCCCCGAGTT
>DHJA01000096.1:9426-11343 GCA_002404095.1 Planctomycetaceae bacterium UBA4732 | reverse complement strand
ATCTCGGGGCGCTTACGCGACCCCGCTCGCCTGGATGAAGTATACCACGCGGCCCCTCCGACACAATCGCCGCTTGCCGCGCACCGCTCTCTACCGCACAATACTCGGCATCCCCTGATTGACCCGCACACACCTGGAGACGGCCGCCATGAAGACCGGCATGAACCTGTTGCTCTGGACCACCCACGTCACCCAGGAGCATTTTCCGCTGTTCGGCAAGCTCAAGAAGGCCGGCTTCGACGGCGCCGAGCTGCCGCTCTTCGGTGGCGACGCCGCTCACTACAAGACCATCCGCAAGCAGCTCGACGACAACGGCCTCGCCTGCACTACCGTCACCACCATGACGCCGGACCACAACCCGATCAGCCCCGACGCCGGACTGCGTCGCGCGGCCGTCGAGCGCATGAAGTGGGCTATCGAAATGACGGCCATTTTGGGCGGCGAAAACCTGTGCGGGCCGTACCATTCGCCGCTCGGCGTCTTCTCCGGCGAAGGGCCGACGGCCGATGAGAAAAAACGCGCCGCCGATGTTCTGCGCCAGGCCGCCGAAGAGGCGCGCAAAGCCAAGGTCATGCTGGCCATCGAATACCTCAACCGCTTTGAGTGTTATTTTCTCACAACCGCTGCCGACTGCAAGGCGTTCGTCAAGCAGGTGGATCACCCGAATTTCCGCATGATGTACGACACCTTTCACGCCAATATCGAGGAGAAACACGCCGCCCCGGTTATCGCGTCCGTCATCGACAGCGTGGCCCACGTCCATATCAGCGAAAACGACCGCGGCACGCCCGGCACCGGCCACGTCGCCTGGGACGAGACTTTTACCGCGCTGCGGAAGGCAGGATACGACGGTTGGATGGTGATCGAATCTTTCGGCCGCGCGCTGCCGGACCTGGCGGCGGCGACCAAGGTATGGCGCGATCTATTCCCGTCGGCGGAAGAGGTGTACACGCAGGGCATCAAGTTTATCAAGGAGAAATGGGCGGCAACGGCGAAGTGAGCGCCTATTCCCCAATTCGTTTAGCCGCGACCCGAAGGGGAGCGCGGGGGCCGGCGCGCAAGTATTCGGCTTCCCGGCGTTTCCCGTCCGGGAGGCGAAGCCGCCGCCCCCGCATTCACCTGAAATAAGGGACAACGGATATGACGCTTCCATCGCACACTGCCGGCCGCACACCGCCGCCTTTGTCGGACCTGTTCGCGGACTATCTTCGGGGGCAAACGGCAGCGCACGCGCAAGGTCTGGGCTTTGCTCCGCCGAGCGGCGAGGTCGAGCCGTATGAGTCCGTGCCGGTTCAGCCGGTCGATCCGCGCCAGGCGTGGACCGACGCCCTCGCGGCGGCGGACTATTTCCCAAGCGCCAAGGCGACGTGGACGACGCCGAACGATTGGCCGACGCTGGTGGCGGGGCGCGAACCGGCCGTGGCGTTGGCCTTTTGCCTGGGCAACTTCCCGCAAATGGTCCGCAATCTCCACCCGCTGTTGGCGGGCGGCGACTTGACCGCGCTTCGTGCTGGGCCGACTCGCGTAGCGGCGGCGCCCGCCTTGATCGAATGGGCGCAAACATGCGACGACGAGGCCCAGGCGTTGTTGGCGGCCGGCGTTTTGCGCGTGGCCGGCCAGTTCGACGCCGCCGCCGACATACTGCGGCGTCGGCAACCATCGGCCGAATGGCGTGGCGTCCACGCCAACGAAACGGCGGCATTGGCTTGGCATCACGGTCGGGCGGAAGAAGCCGCAGGGCTATGGCAGGCGCAAGCCGAGAGTGTACCTGTCCTGTTCAATCGCGGCATGGCCGCGCTATTTCTAGGAGAAGCCGTCGCGGCTCGTGAGGCGCTGACGCGCGCGACGGCTGCATTGCCGGACACGGGCGCGTGGCATCACCTGGGCCGGCTCTACCTAGCCCTTGCCGCTCGTCGC
>DHJA01000096.1:2238-9306 GCA_002404095.1 Planctomycetaceae bacterium UBA4732 | reverse complement strand
GCTCGTCGCTAGCGCCTCCTGCTGCACATCAGAACAGCAGTACGCTTCGCGCCCAGCCGTTACAATCGTCAAGGTTGGTCCAACGGCCGCATAGGAAGGCGCGAAGTCGTATGAATCCGTCATGTCAACGGCATTTGCCCCTTTTGCCCCTGCTTAAGTCTTATATTGCCGCCGGCTTGCCGTCCGCTGCCGACTTGGGTACGCTGGCCAGCGTCGGGCCTCGCTTCGCCGCCGTCCTCTCCGCCACTGCGCGCTTTCTCTATCCCGCCTTCCTTGATGAAGCGTCCGACGCCGACCTGTGTGACGCCTTGACGCGGTTTTACCAAGCGGTCGTCGATCCGCCGTTGCACGCCGACGCGCTGCGCCGCCATATCGGCGTCGTGCGGCACGGCGTAAATTGCTTGCTGCACGGCCGCGACCCGTTGCCGACCCGCTTGGAAGCCTGCGTCGCTCCGTCCGGCGCTTATCACGTCGCCGGCTTGGGGCCGGTGTTCTGGTCGGCCCTGTTCCAGGCGGCGAAGCGGGCGCAGCGGCCGGGATGGACGCCGGCCGTGGTCGCTGGGTTGCGTCGGTTGGGCCTTGCACACTGGCAGACCGGCGACGGGCCGTGCGCCGTTTACACGGCTTTGCGGACGGAATATCAAGCCATCCAGTCGCTAGCTCCGTCGCTGTCGGCGTTGCATGTAGACCATTTCCTATCGCTAATCGCGGCGATGCCCGCGCGCGATTTATGGCAAGGCGCGCGGGATCTTTGCCCTATCGCCGCCGCCATTGAGGGGGTGCGCCGTCGCGTCCCGTTGCGTCAGCGCTTGAAAGAACAAGGGGCGACGATGGAGCGGGCGCGGGAGCGTCTGGAAGCGGGGCTGGCACAAAACGACGGCGCGGAAATCGGCGCGGCTCTGGCCGATGCGGATACCGCTGGTGTAGGTCGATGCGGACTCGATTGGCCGGCGCATGGCGAAACGTTGACGCTATGGGTGGGCCGGTTGTGGGAAACGGATGATCCGTATCCGTTATTGGCGAGATTCTGGGAGGCCGATCCGCTGCCCGGCGCCGGCTTATGGCTGCCCGCCGCCGTACTGCATCTACGCGATCCGCAGGCGTTCGCGCCGTGGAATGATGTGGTCCACCAGGGCTATGCTCCTTTAGATGACGCCGCCCATTACGCCGGTTCGACAACCGAACGTTACCGTTTGTTGAATGAAGGCATGGCCCGACTGCGGGCCGATCACCACTTTCACCCGCTGGAAACGGCGGATGTACTCGCGGCGCTGGCACCGGAAGCGGAGCGGCGTGATGCCCAGACGCCAGCCTTCGGCGGCTTCTGCGCGGATACGTTTCAGTTCTTGGGTGAACTCGCCGCCGACAACCGCCGTGAGTGGATGGAAGGTCAACGCGACCGTTATCACTTCGCCGTCCGCGAACCTTTAATCGAACTATGTCGCACTCTGGCGGCTCGGTACATCGAGCCAGTGCTGCACGGCGTACACGGTTGGGACATTGACGCCGAGGTGCGCAGCGGTCACGCTCTGACAAGCATCTGCAAGAACGCCTACGGCCGTTCGCAGCCCTATAACACGACATTATGGATCGCTTTTTGCCCACGCCGCCCCGGCGGTCGGCGCGACGTACAGCTTTTCGTCCGGCTCGACGCCGCTGGCATGCGCTATGGTTTACGCATCGGCCGTAAAGCTAAAGACGCCTGCCGGCGCTTCCGCGCCAATTCAGACAAGTACGGCGATCTTCTTTATCGCACATTACACAACGATGGCGCATTGACTGGTTGCCGTTTCGGTCGAGCCGACGTTGCCGACGCCGCCTGTACCATCACTGGTCCCGATGATTTACGCCAATGGGCAACAGGACGGTCGTTCGAGATCGCTTGTGAGCTGCCGCCCGATGCACCGCTGCTGACCTGCGACGCCTTGGCCGGAGAAATCCTGTTGGCTTTCGACCGCCTATTGCCGGCCTACGCCTGCGCCGTCGAAGACGATCCGCTGCCGTTCCTGGCCAGCCGAGCCGGGGCTGACACGGGCAATCGCTACACCGAAGCCGACTTCCGCCGTGCCACCTTCCTGCCTGACGACTGGCTGCGACGGGCGCGCGGCCTACTCGACTTGAAACGGCAAATCATCCTGCAAGGCGTGCCGGGCACGGGTAAAACGCACGTGGCCCGCAGCTTGGCTCGATTGCTAACCGGCGGCCGTGACGACGCGGTTCGGCTCGTGCAGTTCCACCCAGCCTACAGTTATGAAGAGTTTGTCGAGGGCGTAAAGGTCCGATCCGTGGAAACCGGCGGACGACACGATCTGACGTACCCCGTCGAGGACGGCCTATTATGCGCATTCGCCGCGGAGGCGGCGTTACGGCCGTCGGAGCCGCACGTCCTCATCATCGACGAAATCAACCGCGGCAATCTGCCGCGCATCTTCGGCGAGTTACTCTATCTGTTAGAGTATCGTGAGCAGGCCGTCGGTCTGCCGTACTCGCGGCGGCCGTTCCGTCTGCCAGCCAATTTGTATCTCATCGGCACGATGAACGCCGCCGACCGCTCGACCGCGTTGGTCGATCAGGCGTTACGGCGCCGCTTCTCATTCGTGGAGATGGCGCCGGACGCCTCGGTCCTGGCCGCATGGCTGCGCGTCCACGTTCCGACGACCGGCCCCGCCTTCGCGGACAAGGTGACGGCGTTATTCGAGAGGCTTAACGCCCGGCTTCGCGCCGACCTCGGCCCTCAGATACAAGTGGGTCACAGCTATTTCATGGCGCCGGACCTGGACGAGCAACGGCTGCGCTTGATGTGGCAGCATCACGTCCGGCCGCTGCTGGACGAGTATTTCACCGGCCAGCCGGGCAGGGCGGCGGCCTACGACCTGGATCAGATGCTCGACGGCGAATCGCGCCGGCCCAACGAACACAAGCGCCGGCCGGCGCGGGTGTGATGTCAATAAGGAGAGGCGGATGAAGAATAAGTTTGGGGCATTGGCGCTGTGTTTGCTCACCATCGGAACCGTTCGCGCCGAGGATGCACCGACGCCGGCGCAAGTGTTCGAGAAACGGATACTGCCGATCTTCAAATCACCAAATCCATCCAGTTGTACGCAATGCCATCTCGCGGCGGTGGACCTCAAGAACTACATTTTGCCTTCGCACGAAAAGACGTTTTTGTCGCTGCGCGACCAGGGTTTGATCGACCTCGACAACCCGGAGAAATCGAAGATCCTGCAACTCATCCAAATGGGCGAGTCCGACAAGTCGCCCGCCGCTCTGATCAACGCCAAGGTACGGCAGACGGAGTACGAGGCTTTCGCCGAATGGATCAAGAGCGGCGCCCGCGATCCGAAGCTGCGCAACGCCCCGAAACTTGAACCGTCCGAGCGCGCCGCTCCAAAACGACCGGTCGAAGTCATCCGCCACGACCGCGAGGATCGCCTGCTGGAATCGTTCACGAACACCGTCTGGGCGATGCGCTTCCGCTGCATGGGCTGTCACACGGAAGGCTCCGTGGAGAACCAGAAATACGTCAAGGAGTTCGGCGACCGCGTGGCCTGGATGAAAGCGGACGGCCCCGAGGCGACTCTGAGCTATTTGCGATCCTCTAAGTTAATCAATGTGAACGATCCGGAAATGAGTACGTTACTGCGGAAGCCGTTGGGCGCCGTCAAGCACGGCGGCGGCGTGAAGTTCGCCCCCGGCGATCAGGGATATAAGGCGTTCCGCGAGTTTATCGACGACTACGCAAAGACCGTCCGCGACCAGTACGCGAAAGCCGACGACCTGCCCAACCGGGACGGCCCAGAACGCTTCGGGACGGACGCCTGGCTAAAAATAAGCAACACGCCGCCGGCGTGGGCCGACCGTTTGGTACAGGTCAATGTGTACGCTTGGGACGCGAATAAGAGCGATTGGCGCACGGAGCCGATTGCGTCTACGGATCGCGTCGTGTGGGGCAAGGGCAAGCTGTGGCAGCACAGCCTTACCCTGCTGGCCGCCAAAGGGTCGGAACAGGCAAAGGCGTGGGACGCCGGCAAACCCGCATTACCGGGTGGCAAATATCTGGTAAAGGTGTACATGGAGTCAAAGGGCCGGCCGGCGAAGGACTGGAAGGCCGTACTCGGGCCGGATGATTACGCCGGACAGACGGAGTTGGAGTCGAGTTGGCCGGAGGGATACGGTAAGATGACGGAGGTTGATGCGGCTAAAGTGCGGAAGTGAACAAGGGAGAATTGTAATGGAATCCCCTCACACCAAGAACCCTTCCCCGCCGGCCGGCGCGGCGAACAGTGAAAGCGGTTCGTTTTGGCGAACCAAGACGATTGCCGAACTCGCCGCCGAGCAAGGCGTACCTCTGATTGCTGACTTTGACGCCCTTTTTGGCGAGGGCAAGGATTTATGGTCTTCTGATGAGGAATTTGAAGCCTGGCTGAAAGACCTACAGGAAGCCCGGCGGGAGGGGCGATAAAAGGTGGCTGCTCTTGTGCTGGACAGAAACATCGTAAAACGACGGTCGCGCTGGTGGGCGTGGCTCCGAGGCGCCGGCTTCGGCCTTCAATTGATGTTGGCCTTATACTTCGTAAATTCCGCTATCCGTGCCTATGTGGTTCGCACAGAACTACAAGAAGCACTGGCCGACATGGATCGTACCGACCCTGGCTGGCGACTGCCGGACATCGAAGCGGCGCGTGCGGTCGTGCCGAACGCGGAGAACTCCGCCTTGCGAGTGATAGCAGCGAATAAACTGCTGCCGCAGGCACCGAAAACCTGGATTGAAGATGATTTTGATACGGAACTGCAACACCTTCGGCCCGAACAGCGCATGACTCCGGCCCAGTTCGCCCGCTTGCGCCAACGGCTCGATGAGGCCAAGCCGGCTCTCGATGAAGTCAAAGGGCTGAGCGAGCTGCCTAACGGCCGTTTTCCCATCGCTTACGCGCCCAATCCATTGAACACCATGCTTCCAGAGCAACAGAAACTTCGGCGGGTCATCCAACTACTCAATCGCGATAGCATGGCCTACGCGGAAGCCGGCGAAGCACATCAAGCCATCGAATCGTGTTGCGGCGCGTTCAATGCCGCGCGTGCCATCGGCGATGAACCGATTGCCATCACTCAGCTGGTTCGGGTGGCAGGGGCAATTATCGCAAGCAGAACCGCCGAACGCATCTTGGCGCAAACGGAACCGGAATTAGACGACCTTAAGCGCCTCCAAGCTGTCGTTGAAAGAGAAGATGCTCATCCGTATGAGTCGATTACTTGGCGGGGGGATCGCGCCTTTGTGAATGCCACCCTGGAGGCTATCGAATCCGGCGCCATGAGTTTGTCGGAATTGGCGGAATCGCCTCCGGATTGGTCGGACCAGCTTCTTGCCTTTGCCATTCAAGACTACGTTCGCGGCCTCCATCCGCAGTTGTTCGTTTACTCCGCACGGGTGCAGGCAGCCTCTGAACTCCCTCCCAAGCTGCGCCGACCGGAAATGCAGCAGATCGAGCGGGAAATGCGTCAGGCATGGGGAAACCCCGTCACACTGCTGATGGCTGCATTTCTGAAACTAGACGATGCGTTTTCAAGAAGCCACGCAATTCTTCGCTGTCAGGCAGCCGCCTGTGCCGCTGAGCGTTACCGCCGGCTACACGGCGATTGGCCGGAATCGTTGGACCAGTTGACGCCAGACCTCATCGCCGAAGTTCCGATCGATCCGTTTACCGGCGATTCTTTGCTCTATCATCGCCTGCCTGATGGAGTTGTCATTTATTCCGTCAGTTCGGACGGCGTAGACAACGGCGGCGTTGTGGATGAAGTGAATCCGACGCTGCCGGGCGCAGATCTGGGGGTTCGTCTCTGGGACGTTGCAAAGCGTCGCCAACCACCAAAACTTGATGAGCCGGCGAAGCAGCCTTAAACCGCTCCCTTTTGCCGTTTGTACCATTCCGTCGTCGCGCGCATCCCCTCGTCAAAGCTCACGCGCGGTTGATACCCAAGCTCGCGCTTGGCCTTTTCGATGCTGAAATCGAGGTTAAGGCCCAGGAACTTTAGCCGCCCCTGGGTGAGCGGCGGCGGCGATTTGGCGCCGATCCCGCGCCACAGGCCCTCCATCCACCAGGCCGTAAACCGCGACGTCCACAGCGGCACGCCCAACCAGAAGGGTTTCGGTACGCCGACGCCGTCCGCCACGGCTTCGATGAAACGTCGCTTCGACACCGCTTCGCCATCCGTCAGGTTATAGACCTGCCCTATCGCCTCCGGCTTCTCCATCGCCAACAGCGCGGCGTCCACGAGGTTGCCGACTCCGATGCAATTCATCGCCCGCCGATTGTCGCCGATATAAAGCACTTCCCAGCGGCGTAATTTCTCAATCAGGCTGGGCAGCACCGTTCGGTCGCGCGGGCCGTAGATGAAACCCGGCCGCAGTACCACGACCGGCACGGCGTATTCCCGTTGATAACGTAGCGCCAATTGCTCGGCTTCCACCTTGGTTTGCGTATAGCCGTCCATGTGCCGCGCCGGAAGCGGGTCCGTCTCATCGGTGCCGTAATGATGTCGGGCCGCATAAACGCCCAGGCTGCTGAAGTGGACGAAGCGTTGCAGCGGTTGGCCCCGACACGCCTCCAATAAGCCGCGCAGCGCTTCGACGTTCACGGCTCGATAGTCTTCGACCGGCCCCCAATCTCCCACCTTGGCGGCGCAGTGAAACACGACCGTGACGCCCTGCAACGCCGCGCGCACGGTACCGGCGTCGGTCAGGTCGCCGCGCACCACCGTCGCGCCGCAACTTTCCAGAACAGATGTATCGCTGCCGGGCCGCGCCAGGCCGCGCACCGTGTGGCCGCGACGCACGCACGCCTCGGCGAGATGACCGCCGACGAAGCCGGTCGCCCCGGTAATCAAACAAGTGATGGACATAAAAGAGAGGATGACTCCGGTTCAGGGCGAGGGCTGGCGACATTCAAGCTCCCCGGACTCAGGAGTACCTTCGCCCGGGGCTTTATCTCAGTCGCCCGAAGGGGCTCCAAGACCGAATCTGTCAGCGGCCTGAGTCCGGAGGGCGATCCAGATAAAGCCCCGGGCGAA
>DHJA01000096.1:0-2156 GCA_002404095.1 Planctomycetaceae bacterium UBA4732 | reverse complement strand
CCCCGGGCGAAGGTACTCCTGAGTCCGGGGGGCGAGGACTATATTATGGGGTGAGCGGCGAACGGAATCCAAACGGCCCGATGGAAGAGCGAATCCTATGAAGCGATGGCTATGGGCGGTCTGGTGGCTTGGCGTGGCCGTGTGGGCGGTGGCGCTGACGACGACGTTTCCGGTCCACATTAAAGAGGCCGTGCTGCCGGTGGATCCCGCCGGCATCCCCGTCGCCAAGGTGCTGCACGTGAGCGCCTACGCCTTCCTCGCCGCGTTCGCCGGCTGGCTGCGGCCGAGGGGAAACTGGCGCTGGTTGATCCTGCTCCTTCTTTTAGAACACGGCGTCGCCACGGAATGGATCCAAGGCTTCATCCCCGAACGCACGTCGTCCGTCAATGACATTCTCATTGACCATCTCGGCGTGGTTCTCGGCGTCGTCGTGTCGTGGCCGTGGTGGAGGCGGACGCCGGGCTAAGTGGCATTAGTATCAACACAAGCGGGGTGCCATGCTTTCGCGGCCTCATTTCCGCACCGTCCGCCCGTCTAAACCGCCGCGAAAGCATGAGTCCCCACGGCGTTCTCATGCTTTCGCGGCGGTCTCGTAGCTGAGACGATCCGGAAAGGGGCCGCGAAAGCATGGCACCCCCCGACCATAGAAGATGCTTTTGTAGATGCCAATGGGCTAAGTGGCGGCGGGGTTGCTCGCCGTCGTCGCCGATTTCCGCAGGGGCGCGACGGTTTCCCTCGTCTGGAGACGATACTGGGCCGGCTGCCGCCACAAGTACAGCCAAAGGGCCACACCTGCGACAAAAAGGATAATGCTTGTCCAACTCTCGAACCCTACCGGGCGCTCGTCCGCCCGCAACATCTCATTGAGATAACGGTGGACGGCGTAGCCAATCATCAGCAGGGCCACGACCTGGCCGTCGTGCCGGCGGAACGGGTAGTATGCCGTCAGCAGCAGGAACAGCAGGATCATGCTTACGACCTCGTAAAGCTGCGTCGGATGGAGGCCGAGCGTCCACGGCCGGAGCGTCATCGTCCGAGTCGCACCGTCGCCGCCGCGCACCTCCAGGGTTAGATCGTTCTTGCCGCGCGGCCACGACCCGAAATTGCCCATATATTGATCCAGATTATCGACAGGACTGGAGCCGGGAAAACGGCTCTGCGCGCCGCTCAAGGGGGCGTCGTCCGCCTCCAGGATAACGTCGCCAGCCTTGAGGCCGGCGCGGTCGGCGGACGAACCCGGTTCGACTTGCGCCACGACCGCCTCTGTCTTATCGGCGGCCAGCGTAAAGCCGGCCGCGGTCTGATAGCCCTTGTTGACCATCTCATAACGCGGCGGCGCCGACAGCGGAAACGACACGGCGCAGATGGGGCAGTCGGCGGCGGCGACCTGGCCGTAACAGCAGCCGTTGAGGAAACAGCCGATGCGGCCGAGACCCAGACCCACCGCCAGCGTCGGCGCAAGGATGTCCGCTAATTTGAGAGTGGAAACGCCTATTTTGCGAAAGACGACGAAATACGCAATGACGTAGGCGACCAGGCCGCCGATGACGGCACCGTAGAGGACAATACCGCCATCCCAGATGCTAATAAACTGAATAACGCCTTTCCATAAACTTTCCGGCATATGGCCCGAGCTGAACAAGGAGGTCAGACGCGCGCCAATCAGGCCGCCGACGATTAACCAAATACCGAGATCCTGCACGACTTCCTTGGGAACGCCTTCATGTTCGGCGCGGCGGCCGCCCACCCAATTGCAGACGATGAAGGCCAGGAAGAGCATCATCCCGAAGCCGTAGATGGGCAGTCCCGTGTCGGCGAAGAAGTACGCCAGGGCGCCGACCACCAGCCCGGCGACGGCGACCCAGCCGGCCACGGCCTGGACGTTCTTGGGATGGATTTTCCAGCGCGGCGCCAAAGGAGCGATCGCGTACATGGCGGCGGCCAACGCCAGGATAATGACCAAAAGGACGAGCCATAGGGGCAGACCGGCAGGCAGCCAATCCGCTTTGAGGGGTATGCGAAGAAGCACTTGTTGCATGGAGGAGTGTCACCTTGGTTTGCGGCGTGGGCCTTCATTGCTATGGTATAAAGAGCCGGCCGAAATCGGAACGCCACTTGGCCCTCGCCCCCCCGGACGGGCGCACGACACGGTTTGC
>DHJA01000030.1:42797-52480 GCA_002404095.1 Planctomycetaceae bacterium UBA4732 | reverse complement strand
CGAACCGACGTTCGCACGAGTCTGTGCCCTTGTCGGCGCTTTTTGCACGGTCGTCGGCGGCGTCGCCCTCTATATGGGCGTTTTCACCATCAAGACGCTGCCGTTCCCCTTCACCGTCGGCTGGGCCAGCCTCATTTTGCACTTCGGCGTCCTCTGCTTGCTCTTCCACGCCGCGTACGACCGCAACATCGAGTTCCGCCGCGTTTATCAGTGTTTGGGCGTCCTCTGCTTGGTCGTCGGCGTGATACTCAGCCTTGTACCCTACGGGACCGGAAACCGGCCGGGACAAGTCGGCGACCTACTCGGCCCCGGTTTCCTCTTCCTGACCGTGGCGCTGCTTCTGCTGCTGTTCACCCTGCGCAATGAAACCGTGGAACTCGTCCGCAACTACCTTGAATTGACGCTACTGGCGGCGGGGGCGGTGTTGGCAGTGATGGGTCTATTCGGCGGCAGCCTGTCCGTCCAGTTCTTCGCCCCCGTCGGTCTGGTACTGGCGCTGGTCGGTCTGGTTTACCTCGTCGCCTTCGTCGGCCTGCGCGGTTCCAGCGACGACTTCGCCTATCGCACGGGGCTGGTCGTCGGGGCCGTCGGCCTAATCGTCTTCTTCACGGCCTTGTGGCGTTCGTCGCCCAGCTTCCGCCCGCTGGAAATCCTCATCCTCCTGGCGCTGGCGGTGGAAATCGGTACGCGGTTGCTGGTCAATTCGGGCCATTTCACGCCGGAATCGCCCTTGTTTGGCTTACCGCTGCCGCGACTGCGAAGTCTGACGTGGCTGGCCTTCATCCCGCTTTTCCTGATCGGCCTGTGGGTGATTTACGGCAGCGGTTGGTTGCGCGGGCCAAACGATCGCGTCTGGGAGGATTACCTGATCCCGCATGGCGTGCTGATGATGGGCCTGGGACTGATCTACTTTTGCTCGGCCTACCTCATCTGCTCCGACCAGGTATGGGTGGTGATGACGCGGCGGGAATTGGCGTCCTACTTCTTTTCGCCGATCGCCTATTTCGCCCTGTTCGTGTCCAGCATTTTCGCGGCCGTATCGTTCTTTTTGTTTTCCCTGCCGCTGTTGCCGACCGATCAGTTCGCCGGCGTGATGGAGCCGATTGTCAAAAACCTGTTCGTCTCCAACCTGCCGGCGATTATTGTCACCATCTGCGTCGTGCCGGCTTTGACGATGCGGCTGTTGAGCGAAGAAAAGCGCTCGGGAACGCTTGAAGTGCTGCTCACCAGTCCCATCGACGACTTCGCCGTCGTGTTCAGTAAATTCCTGTCGGCGCTGCTGACGTTCCTTGTCATCTGGGCGCCGTTCGCCGTTTATCTGCTTTCGCTGCGCATCGCGGCCGGCAAGGACTTCGACTATCGGCCGCTGCTCAGCTTCCTGATCGCGCTGATTATCACTGGGGCGAACTTCGTGGGCATGGGTCTGTTCTTTTCCAGCCTGTCCCGGAGTCAGATCGTCGGTTTCCTATTAGCGTTCGTCGGAATGCTCGTGCTGACGTTCCTCGTCGTCTTTGAGTATGAAGGCCGGGCCGCCAAAAACGCTTTCTGGGAGCCGGTCCTGCACCATTTGAGCTATTACGACGCCTGGAACTCCGCCATCGAAGGCAAGCTACAACCCAAGCTGTTAATCTTCCCCGCGACGATGACGGCGATGTGGCTGTTTTTGACCGTTAAAGTGCTGGAAGTGCGGAAATGGAGCTGAATTGGGTTAGCCGCGACGCGAAGCGGAGGGGGGGGGGGGGGGGGCGCGCGCCCCCCCGCGCCGCCGCCCCCCGCCCCCCCGGCGGGGGGGAGGGCGCCCCCCCCCCCCGGGGGGGGTCCCCCNNAGCGCGTGGGAGACGCGCTCCGCTTCGCGTCGCGGCTAACCAACTGGTTCCACGGATTAGCGTCTGACGAGGTAGAGAATCATGTCGAGTTCCCAAGAACAACCGCCGAACGCCGCGCCGTCCCGACCCAGCGCGCTGGCGGAATTGGCGAAGCATCATAAAGAGACCGGCTACGTCCTTATTGGGCTGGCCGTGCTATGGGCAGTTCTACCCATTTACCTGCTGGTCAAGGAAGCATGGCTTCCAAAAGGCAGTTGGGCCAACGCGCTAGGGCCGGTATTCTTCTGGGCCGTGGCGGGTTCGCTCATCACCGGAGTCATCGGCGCGGCCGCCGTCCTCGCCACTCCAGGACGCAAACTTGGCGAAGTGGAAATCATCCGTCTGCTGCTTCTC
This sequence comes from Planctomycetaceae bacterium UBA4732, assembly GCA_002404095.1. GTDB lineage: Bacteria > Planctomycetota > Planctomycetia > Gemmatales > Gemmataceae > UBA4732. Next base: position 50,261 of record DHJA01000030.1, on the reverse strand, counting down.
GTTCTCGGCGGCGCCGTGGGCATTATTACGGCGCTGTTGGGCCTGGCCCTGCCGTTCACCCACGCGTACGCCCCGATCTTCCTGGGCGGCGTGGAGGAATGGCGGAAGCAGCCGGTTCGTCTCTATATCGTGGCGATGGCGCTGGTGGGCGGCCTGGGATTGACCTTCCTCAGCCTTCAATTGTCGCGCGGCGTGGAACGCGAAAGCGCGCTCATGCGCCGGCTGCTCTACGGCTTCAACGCCGTTTTCACGACCCTGCTTCTCGGCGCCGTGCTGCTGCTCGTCAACCTTCTGCCCTACGTTCCTAAGTTGAGCCGTTATGACTTTGTTACGCCGATTTTCGCCGGAACCTACGATTGGACGCAGTCGCGCCTTTATAGCCTAAGCGACCGCTCCCGCGCGACCCTGGCCGACCTCAAGGCGCCGTTGAAGATCTACGTCTTTTTGAATGCGGGCGGGTCCACAAGCGAACAGGTCGAGACGCTTCTGGAGAACTGTCGCGGCGTCACTCCGCAAATCAGTTGGGAGACGCTCAGCACCCTGGACCAGACGCGCATCCAGGAGTTGGGGCGAGAATATAAGGCAAAAATCACGGAAGAGGTCATGGATTTCAGGGGGCCTCAACTTAGGTTGCGTGAAGGGATGTTGGTCGTCTATGGCGACCCGTCTAAGGAGCAGACCGCCTTTGTTCCCAGAACCTCCTTAGTCAAGGAGGATCCCAGCCCGGACGGCGGCGGCGGTCAGGAAGTCTTTCACGGCGAGGGCGTATTGTTGAAGACCATTCGCTCTCTGACCGAGGGCAAGCAGGTGGTCTACTTCACCCAAGGCGACGGCGAACTGGATTTCAACGACAACAAGGGAGATTCCATCGAAGGGGTGGGTCTGCTGCTCACCGTCCTGAAGCAGCACGAAATCTACGACCTCAAAGAGTGGAAATTCACCAAGGAGACGCCCAAGGTTCCCGACGACGCCGAAGTGGTGGTGGCGGCGCGGCCCGAGAAACTGAAACCGGACGCCCTCAAGGCGATCTACGAATACATGGGCTACACCTATGACGAGGCGAATTCGGGTTTGACCGAGATTCCCAAGGGCCGCCACGGCAGGCTGTTCGTGCTGACAGGCGTGTCGCTTGAGAACAATCAGATGGTGCGTTCCGGCCTCGAACCTCTCTTGGGCAAGTTCGGCGTCCAGGTCGGCGACGACCATGTACTGACGTTGCAGAACCCGAACCGGCCGACCCTAATCCAGGTGGAAACGAGTCGGAAAAGCGCCAACCCTGTGGCCAAGGCATTGGGCGCGCCGAACAGAGAACTTTTCGTCTTTGAAGACGTGCGCACGGTCAAGGCCTTGCCCGGCGGCGGCGCGGTCAAAGCGGAGGAGCTTCTCGTCACGGCAAGCAATCCGGTGTGGGTGCAAACCGATCTGACCGAAAAGCCGTCCGTGGCAGCGGCGGCGAAGGCGAAGGACGCGAACGCCCGCTTCAGCGACGAGCCGATTATCGTGGCCGTCGCCGTATCGGAGACCGGCCCGGCTCCCGGAATGCCGAACGATCCCATTCACAGTCGGGCGGGAGGCGAGGCCCACCCGCGTTTGATCGTCGTCGGCAACGCGGACTGGATTTCCAACCTTGGCTTGGTCAGCGGTCGCGACGGCAAAATGAAGTACGATCTGTTTACCAGCTGTCTCTCCTGGTTACGCGGGGAGCCGGACATTGGCGCCAGCGCGGTCAACTTAGACGAGGACAAGGTGCGCCCACGATTCACGCTGAGTCTGTCGCCCGATGTCAGCTACAACATGTGGCTCCTTCCGTTGGGGCACATGATTTTAGCCGTGATCGCCGCTGGCTGTGGCGTCTGGCTGGTACGGCGCCGGTGAGAAGCGATTTCTTACAAGCCCCGAGCGCAAGCGAGGGGTTTTGACGAAACCCCTCGCTCGCGCTCGGGGCTTGTGATTTTGCTTTGTCGAAAAGGCCAATACGCGATGAATTACAAAACGACTTACATACTGTTCGGCATCTTAGTGGGCATCCTGGCCCTGGTGGGCCTGGTCTTGCTGATCGAGCCGACTCCTTACGTCGATACCAGCCGGTACGTCCTTCCCAGCGCCCACGACAAGAGCGCCGTTACATCCGACGCCGTGACGCGCGTGGAGATCGAACGCGCGCGGCCCGATGCGCAAACCATTGTCTTCGAGCGCGACGCGGACTCCAACCACTGGGCGATCACCGCGCCGCGTCCCTTCCGCGCTAACACTTCGGTCGTCGAAGGGCTGGTGCGTCAAGTCCTCGACGCCGAAGCCGACGCTAAGGCCGCAATCCCGGCTGATCGCAAGGCCGCGGAACTAGACCCGCCGGCCGAAGTTGTCACTCTCAAAACCAAGGACGGCAAAGAGCTGAAAATCAACGTCGGCGGTCAGGGAGCGTTCGGCGCCGGCGTCGCTTATGTGACTTCCTCGGATAAGTCGGCGGTGATGGCCGTGCCCCGCAGCGCGATCGATTCCGTCTTCAAAAAGCTGGACGATTTCCGCGACCCGTATTTACTGGCGGCGAGTCCTGCGGATTACCAGCACGTCAAGCTAACCCTGAGCAAAGTGGATAAAAAGGAGGCGCCAAAGGGGGCGCTCGTCCTCATCAAGAAGGGCGAAGGTTTGTGGGAGTACAAAGACGCCGAGGGCTACGACGGCTCAGCGGAGCAGGGCGAAGCGAGCAGCGTGCCGCCGACTGGCGTGGAGGGTTTGCTCAAGGAATTGTCGGACATAAAAGTCGATTCCGTCGGTAAGGGCGGCTTTGTGGAAGAGGACGCCAAGGATATGGCCAAGTACAACCTTGACCCCGCGAAGTCGGACGTGCTGACGATTGAGGTGGACCGCATCGACTCGATCAAGGATGAAAACGGCACGCCGCAGACAAAAACGTCGCCGATTACTCTGCTTGTCGGCGTCGGCAAGAAGGTGGACGACAAAGCGGCCGACCCGAAATACTACGCGGCCCTCAAGGGCGAAAACGGCAATACCGTCGTCGAAGTTTCGCCGAAAGGCCCGGACGAGATCGCGGCGTTGTTCAAAGACCCGGCGAAGCTGCGCAATCACAGCCTGGCGGCTCTGGGGCCGTCCGAGAAGCCGCTGGCCGTCGATGTGGTCAATGCCTTCGGCAAGCTGGAGTTCCGCCGCGAAACCGGCGATGCGCCCTGGCGTCTCTACCGCGACGGCGCCGAGATTCCCCTGAGCAAAGACCCAAATCGTGATCCCAACGGCGATCCCGTGCAGCGCTTCGTCAACCAACTGGTGCAGAAGACGCCCGTCGGGTCGTTCCTCGACCCCAAGGCCGATCAAACCAAGCTGGGACTGGACAAGCCTTCCGCCGTCGTGTCGATTTGGGTGGACGGCGTTGAAAAGCAAGATGAGAAAAAAGACGACAAGAAAGACCCGAAAGAGGCGGATAAGAAAGCCGAGACAAAGGCGCGGTTAGTGTTGGCTAAGGACAAGGCGGACAAGCCGGCGTCGCGGCTGACGTTCGGCGCCATCGAAGGCAAGGACGTCATAATCAAGCGCCAAGCGTACCACAAGGGCTGGGATGAGACGGCTCTCGTTAAGACGCCGGACCTGTTGCTAGACGAAGCAAAGGCCGGGCCGCTGGCCTACGAAGACAAGGAATTGCCGAGTTTCAACGGGAAATTTGAGTTGCCGGACAAGGACGTGGTGCAATTGGCGCTCGACCGCGGCGGCGTTCATACCATAATTGTCCGCGCGGACGCCAAGGCCGATACGCCGTGGACGTTCGCGGAGCCGAAGGACATGGCCGGCCGTAAGGTTTCCAAGCCGGCCGTTGAACAGATTCTGGCCGAGCTGCACGGCCTGCGCGCCACACGGTTAGTCGCTGAAACGCCGAAAGACGACGAACTTGACAAGGAATACGGCCTGAAGACGCCGGCGCTCAAGGCCGTTGTCACCAAGGCGGATAAGACTTCGTACAGCTACGATTTCGGCAAGGACGCGGCCGGCGGCGGCGAGTACGCCCGCCAAAGCCAACGGCCGATGATCTTCGTAGTGGACAAAACCCGTCTGGATGCTCTGCAAAAAGACCTGCGCGACTTAACGATATTCGCCGTCGCCGATGCGTCCAAGGTCAAGGCGCTGAAGTTGACCGGATGGGTCAACGTGACCGGAATGCCAACGACGTGGGACTTCGAGCGGAACGCCGAAGGCAAGTGGGTCGTGAAAACGCCGGCCCCAAACAGCATCGCGGTCGATCAGGACAAAGTCCGCATCCTCGTCGAAGGCTTGGCGCACTTGCAGGCGAAGCGCTTTGTCGGGCAGGACGCCAAGATCAAGACGGCGTTCGATAAGGACGAGGACAAGGCCGCTCTTACGATTGATATGACAGTGGAAGGGCAGGAAAAGGCGTCGCAATTGAAGGTCGTCAACCTGACGGGAGACAAGGCGGCCCTTGGCAACGACAAGGGTTATTACGCCGGCATTCCCGACGAACTCTTCGAGGTCGCCAAGGAACTCTTCGAGGGGCCGATGAGTAAACCGGCTTATTTTATTAAACCGTAGCGGGGCATCCCGAATGGGACGACTCGTACCCCGGGTTCATGAGTACATTCACCCGGGGCTTTATTCCCGTCGCCCGAAGGGGCTCTAAGACAAGATCGTGTCGGCGGCCGGAGTCCGGAGGACGACCGCAATAAAGCCCCGGGTGAATGTACTCATGAACCCGGGGTACACTGGAGAAAGGCATGCCTACCCGGCGGATCAACGCGAGCGTGGACCGGCGCGACTTCCTACGTGGAGCGGCCGCGGCGGCCTTACCGTTCTTCTGGTCTGGCGGCGCCGCGCTGTTCGCGGCCGACGACGCGCACTCCGCGAAACTTATCCCGCGCGAATTAAACCCCGACAACCTGGAATTCCCCTTCGCGGCGCTGGATAAGTCTATTACGCCCAATCAACTATTTTATGTCCGCAATCACTTTCCTCAGCCTCGCCTCGATAAGGCGGACTGGCGTCTCAAGGTAATCGGCGCGGTGGAACGGCCTCTTGAGCTGACCTACGACCAGCTGCTCGACCTTCCCTCGGTGACAAGAACGGTGACGCTGGAGTGCGCTGGCAACGGCCGGGCCTTCCTGACGCCTAAGGCGAAGGGCGTGCAGTGGGAGTTGGGAGCCGTCAGCACGGCCGAATGGACCGGCGTGCCGTTGTCGAAGGTGCTAGAGAAAGCCGGCCTCCGCACTGAGGCGATGGAAGTGGTGTTGGAAGGGCCGGACAAAGGAGAGCCGAAAAACGACGCGAAGCCGGCAGGCGCCATTCCGTTCGCGCGGAGTCTGCCGTTGGCCAAGGCACAAAAGCCCGAAGTGCTACTGGCTTACAAGATGAACGGGGCCGTGCTGCCGGAGGCGCACGGCTTCCCGCTGCGGGCCATCGTGGGCGGATGGTACGGCATGGCGTCGGTCAAATGGCTGACGCGGATCATTGTGGCGGATCGGCCTTTTGACGGGTTCTTTCAGGGGATTGAATACGCCTTTTGGGAGCGGCGCTACGGTCTGCCGACGCTGAAGGCGATCACGGAAATGGACGTCAAGGCGTCGATTGCTCAGCCCGAGGCCGGCGCGACCGTGCCGGCGAACGCCACGGTTCGGGTGCATGGGGCGGCCTGGGCGGGCGAGTCGGAGCCGGCGAAGGTCGAGGTCAGCACCGACGGCGGCGGGACATGGGCGGAAGCGAAGCTCCTTGGCGAGGGGGCGCCGATGGCATGGCGGCTGTGGGAATTCAACTGGAAGACGCCGGCCGACGGCAAGCGCGCGCTGATGGCCCGCGCGACCGACAAGCGCGGCCGCATTCAGCCGATGGAGCGCGACGCCGACCGCCGGAGCTACCGGATAAGCCACGTCCATCCAAACGAAGTAGTCGTGAGAGCCTTGAGGTAGTAAACCAATGGCGAGCGGCGGGCGTAGTTTCAGTAGCGTCTCAGCGTGTCTCATGGGTCCTATAAGTCTTATAGGTCCTATGGGACAACTTGAGATACTACCGTAGTTTCCTTCACCCCTTGAGCATTACTCCCATGAATCTTCCCAGCCCTTCTCTCGGCAGCCCCTCCTGGGTGGTCGTGTTATTAGCGGTGCTTATGTCAGGCGGCCTCACGCGCGCCGCGGAGGCCGTGGCCGCCGGGCCGGAACCGCGCGCGGTCGTGGCGAAATGTACGTCGCCGGACGGCACACTGCTGTCGCGCGAGTCGAGCGGCAAGGATTGGAAGCCGGTGGCGAAAACCGTCATGGTTTCCAGCCGCGACGTATTGCTGGCGCTGCCCGGAGTTCAAGCGGTCGTGGAGACGGAACCGCCGGGCGTGAGCCTAACGTTGTTTGGAGGTTGGCCGCAACTTTCGCCGTCGCCCGTCCTCGCATCGGAGGTCATGCTCCACGACGGCCGGGCCTACGACCTCGATTTCACGCTGCGCGAAGGCCGGGTGCTGTTGACCAACACCAAGGAAAAGGGGCCGGCCCGCATCTGGGTGCGTCTGCCGGGGTTCGCCTGGCAGCTGACGCTGGCCGAACCGGGCACGCGCGTCGGCCTGGAAATATACGGCCGATGGCCGCGCGGCGTTCGCTTCGCCAAGGAGCCGCGGCCCGGCGAAGAGCCGACGAAAGTCCTCGTTTTGCTGATGCTCAAAGGGCAAGCGCAGTTGACGACGGACACCCATTCGTATGAGCTGTCGGCCCCACCGGGGCCGGCGCTGATGACGTGGGACAGCGTGGCCGGGGAGGCGAGCGGCCCGCAAAGGCTGAGGGCGTTGCCGGCGTGGGCCGATCCGAACGTGCTGGTGCCGGCCGAGGGCAAGGCGGTGGACGAAGTCGTCCGGACCTATAAGGCCACGCTGAAGAAAACCGGCTCGCCGGAGGAAACGATGACGGCATTGTTCAACGCGGCCGCGACGGAAAAAGACAAATCGCGGGCCGCGCAAATGCGCGAGTTCGCCGTGTTGGGATGGAACGCCCTGGACGATTTGCCGCGCGTGGCCGAGGCGTTGGCCGACCCGGGTTCGGCAGACGTGCGCGACGCGGCCGTGCTGGCGCTGCGAATGTGGATCGGCGCGGAAGTGGGCCGAGATCAGCAACTTCACCGTTTATTACAGGACCGTCTCGGCTATACGGATCGCCAAGCCGACGCGGTGTTGGATTTGCTGCACAGTCCGTTCGACGCCGACGCGCCGACGACGTATGAAGCGCTCATCCGTCTGCTGCAACACCCGAAACTGGCGGTACGGCAGTTGGCGCGCTGGCACCTTTATCGGTTGGCGCCCGTCGGCCGGGACATCCCTTATGACCCAGCCGCGACGGAGGAGGAGCGCGAGAAAGCGGTCAAGGCGTGGTTGGAATTGGTCCCAAGCGGCGAATTGCCGAAGGAAAAGAAGACGAAGGCGACGGGAGATGAACGGAAGCCGTAAGTAAGGGGCGCCGTTTAGCCGCGACCCGA
>DHJA01000030.1:35486-42707 GCA_002404095.1 Planctomycetaceae bacterium UBA4732 | reverse complement strand
TCGGGTCGCGGCTAAACGATTCACTTCTTTTCCCAATGCAAAATCGCAATCAGCGGCTCCGGCGGTGGTTCGGCCGTCGGGTCGATTGTCAATTCATTGGTACGGTCGAAATTCTTGATGAGCGTCGGCTTCTGACCGTCGAGGAACTCGTCCAGCGTCGGCAGGTCGTCGTAAACGCGCGTGCCGTAGTGCATGGGCAGGATGTACCGCTTCGGCTTGAGTTGTTCGATGACCGTCTTGGCGTCGGTACCGTGGATCGTGTAAACGCCGCCGACGGGGATCATCAGCACGTCCACCGGCCCAATCTCCTTGACCTGTTCTTCGGTTAAGATCTGTCCCAGATCGCCTAAGTGGACGATATGTAAGCCGTCCATTTCGATGACCCAAATGCCGTTACGGCCGCGCAGCAGGCCGCCCTTGGGGTCGTGGAATGAGGCAACGTCGCGGAACTTCACGTCCTTGAACTTTTCATTGATCGGCACGAACTCGACGCGCCGGCCGTCGCCCTTGGCGTCTTTGAGAGCGTTGAATTGCTTGACCTTCTTGAAATCCTTAACCACGTCCACTTGGGTATGGTCGGTGTGCAAATGGCTCATCAGGATCAGGTCGCCGTCCACCTCGATCCGGCCGTAAGCCTCAATGGCGTGCGGATCGAGGATGACGCGCGTGCCGGCGCTGGAGATAACCTCGAAGAACGATTGGCCGTGCCAGATGATTTTGGGCTGCTGCTTCTCTTCGGCTGAAGCGTAGGTTGCGACGGCCAGGAGAACGGCGAAAGCGGCGAACGTGCGTTTCATTGCGGAGACTCCCAGGTCGCGGGTAGGGCGTTTTCCATCACCCATCATAACGCGGACCAGCGCGGCACCGCAAGAACTTCGTCCACGTCCTCATTTCTCCGGCGGCGGGACTGCGGGAATTCGGTCGGCGTCGGGATGGTAAGCGTCCACCGGCTCGCGTTCGGTGAACCGCGTCCTCGGCGCCAGCCGCACCACTTGGCGGTCGAACGGCCACATAACTTCAAGCCGGTTGCTGATGACTTCCTGATCGTCGGGCGGAGCGCCCGGCTTCTTCCGTGTGACGAACACGGTCAGCTTGTCGCCCTTCTGAAAGCGGTACTTTTCCCACTGGTACTGCATCAAAAGACATTGGACGTCGCCTTTGCCGAACATGCGGTCGTCCAGCACGCGATGCGTGACCGTACCGCCGTTGGCATACTCGATGTTGACGTAGTACCCGGCGTCTGGGTCGGGCGGCGTTTTCCAGGCGCCTTCCAGCGTCAGGACGTAGACGCGGCGGTCGAGCGGCCGAATCTCCCAAAGCGCGTAACCCGGATCGGTGAGGACGAGTTGATGTGAAGCAGCGGCGCGGGCCGGCGGGGCCGATAGGCAAACGGCCAACGTCAGCGAAAGGACGGACAAGGTGCGCATGGTGAAATCCTCCGAAGGCGTTCCATCCATGATCGCAACCTCGACGCGCTATTGCAACGGCTGCCGCGCCTCCGAAGACGGTTTGTTTGCCGATCGCGCGGCAAAGTCGTTACGGCTGCCGCCGTTCATTTTCCTTTCGCCGGCAAGGGTACAAGGTAAATGATGTCTTCCTTGTCGTAGAAGGCGCCTCCGTTACCAGGTAGTCCGTCGTAACTGCCTGTTTGCCGATGACCCCCGTTGTCAATTTTGTCCTCGCCGACGCTCCATAGGATGCCTTGCCCAGCAGGAATCTTGCGCCTAGGGCGCGGAGGCAGCCAGGGGAAGAGATCGTCCGGGGGTTCCGCTGCCACTGGCGGCTCCGCGGGCGGTGGAATCGTGCTACCGGACAACAGGGGATCGGGCGGCCAATCAATTTCCTCGCCGCGCGACAAGCGATATCGGAATGGCTTTCCATAGTAATCAAACGGGTCGAGCGGGATGGACGGCAGATATTTCGGAACCAATTCGTCCAGCGTCTCGGCCGGTTTGCCGTTGTCCGCCTGATACAACCGCAGCGCCAGCTTCAATAACCCGGCTCGTTCCATGCTCACGTTCGTAAGTTTGTTTGGTTTGCCCCGCATGTACACGTACCACGAAAGCGATCCTGTTCCGTACAGCTGGAGCGCTTGGCGCTGTGCGTGGTTACCCCAGAACAAGACGCGCAAAATGCGCTGTTGCCGTTCCTGTTCCCAGGGCGCGAGCCAGGCCGTGGCGACCCATTGCGCTTCCATCTGTGCGTTTGGGTCGTCTATTCGTGAATCTCCGGTAAAAGTCAGGGAATATTTTAGCAAGGGAATAGGGTCATTCACCATATTCATAATCATTAAATCTTCCATCAAATCCTGCTCGTCGTCGCCTTTTGGCGCATCCACGTATTGGGAGAGGACGTCCAGCGCCTGATGGAGCAAGTCCGGCCGGCCGTGAAGGCGCTCCAACCATCGGTCCAGCGCCTTCAGCAGGAGTACTTCGCTTTCCCGACCGCGATAAACGTCGCCGATCGGAGCGCGGTGACGCATCGCCAGCGATAGACTCAGCCCAATGCGCAGGTTCTCGACGAAGGTCTCATCATCGCCGGCCGCCTGGCGTTGCAGCCCGCGCGCGGCGAGTGCGAGCGTGATCATCTGGCAATTTTCCGCCGCCGGTTGACGACTCATATAGGTCACATTTCGCAGGTCTTCCACCACGCCCGGCGGCATGTCGGCGGCCTCTTTCAGCATTCCCAGCCATTGGCCGGCGATTATCCTGTTCAGCCAGGCGGTCAATTCTGGATCGTCGCCGGGCCAGCCGTGATCCAGCACGTTCCCCGCTCGCTCCTCTATCCGTAAGGGCGGAGCGCCTGCCACGCCAGGATGAATACCGTGCGACTGTTCCTCATAAAGTTCTCGGAGGAGGTCGCCGAACCGTGTGCAAGCGCTGCGAACGAGTTCGCCGGCTTTGTTCTCCTTCTCCGTGGGCAAGTTCGCACGAAAGCGTTCCAAGTCTACTTGCTCAGGAACATTTGGTATCTCCAATACCCGATACCACAAGCCGCCCGCGATCCATAGACCGATGAGGGCCAGGAACGGAGTGAACCGCGCCGCCGTCGTCCACGAGGCGATCCGGCCCGCCGCCCACGGACGCAACAGCAGCGGCGTAGAGGCTAACAACAGAATTGGCGGGCCGAGCGCCTGCCATGTGTGTAAGCCGCTGGCCAACAAGGAGGGCAACCAAATGAGCGCTAGGAGAAGGCTCAATATTAAGGCGAACAGGGCGGACGCCAGAATGCTTCGGAACAGCAGACCGCATAGAACGCCGACGCAGAAGCCGTAGACAAGTCCCATCGTCAAGAACAACACCGGCCCGGATGTAATTACCAGCCCCGCGAACGTCCGCGACAAGGCCTGCGAGTTGAACAGGACGAGGATCATTGACGGCATTGTCATCAGGGCGGTCGCCGCCAGCGCGACGGCCAGGCGAACGCTGACTTTGACGATCCAGAGATGAATCAGCGGCAGCCGTTGATCGCCGAGATAGCGAAACGGCCCTTGTTGCTCGTCGTCGAAAGCGGTCGCGCCGCATAGGATGCCGACCAATAGCGTCGCGGCCGGCCAGGCAAGCGGCCCCAATGTGGGTATTAAAAATCCCACAACCAACCCGAAAATCATCATGCCCAAGGCGAAACCGCGCGCTTGCCGCCACGTAAGCCAGAACAACACCAACCAACCGGGGCTGCGCGGTTTCCTTGCTCGCACGGCCGTGGTACGGAGCGGCTGCAAGCGGCCGCGATCCACTCGGGTGAAGAGAAAGGCGGAGCCGGCCAGAGCGGGAGCAATGGTCAAGAGCGCGACGCCGGCGCCGACCGGCCCCCAGAAGCGAATCGCGTCGTCGCCCGCCGGCTTGCCGGAGGCTATCGTCGCCAGAGCGGCCAGAAACCCCGCCAGAAGACTGGTGACGAAGACGGCCGCGAACTGCGCGGCCAGGGCCAGCAGAATCATATTCATGACGCTGCGGCCGAACGATGAGAACAACATCCCCCAGGCGAAGCCGTAGAGGCCGCTCCAGATCATGCCGTTCAACGTCCACGCCGCCTCGAAGCCGTTGGCGAACAGATGCGCCGCCGCGGCCACGACTATCACCAGGGCAATTTGCGCGAACACAAGGAGCAGCCCCGCCAAGCACTTCGCCGACCAAAGGCGCCAACGCAGGCCCGGCAGCGCGTCGAGGAAGGACAGCGTACCCACCTCGCGTTCGCCGGCGAGCAGCATGGCGCCGCAGATGAGGCCGTAGGTCCAGGACAGGACGATAATCATCGTTCGCAAAATACTAGGCACTTCCGGATGGCTCTCTAGTCCGCCCGGCGCCATCACGAACGGCAGAAACAGCAGCGACGCCGCGGCGACGAAGGCCAAGGCCGCCCAGACGATGCGGTGTTCGCGGTATTCTTTCCATAGAAGAACGGAGAGCATGGTTGAGACTCCCTCTGTGTCGATACTAGCGAGCCGCCTGATCAAGCGAGCCGCCGGGTTTATCCCGGCGGGTTCAACCGGCGGGGATAAACCCCGCCGCTCGCCTTCATTTTGCTTCGGGCGGCAGTGGAACAAGAAAAACAACCTCTTGGCCTGCCCTCCCCAAGACGCCCTGACCCGGCGGAATCATCCGGGTAGAAGGCGCCGCTGGAAGAGCGTCGCTGGAATCAGATGGCAACGCGATCTCTTCCCCGCGCGACAACCGATAGCGGAACGGCGCGCCGCCGTAAGGATCGAGCGGAATGGATGCCAGATATTTCGGAACCAGTGCGTCCAGCGTCTCGGCCGGCTTGCCGTTGTCGGCCAGATGCCAACGCAGCGCCAACTTGAGTAGCCCCGCTCGCTCCAAAGCTACGTTCGCGAGCTTGTTCGGTTCGCCCCGGATGTAAAAGAACCACATAAGCGGTCCCCCATTGTTCGACCAGGCCGCCCCGCGGCGCTGCGCCTCGTCGCCCCAGAATATGACGCGCAAAATGCGCTGTTGCCGTTCGTGTTCCCACGGCGCGAGCAATGCCGCGGACGCCCAGCGCGCCTCCGCCTGCACGTCTGAATCGGGTTTTAGTGCGCCTTTGTTAACAACACTTAGGGCATATTGCAGCCAAGGAAGAGGGTCTTTGATGCAATTCAATATCAGTAGATTATTCATCAGATCCTGATCTTCGTCGCTGTTCGCCGTTGCGTCCGCATACTTGGAGAGGACGTCGAGCGCCTGATGGAGCAAATCCGGCCGGCCGTGAAGGCGTTCCAACCATCGGTCCAACCCTTTCAGCAGAAGCACCTCGTTTTCCCGACCGCGAACTACGTCCAGTATGGGAGCGCGATGACGCATTGCCAGCGATAGACTCAGGCCAAGGCGCAGGTTTTCGACGAACGCTTCGTCATCACCGGCCGCCTGGCGCTGTAGCCCGTGTGCGGCGAGTACAACCGTGATCTCCTTGGAATTTTCGACTACTGGTCGATAACCCACATAGGCTAGATTCCGCATATCTTCCACCATGCCCGGCGGCAGGTCGGACGCCTCTTTCAGCATTCCTACCCACGCTTCAGCGGACGCCTTGTCCAGCCACGCGGCCAACTGCGCGTCGGCGCCGGACCAGCCGTGATCCAGCACGTTCTTGGCCTGCTCCCTTATGCCTTCCGGCGTAACAAGCGGCTTTTCAGAGAGACCGTAGAAGCCCGCGCAAGCGCTGCGAACGAGTTCGCCGGCTTTGTTATCTTTCTCCGTGGGCAGCGTCGCCCGAATGGCTTCCAAGTCTACTTGCTCAGGGACATTGGGTATCTCCAATACCCGATACCACAAGCCGGCGACGATCCATAGGGCGATGAGAACCACAAATGGAGCAAGTCGCTTAACCGTCGTCCACGAGGCCGTTCGACCCGCCGCCCACGACCGCAACAGTAGCGGCGTGGAGGCCAACAACAGAATCGGCGGCCCAAGCGCCTGCCACATGTGCAAGCCGCCCGTCAGCAAGGAAGGAACCCAAATCGCCGCCAAGAGAAGGCTCATAAACAACGCGATCACGACGGACGCCCGAAGGCGGCGAAACAGTAGACCGCATAGAACGCCGACGCAGAAGCCGTAAACAAGCCCCATCGTCCCGAACAATACCAGCCCGCACGCCATCACCAGCCCCGCGAAGGCCAGCGATATGGGGTGCGGGTTGACCAGGGTGAGGCAGTAGGTCGGCATGGTCATTATGGTTGTCGCCGCCAGCGCGATGACCAAGCGGACGCCGACCTTGATGAACCAGAGCCGCAACAGCGGCAGCCGTTGATCGCCGAGATCGCGAAACGACCCTTGCCGCTCGTCGTTGAAAGCGGTCGCGCCGCATAGTATCCCCACCAAGAGCGTTGCCGTCGGCCAGACCATTGGCCCCAATAGGGGTATTAAAAATCCTGTAAGTAATGCGAAAGTCGCCATGCCCAAGGCGAAACCAAGCGACTGCAGGCACGTCCGCCAGAACAACACCCACCAACCGGGGACGCCTTGCTGCGCTGACCGGACCTCAATCCGCAGCGGCTGTAAACGGCCGCGATCCAGCCGGGTGAAGAGAAAGGCCGAGCCGGCCAGCGCGGGAGCGATGGTCAAGAGAGCGACGGTGGCGGCGACTGTTCCCCAGAACCGGATCGGATCGTCTAACGGCATTCGGCCCGTGACAACGGCCAGAAACCATGCCAGCAGGCTCGTGACCGCGAGGGCCGCAACCTGCGCGCCCAGGCCCATCAGGATTATGTTCATGACGCTGCGGCCGAACGACGAGAACAACATTCCCCAAGCGAAGCCGTAGAGACCGCTCCAGCACATGGCATTCAACGTCCACGCCGCATCAGCCCCGCTGACGAACAGATGCGCCGCCGTCGCTACGGTCAGCAGCAGGATGATTTGCGCGGCCACAAGGAGAACGCCCGCCAAACACTTCGCCAACCAGAGGCGCCAGCGCAGGCCGGGCAGCGCGTCGAGGAAGGGCAATGTGCCGACTTCACGTTCGCCGGCCAGCAGCATGGCGCCGCAGATTAGGCCATAGGACCAGGCCAGCGCGACGACCAGTACGCGCAGGACGTAGCGCACTTCGGGATGGCCTTCCAATCCGCCCGGCGCCATCACGAACGGTAGAAACAACAGCGACGCCGCGGCGACGAAGGCCAAGGCCGCCCAGACGATGCGGTGTTCGCGGTATTCTTTCCACAGAAGAACATAGAGCATGGATGGACTCCTTGGACGCCGCCTACGAGCCGCGACCGTGAGGGAG
>DHJA01000030.1:32331-35359 GCA_002404095.1 Planctomycetaceae bacterium UBA4732 | reverse complement strand
CTCCCTCACGGTCGCGGCTCGTAGCGAAGCGTCGCTTCATTTCGCTTTGGGCGGCTGTGGAACCAGAAAAATCCTGTCTTCGCCGGGTACGGTCTCGCCCCCGGACGACCTCGATTGCCGACGGCCGTCGTCGTCCACTTTGTCTTCGCCCATGCACCATAAGACGCCCTGGCCCGCCGGAATCTTCCGTGTTGGAGGCTGCACCGCCGCGGGAACGGCCCCAGGTTGTCCGCCCACCGGGGGCATAGCGCGCGCATTGGGGTCAGGCGGGTCAGGCGGCCACTCAATCTCTTCGCCGCGCGACAACCGATAGCGAAACGGAGCGCCGTCGTAGGGGTCGAGCGGGATGGAAGGCAGATATTTCGGAACCAGTTCATCCAGATTTTCGGCGGGCTTGCCGTTGTCGGTTTGAAACCAGCGCAAGGCCAGCTTCAGTTGCATGGCACGCGCCTCGCATAGTCGCACGTGCTTGGAACGAAAGTCGTAGTGATAGGGACCAAGTTGCGGCAGCGGTCCATAGCCCTTGGCCGGCCCGTGCAGCCAACCCTGTTGAATTGGATCGCCATCAAACATTACGCGGAGAATGCGAGCCTGCCGAGCGCGTTCCCAGGGAACAAGCCAGGCCGTGGCGACCCACTCCGCTTCCTGCTGAACGCGAGGGTCGTTCCGTTGCGGCAGTCCCTCTTCGCCGCCCAGATACATTTGCAGGAGGGGAAGCGGTTCTTCGACGGTGTTTTTCGTAATAAGGTCTTCCACCAACTCCTGATCTTTCAAGTCATCCGCGGTCTCGTTTAGATGATGCGAAAGCACGGCAAGAGCTTGGCGGATCAAGTCGGGCCGGCCGTGAAGCTTTTCCAACCAGCGGTCCAGTCCCTTTAGTAAGAAAAACTCTACATTTCGGCCGACGAGCAAGTCCATCGTGGGAGTGCGATCGCGCAGCGACCGCGATAGGCTCAGCCCGATGCGCAGGTTTTCGACATACGCTTCGTCGTCTCCGGCCGCTTGCCTTTGCAGTCCTCGAACGGCAAGTACGATCGCGACCCAACGAGGAGGGTCTAATACTTTCAACGACTCCAGGGCGGTCATATTGCGAACGTCGTCGAATGGACCCGTCGGCAGATCGGCCGCCTGTTTCATCATCGGCGCCCATTCGCCGGCGTACAACTTGTCCAGCCAGGCGGCTAATTCATGGTCGTCGGCGGGCCAACCGTGTTCCAGGGCGTCGTCGGCTTGCTCTCTAGGCGTTCGAGCCGGAGCTTGTACGACGACCCCGCCGGCCATCCCGCCGGCCGGAAGCAATTGTCCCGGCATTCCAGGCGCGCCGCCCTGGGGCGCTTGTTGCGATTGGAGTGTATGGCGGAGTTCGTCGAAACGAAGGCACGCGGAGCGGAAGAGTCGGCCGCCCTCGTTCTCCTCCGGCGTCGGCAGACTGGCCCGAAAAGCGTCCACGTCAACTCTTTGTGGAACATTAGGTATCTCTAATATCCTATACAAAAGCCCTCCCGCGAGCCACAGGCCGGCAAGGACTACGAATGGAGTGAGCCGTACCGCCGTCGTCCACGATGCGATGCGGCCCGCCGCCCACGGACGCACGACTAACCGCGTGGCGATCAG
The DNA here is from genome assembly GCA_002404095.1 of Planctomycetaceae bacterium UBA4732. Classification (GTDB taxonomy): domain Bacteria; phylum Planctomycetota; class Planctomycetia; order Gemmatales; family Gemmataceae; genus UBA4732. Next base: position 33,745 of record DHJA01000030.1, on the reverse strand, counting down.
CAACAGCAGCGGTGGCCCGAACACCTGCCAGGCGTGCAGACCGCCCCCCAGCAGCGAGGGTATCCATACAGCCGCCGCCACCGAGCATGTAAACAGGGCAAACACGCCCGCCGCCAGACCGTGGCGAAACAGCAATCCATAAAGGCAGCCGGCGCTGAAGCCGTACACTAGCCAGAGAGTCAGAAACAATCCAGGAGGGCAAAGGTCAACAAGGATGTTGCTTTGGAACACAGCGGCGAAGAAGTGGTATGGCCCTTCCGGGCTGTTCCATCGCGAGCTTGAAATGTTGGCCAGCGCGCCGATGAAGCTCGGCGCCAACACGAGCAAAGCGGCGACGACCGCGACGCCGAAGCGGACGCCGACCTTGACCACCCACAGTCGGCCGAGCGGCAGTCGTTGATCGCCGAGGAAACGATAAGACCCTTGCTGCTCGTCGGCGAAGGCGGTCGCGCCGCACAAGACGCCCACGATCAACGTCGCGGCCGGCCATAGAAGCACCGCTTCCAGGAGGGTAATAAAGCCTAAAAAGAGCGCGAAAGCCGCCAATCCCACCGTAAAGCCGCGCGCCTGCCGCCACGTCAGCCAGAAAAGCATGGACCACGAGGCGTTAAGAGGGCGCCTGGGGACGCGCAAAGACTCCGGCGCGGCCCGCAACCTACTGCGGTCCAGCCGAGTGAAAACGAGCGCCGAAACGACGAGAGCGGCCGGCGCGGTGAGCGCGAAGAAGCCAGCCCCGAACCAACCGGGGTTGGTCGCGTCCCGCATTCCGAATATCACGGATACTATTACAGCAAAAATGACGGCCAGCACCCCGGCGAGAAAAGCCCAAGCCACCTGTCCCGCCATCGACAGCAGGATCATGCTCATTACGCTGCGGCCGAATGACGAAAACAACATACCCCACGACAAGCCGTATATGCCAGCCAGCAACATTCCGGCGAAAGTCCATCCGGCTTGAGTCCAGTTCTCGAACAGGGAGACGGCCGCGCACAGAATCATCAGCACAACAATTTGCCCAAGCACAAACAGGACGCCGGCCAGAAACTTTCCCTGCCATAAACGCCGCCGAAACCCCGGCAGCGCGTCCAGATAGGACATCGTGTGGTTTTCGTATTCGCCGGCCAGCATCATGGCGCCGCAAATCAGGGCGTACGCTCCGATAAGCATGACGGCGAGGGCGCACAGGATTTCCCGCGCTTCGGAGTGTGCCTCCAGCCAGCCCGCTCCCAACAGGACCGACCGACTCAATACCGTCGCCGCGCCGACGAAGGCCAGCGCCGTCCAGACCAGGCGGTGTTCGCGGTATTCTTTCCAGAGAAGAACGGAGAGCATGGATGGGACTCCTGGACGCCGCCTACGAGCCGCGACCGTAAGGGAGCGGGGGCCAAAACCGCTCCCTTACCAGTAGTTTCAC
>DHJA01000030.1:29253-32114 GCA_002404095.1 Planctomycetaceae bacterium UBA4732 | reverse complement strand
TACTTTGTGAAACTACTGGTAAGGTCGCGGCTCGTAGCGCGCCGCCGTTTCATTTTGCCTTGGGCGGCAATGGGACCAGGAAAACGCGGTCTTTGTCCGCGCTCCACAAGACGCCCTGACCTGGCGGAATCTTCCGGGTAAGAGGCGCCGCCGGAGGAAGCGCGGTATTGGGTTCAAGGGGCAACACAATCTCTTCGCCGCGCGACAATCGATAGCGGAAAGGCTCGCCGTCGTATGGGTCGAGCGGGATGGAAGGCAGATATTTCGGAACCAGTTCATCCAGATTCTCGGCGGGTTTGCCGGTGTCGGCTTGAAACCAGCGCAAGGCCAGCTTCAATTGCATGGCACGCGCGGTTGCCAGTTGCATAGGCGTGGTGGGAAAATCCCTACGGAGGTGAAGAATACTGGAATTCGGGCCGGCCAACCGCGTAAACAACAAGTCTCGTTGATTCTTATCGCCCTCGAGTGCCACTTTCACAATGCGAGCCTGCCGAGCGCGCTCCCAAGGAACGAGCCAGGACGTGGCGATCCACTGCGTTTCCTCCCGAATGAGAGGGTCGTCCACCCCACGATTTCCAGCGCTCAGGTACATGTCTAGGAGAGGAAGCGGATACTCTACCGTATTTTGGGTAATAAGATCCTGCACTAACTCCTGATCCTTGGAGTCCGCCGCCGTCTCGTCCAGGTGGTGTGACAGAAGGGCTAGGGCTTGACGAATCAAGTCCGACCGCCCGTGTAGCTTTTCCAACCAGCGATCCAACCCGCCGATTAGGACGCCCTCGACCACACGGCCGACGATGAGGTCAACCGTGGGAGTGTGATCGCGCAACGACCGCGATAAGGCTAATCCGATGCGCAGGTTTTCGACATACGCTTCGTCGTCTCCCGCCGCCTGCCGTTGCAACCCGCGCGCGGCGAGTACGACGCCGAGTTCACGGGCGGGTTGAGTTGCCGGTATGCTAGTCAGCAGGGTCATGTTGTGTATGTCGTCGAATGGACCGGTCGGCAAGGCGGCCGCCCTTTGCAACATCGGCGCCCACTCGCCGGCGTACAGCTTGTCCAGCCAGACGGCAAGAGCCTTATCGTCGGCCGGCCAGCCGTGTTCCAAGGCATTACGGGCGCGCTCCATAGGCGGTAAGGCGGGTGGTTCTTCCATAGCCGCGCCGGGCATGGGCGGTGCCATGCCAGCCCCGCCAGCCTGCGGCGCTTGTTGGGATTGAAGCGTATGGGAGAGATAATCGAAATGGAGACAGGCGGAGCGGAAGAGTCGGCCGCTCTCGTTGTCCTCCATCGTCGGCAGACTGGCGCGAAAAGCGTCCACGTCAATTCTTGGCGTAACATTAGGTATCTCTAATACCCGATACCATAGTCCGCCCGCGATCCATAGGCCGGCAAGGACGACAAACGGAGTGAGCCGCAACGCCGTGGTCCACGACGCGATGCGGCCCGCCGCCCACGGACGCATGAGCAGCGTGGTAGACGCCAGCAGAAACACCGGCGGCCCGAACACTTGCCAAGCGTGTAAGCCGCCTCCCATTAGCGAGGGTATCCATAGGGCCGCCGTCATTAAGGATGTAAACAGGGCAAACACGCCCGCCGCAAGGCCGCGACGAAACAACAGTCCAAACAGGCAGCCGGCGCTGAAGCCGTACATGAGCCAGAGAGTCAGGAACAATCCGGGCGGGCAAAGGTCCACAACGAGATCGCTGTGAAACACATGGGCGAAGAAGTGATAAGGCGTCCCCCCATTATTCCCCCCCAAGGGTGGAATGTCGGCCACGGCGGCGATGAAACTCGGCGCCAACACCACCAATGCGGCGATGACCGCGATGCCGAAACGAACGCCGACCTTGGCGACCCACAGCCGGCCGAGAGGCAATCTTTGGTCGCCGAGGAAACGATAAGACCCCTGCTGCTCATCGGCGAAGGCGGTAGCGCCGCACAAAACGCCGACGAGCAACGTGGCAAACGGCCACAGCGTCAGACCTTGCAACGAGGGAATGAAACCTAAAAAGAGCGCGAAAATCACCAAACCCGCCGCAAAGCCGCGCGCTTGCCGCCACGTCAGCCAGAATAGCATGGGCCAGCTGGTATGACGCTTGTGCTTTGGGCGCGGCATGGACTCGGGCGCGGCCCGCAATCTACGACGGTCCAGGCCAGTGAAAACAAGGGCCGAACCGCCAAGAGCGACCGGGCCGGCGAGTGCGAGGATACCGACCCAGTAAAAACCGGGCGAATTCTCCTCAAATGGAATCCCGTAAATCACCGACGTCAGGAAGGCGAAAGCGAGGGCCAGCGGCCCCGTGACATAAACGAGAACCGCGAGCGCCGCCAGCGAAAGAAGAATCATGTTAATGACGTTGCGGCCGAGTGAAGAAAACAACATGCCCCAGGACAAGCAGTATGTTCCAGTCACCAACATTGCCGCCAAAGTCCATCCGGCTTGGTTCCAATTCTTGAACAGCGAAAAGGGCGCGCCCAGAATCATCAGCAGAGCGATTTGTCCAAGCACGAGCAGAACGCCAGCGACAAACTTTCCCTGCCATAACCGTCGCCTGAAACCAGGCAGCGCGTCCAGATACGCCAACGTACCGTTTTCATGCTCGCCAGCCAGCATCATGGCCCCGCAGATCAAGGCGTAGATTCCGACGAGAAAAACGGCCACCATGCACAGGGCTTCCCTCCCACCGGGGGGCGCTCCCAGCCAACGCGCTATGAGCGACAGACTCAGTACCGCCGCCCCGATGAAGGCCAGCACGGTCCAAACCATGCGGTGTTCGCGGTATTCTTTCCAGAGAAGAACGGAGAACATGGTTGGAACTCCCTCTGTGCCGATTCTAGCGAGCCGCCGGGTTTATCCC
>DHJA01000030.1:7410-29126 GCA_002404095.1 Planctomycetaceae bacterium UBA4732 | reverse complement strand
GCGAGCCGCCGGGTTTATCCCGGCGGGTTTGGACCGGCGGGCATAAAGCCCGCCGCTCGCCTTCATTTCACTTTGGGCGGTAGTGGAACCAGAAAAATCACGTCTTCACCGGGCGTAGTCTCTCCCTTGGGCGAACGGCCTTGCCGATGACCGCCGTCGTCCACTTTGTCTTCGCCTACGCACCACAAGACGCCCTGGCCCGCCGGAATCTTCCGTGTGGGAGGCTGCACCGCCGCGGGAACGGCTCCAGGCTGTCCGCCCATCGGAGGCATCGCGCGCGCATTGGGGTCAGGCGGGTCAGACGGCCACTCGATCACTTCGCCGCGCGACAGCCGATAACGGTACGGTTCACCGTCGTAGGGGTCGAGTGGAATGGATGGCAGATATTTCGGAACCAGCACATCCAGATTTTCGGCGGGCTTGCCGTTGTCGGCCTGATACCAGCGCAAGGCCAGCTTCAATTGCATGACACGCGCATCGCATAGTTCCCCTGGTTTGTTGAGAAGGTTCCTCATATCGTCAAGGCTCCTCATAATGTCATTGGGGCCGAATTGAGGCAGCGGCCCGAGTTCGTTTCTCCGCTCGATTAACCAGCGCTGTTGTTTCTGATCGCCGTCGAACAAAACATGGAAAATGCGGTCCTGCCGGGCGTGTTCCCAGGGAACGAGCCAGGCCGTGGCGATCCACACTGCTTCGTCCCTAATGAGAGAACTGGTCTGCCCCGGCTGATCGACTCTAAAGGTTCGAACCTCTTGCAGCATCGAAAGCGGATTATCCAGGGTGTTTCTCCCGATAAAAGCCTCTATCGCTTCCTGGTCTTTACCGTCTTTCGCCGTCTCATCCAGGTGGCGCGACAAGAGAGCAAGCGCCTGGCGAATCAAGTCCGGCCTGCCGTGAAGTTTCTCCAACCATCGGTCCTGTCCCGTTAGCAGGATTCTCTCAACCCCCCGGCCGACGAGCAAGTCAATCGCTGGAGTCTGATCGCGCATCGACCGCGATAGGGCTAGTCCGATGCGCAGATTTTCGACATACGCCTCGTCGTCTCCGGCCGCCTGCCTTTGCAGTCCTCGAACGGCGAGTACGACGGCGACATCACGGGCGTATTGAGTTGCTGGGATCAAAGTTAAGGCGGTCATGTTGCGCACATCGTCGAATGGACCGGTGGGCAGGTCGGCGGCCTTTTTCAACATCGGCGCCCACTCGCCGGCGTACAACTTGTCCAGCCAGACGGCGAGGGCGTGGTCGTCGGCCGGCCAGCCGTGTTCCAACGCATTGCGCGCACGCTCCATCTCCATAAGCGGCGGGGCCACAGGTTGCCCGTCGTCCGCGCCGAGCATGGGCGGCAGACCTGCCATACCAGGTATGCCGCCAGCGCCCGCAGGCGGTGCCAGACCAGGAGCGACGGGCGCCATCGCTCCTCCCATCGCGCCAGGCGCGACGCCCTGGGGCATTTGTTGCGATTGGAGTGCAAGGTGCTGATCCCAGAAACGAAGACAGGCGGAGTGGAAAAGTCGGCCGCCCTCGTCCTGCTCCGGCGTCGGCAGACTGGCGCGAAAAGCGTCCAAGTCGATTTTAGGTGAAACATTTGGTATCTCTAATACCCGATACCATAGCCCGCCCGCGATCCACAGGCAGGCAAGGACGACAAACGGAGTGAGGCGAACGGCTGTCGTCCAGGAGGCGATCCGGCCCGCCGCCCACGGACGCATGAGCAACCGGGTGGCGATCAGCAACAGGAACGGCGGTCCAAACACCTGCCAAGCGTGTAGACCGCCGCCAAGCAGAGAGGGTATCCATAAGGCCGCTGTCAGCGAACAGGTAAACAGGGCGAATACGCCCGCCGCCAGGCCGTGGCGAAACAGCAGTCCAAATAGGTACCCGCTACAGAAGCCGTACACCAGCCAAAGGCTTAGGAACAATAGGGGAGGGCAAAGGTCCACAAGGATGTTGCTGTGGAATACGTGGGCGAAGAAGTGGTATTCCCCTTCCGGATAGTTCCATCGCGACTCCGAAATGTTGGCCAGCGCGGCCACGAAGCTCGGCGCCAGCACCAACAAGGCGGCGACAACCGCGATGCCGAAACGGACGCCGACCTTAGCGACCCAGAGCCGGCCCAGCGGCAGTCGTTGATCGCCGAGGAAACGGAACGACCCTTGTTGCTCGTCGGCGAACGCGGTCGCGCCGCAAAGCACTCCTACGACCAGCGTGACCATCGGCCATAGGGTCAGACTTTGCAACAAAACAATGAATCCTAAAAAGAGCGCGAAAGCAGCCAAACCCGTCGCGAAGCCGCGAGCCTGGCGCCACGTCAGCCAGAAAAGCATGGACCATGAGGCGTGAAACGCGCGCCCTTGAGTCCGCAAGGACTCCGGGACGGCCCGCAACCTACTACGGTCCAGGCGTGTGAAAACGAACGCCGAACCGACCAGGGCGGTCGGAGCGATGATCGCGTAAAAGCCAATCCATAAAAGGCTGGGGTCGCCGGTTGGGTCTGTACCGGAAATCGCGGAGACCAGTCGGGTAAAAAAGACGGCCAGATAGCCGGTTGCAAAACCCAAAAGCACCAGTCCCGCTAGCGACAAGAGGATCACGCTCATCACGCTGCGGCCCAAGGAGGAAAACAACAGACCCCAGGACAAGCCGCATATTCCAGCCAGCAACATTCCCGCGAAAGTCCACCCGGCTTCGCTCCAGCTCTCGAACAGGGACACGGCCGCGCCCAGACCCATTAGCAGAACGATTTGCCCCGTTACGAGCAGGACGCCGGCGAAAAACTTGCCTTGCCATAGCCGTCGCCTGAACCCCGGCAGCGCATCTAAATAGGGCATCGTGCGATTCTCGATCTCGCCGGCCAGCATCATGGCGCCGCAGATCAGGGCGTACACCCCGACCAAGGCGACGGCGACGAAGCGGCCTTCCTGCCCACCGGGGTGCGCTCCAAACCAGCCCGCTCCCGCCATGCGCGATAGACTCAGCACCGACGCCGCGCCAACACAGGCCAGCGCCGTCCAGACCATGCGGTGTTCGCGGTATTCCTTCCAGAGAATCGCCGGCATCATGGCCGCACCCCTTCCTCAACGGGCGCCGTTTCGCCAAAGATCGGCCGGCCGTTCGCGGAGGCCGTCGGCGGTGCGATGGTGTGATAACGGGCGAGTAACGCCGTATACATCTCTTCCAAGGTCAAAGGCGTCTGGTCGAAATCGCCGACGTCCGCCCGATCGCGCAAGGCCGCAAGGGCGTCGCGGTTCGGGTCGAGCAAAACCGCTTGCCATTGCTTTCCCGATACTTCCTTCTCCAATACTTTGCCCAGCGCGGCGGCGTCCGGCGGGACGGCGTCGTAGTGCAGTCGGACGCGGACGAAGCGTTGACGTAGTTCATCCAGGGAGGCCGACAGCAACAGCCGGCCCTCGGCGAGAAAGGCCGCGTGACTGGCCACGCGCTCCACCTCGGCGACGCCGTGACTGGAAATCAGGATGGTGCGGCCGGCGCCGGCGAGGTCCACCATGCTGGAGAGAAATTCGCGGCGAATGAACAAGTCGAGACCGGACGTCGGTTCATCGAGGATGAGGACTTCCGGCTCAGAGGCGAGCGCGAGCGCCAGACCGACCTTGGCGTAACCCCCTTTGGAGAGGTTTTTTAGCCGGGAGGACGGGTCGAGGCGGAAGCGCTCGACCAAATCGAGGAAGCGCGGCATGTAGCCGGCGCCGTGGAAGCCGGATGTGAACCAGCCGATTTCGCGGGCGGTCATCCAGTCGTAGAATCGCGGCTTTTCGGGAACATAGCCGACGCGACGGCGCAGAGCCGGCGCGGCCGCCCAGCAATCATGACCGAGGATTTCGGCCTTACCGGCGTCGGGCGGCAGTAAGCCGGTAAGCATACGAATGGTTGTGGACTTGCCGGCTCCGTTGTCGCCGAGAAGGGCGAAGACGGCCCCCGCCGGCACCTCCAAGTCCAAGCGATCCACGGCGGTTTTGCCGCCGAAGCGTTTCGTCAACCCGTGCGCCGCGATGACCGGGTTCATCTGTCGATGCTCCACAAAAGATGTGTAAAAGTTTGTCCAGGAATTAAAGAAATAGCCACAGATGAACACAGATGAACACGGATAAGAACAAGAATTGATTTATCTGTGTTCATCTGTGTTCATCTGTGGCTATTTCTTTCGGACAACCTCTAAGTAAGTACGTTATCGCCGCTTGCCGTTGGCGCGGACCAATTCTTCCTCGACCAGCTTACGAACTTCCTCAGCCGTTAGAGCGCTATAAACCGCCTCGCGCAGCGCCTCGCGGATGCGGTTCTGGACGATCTCTTTTCGCCGTGTGCGACAGACGGCCGGCGCCTCCGCCGTCACCTCCATGCCGCGCCCCTGCCGGGCGATCACGACGCCTTGCCGCTCCAATTCCTGATACGCCTTCGCCACCGTGTTGAAATTGATGACGTGCCGCAACGCGACCTCGCGCACGCCCGGCAACATCTCGCCTGGCCCAGCACTCCCCGCAGCGACGCCGAAAATGACCTGGGAGACGATCTGTTCGTATTTCGGGATGTGCGAATCCGCATTAATGTCGAACAGCATAAGCCGGCCCGCCTCTTCATGTGTAACAGACACATAGTATACTATGGCACACGATGAGGAAAAGCAAGAGCAATTTCTTGTCCTCGCACCCGGCGCACCCCGGGTGAACGTACTCGTGAACCCGGGGGCGAGGCCAATTCTCGACAAGCGCGTCTCGCGCTCATAGGGTAAAAGCAGCAATACCCGCCCGCCTTGACGCGAGACATTTGCCGTGAACCCTTCCCTGCTGACCGCTCCCCGGCTCGATCCCACCCCGCTCTTTGAGCTTTATCGCGGAAACTTCGGGTCCGAATTGCTGACCGCCGCGGTCGCTCATTTCCACATCTTCGACCGCTTCGTCGGTGGACCAAAGACGGCGGATGAACTGCGCTCCGATCTCGGCCTCGATTCGCGGCCCGTCACAGTGCTGCTGACGGCGCTACGCGCCTTCGGCCTGCTAGTCACAGACGGCCCCGGTCGGCTGGACCTTTCCGAGCTGGCGCGCGAGCACCTGACGACCGGCAGCGCGTTCGACGTGAGCGACTACATCCGCATGGGCGCCGACAGTCCCGGCGTGTTGACGATGGTGGACCGGCTGCGGACCAACCGGCCGGCCGGATCGAAACCGGAGGAGGCGGGCGCGGCCTTCATCTATCGCGAAGGTATCGAATCCGTGATGGAACATGAGGAGGAGGCGCGGCGGCTGACGCTGGCCCTGGCCGGCCGGGCGCGTAACGTCGCTCCGGTGCTGGCGGAGCGCGTGCCATTGGGACCGGCTCGCGTCCTGCTGGACGTTGGCGGCGGAACGGGCCTATACAGTATCGCTTTTCTGCAAAGGAATCCCGCATTACGGGCGATTATTTGGGACCGCCCGGAGGTTTTGAAGGTGGCGGCGGAGTTGGCGGCGGCGCACGGCGTCGCGGATCGTTTGGAGTGCCGGCCCGGCGACATGTTCACGGACCAACCGCCGCCGGCCGACGTGGTTCTGTTGTCCAACGTGCTGCATGATTGGGACATAAACGAGTGCCGTACTCTTATCGCCCGCTGCGCGGCCGTGTTGCCGCGCGGCGGACGGTTGCTGATCCATGACGTTTTTCTCAACGACGCTCTGGACGGGCCGCTGGCGATCGCGCTGTATTCGGCGGCGTTGTTCTGTCTCACCGAGGGTCGCGCCTACAGCGCGGGCGAGTACAGCGGTTGGCTGAGGGAAGCGGGACTGACGCCGGGGCCGATCACGACGACGCTCATTCATTGCGGGGCGTTGCCTGGCGTCAAACAGAGTTGAGGCGGCCGCCATGAAACTGGTTCATCATCCGCCGGTCGAACTGGAACGCCTGGCGCGCATCATCGACGCGGCCGGCGCGATGAGCGTGGTCAACGCCGCGACCGATGCGGAAGCGCTGGCGCACATGCCAGACGCCGACGCCTTGTTCGGCAAGATCACGCCGCCGCTGTTGGCCGCCGCTCACCGGCTGCGCTGGGTGCAAACACCGACGGCCAGCCTCGAACACTATCTTTTCCCTGAATTAACGGCCCATCCGTGTGTGCTAACCAACATGCGCGGTCTGTTCTCGGACGTGATCGCCGATCAGGTGTTCGGCTACATCCTCTGCTTCGCCCGCAATCTCCATCGCTACATCCTTCAGCAAGCCGACGGTCGCTGGGCGCCTATCGGCGGCGAAAAAGATCGCGTCTCGTTCGCCACGGGTCCGGGCGTAGTCAACGCCATCGACCGCGCCCACATTCATCTGGCGGATTGCACACTCGGCGTCGTCGGCCTGGGTAGCATTGGCGCGGAGGTCGCGCGCCGCGCTCTGGCGTTTGGGATGCGTGTGCTGGCCGTCGATCCCGTTCAGCCCGAAGCGCCTGCCGGTGTGGAGTCCTTATGGCGGCCGGAGCGATTGCCCGAATTGCTGGGCGAAAGCGATTTCGTAGTGATCGCCGCTCCGCATACGCCGGAAACGGAGAAGCTGTTTCGCCGGCCGCAGTTTCGGCAGATGAAGCCGACAGCCTATGTCATCAACGTCGGCCGCGGCGCCATCGTGGACTTAGGCGATCTTACAGAGGCGTTGAAAGCGGGCGGACTGGCGGGGGCGGCGCTGGACGTATTCGAGACGGAGCCGCTGCCGGCGGACCATCCCCTTTGGCGCATGGGCGACCGGGTGATCCTCACGCCGCACGTCGCCGGCTATTCGCCGCGTATCGCGGAGCGGCATTTTGCGCTGCTGCTGGACAATATCGGCCGGTTCATGCGCGGCGAGCCGCTGCGGAATGTAGTGGACAAGGCGAGGTGGTTTTGAGATTAGAACTCCGATTCATTCTTTCTTGCCGGGGTTCGATGGCTGGGGTATGATAAATCGTCATACCAGGAGTTTCCTATGCGTACCGTGAAAATCGCGGTTACTCTCGACCAGGACTTGGTTGCCCGGCTGGACCAGCTAGTCGAGGAGAACCAGTTTCCCAGTCGCAGCCGCGCCGTACAGGAAGCCGTCCGCGACAAGCTGCAACGACTCCAACGGAGTCGCCTCGCCCGCGAGAGCGCGAAGCTGGACCCCGCGTTCGAGCAGGCGCTGGCCGATGAAGGCTTAAATGGCCCCGACGTTTGGGCAGCCGTGGACGCGATTCGCCACCGCCTGAAGGCCACCGGCAGAACCTTTAGCGATAGTGCGGACCTTCTGCGTGAGGGTCGAGACCGTTGAGCGCGGGGCACAAATGCAGCGAAGACATCAATGTTAACAATTCGCCTTCCAAAAGCCGACTGGGCCAAAGCCTGGCGAGCCATGATCGAGGTCGCGCCCGTGCGTCTGGTGGCGGACGACCCCGTCTATGAAGTCCTGCCGGCTCACTTGGAGTTATTGACTGCTTGCGGTTTCACCTATGAGGTCGTACTGTTGCGGACGCGACAATCGGGTCATCTCGACGCATGGCAATCGGTGGACGCGATCCGCGCGCGACTGGCAGCTTCGGGCCGGAAGTTCAGCGACAGCGCAGAGCTACTGCGAGAGGATAGAGACCGTTGAGCGCCATCGTTACAAGCCGGCGGGGATAAACCCCGCCGCTCGCCTCAGCTGCTTTCGCGCACGTTAAACTCCAGCTTCCATTTCTGTTTGCCGTCGCGGCTGATACACCACAATTCCAGTGTGCCGATCTCCGTGAGCTTGCTATGCAGATGTACCGGCGTCAAGCGGCCCTCACCCGACGGCGCCGCCAGCGTCGTCGCCATTGGGTCAAGCTCTTCGATCTCGCTTTGCCACTCCTCCACCATCGTGCCGACCGTATCGCCGCGGCGCGTGCTCGACCCCAGGAAGCGGAACTCGGCCGGCGCCCCCACTACTAGGCCAAACTCCTGTCCCGGCACGTCGGCTTCCGTGCCCTCCTCCATGCCGAAGGGCGCCACGCATAACGCCTTCAACGGCGGCGCCGCCCCCGGCACCGCCGGCAGCGAAGATTCCACTCCGACGTAATAGGCCCGCGCCGCCCCGCCGCGAATGCGCACGCCTTTACCGCGACGCACCATGCCGTAATAAGCGGCGCCGCGCGCCACCGCCCGGTCGAGGTCGCCGCCGGGCAGTACCTTCACGTCGCCGCCGCCCCACGACTTCGCCCAATGATTCAGCACCTCGGCCACGCGATTCCGAAGGACATCCGCTTTCAACACGCCGCCGTTGAACAGCACCGCCGTCGGTCCCGACGTGGCCTTTTTCTTGCCCTTGCCCGGCAGCTTCTCCGCCAGGGCGCCGGCGTGACGGTGGAGGAACTGCGCCAGGTGCTTGGTGATGGCCGGGTCGGCCGCGTAGGACAGGCCCAACTCTTGCAAGCCGACCGCCTTCTGCCGCAACGGTTCCGCGTCTGGCGGACAATCTGGCAAAAAGCCTTCCACCAACACCTTTTCCATTTCCTCCCGCGTCAATTCGCCCTGAACCGTGCCGGCGATGACTCGGCTGCCGCGTCCCAATACCGTCACCGGGGCGCTCGTCAGCGCTGGGTCGCTGAACAGCTTTTCCTTGGCCGCCCGGCTGCTGTGCCATAGCTGAAGCAGCTGGCCGCCGTCGAGTTTAATGTTTCGAGCGGCGAATGCCTTGGCCGCCGCGTGAGCCAGCGCGAGGTCCATGTTGTCGCCGCCGATGAGCAGGTGGTCGCCGACAGCCACGCGCGTCAACTCCAGCCGGCCAGACTCCTCGCCGACGGCGATCAGCGTTAGGTCGGTCGTGCCGCCGCCCACGTCGCAGATCAGCACGGCGTCGCCGACTTTCACCAGCTTGCGCCAGGCGTCGCCGTTGGCCTCGATCCAAGCGTAAAACGCGGCCTGCGGTTCTTCCAACAGCGTGACGTTCTCCAGTCCAGCCGCCCGCGCCGCCTCGACGGTCAACTCGCGGGCCGCGGCGTCGAACGATGCCGGCACCGTTAGCACCACGTCTTGCTGTTCCAGCCGACGTTCGGGCAGGTCGCGCGCCAGCTGGTAATTCCACGCCTCAACCAGATGTTTTAAGTAGAGAGTGCTGGCTTCCAATGGCGAGACGCGACGACCGCCTTCCGGCCCCTTCCACGGCAACACCGGCCCCTTGCGGTCGATGCCGGGATGGCACAGCCACGACTTGGCCGACGACACCAGCCGCGTCGGCACGAGGCTGCCCTGTTGTCGGCCGAACTCGCCAATGGCGTAATCGCGGTTGGCGTCCCACGGCAGTTTCAGGCTGCCGGCCGGTACTTCGCCTGGGCCAGGAAGGTATAGGTACGACGGCAGCAACGGCCTTTCGGCGACCACGCCCGGCCCGACGACCTGCGGAATCGCCAAGTCCGACGACCGCGCGTCGTCCGCGCTTCCCGTATCGACGTAAGCGACGCCGCTATTGGTGGTGCCCAGATCGATGCCAACGACAAAGCGAGATCCCGACACGGTGCTGTCCTCCAAGTGGCCGTTGACCACTCTTTACGGCAACTCGACTTCGGCCGGCGCCACCACGAACTCATCCTGGCCTTCCGGCGGCGCCGCGAGAGTGAAGTCCTTGACGCGCCAGCCGTGGTGCTTGAGAACGCCGCGGAATGGCGGTTGGCCGGTCACGTTGCCCGTCAGCCGGATGGCCGACGGGTCGAAGCCTGGCGGCGCCTCCACGGTGTCGCCTTCGCTCTGCGGCAATACCGGCTCCAACGTGAGGTGTTCCTTCAAGACGGCTTGCGATTCGCGGTGCAGTTCGCGCACGCCCGCCCCAACCTGCTCGTTGGTCGCTCCCTGAATGTCTTCGAGAAGAAAATCCAGCAGACGACCCTTTCGCTGTAACAACGTCAGCAGGCGCAGGGCTTCACCCGATTTCTTTGGAGGCGGAGGCGGCGGAGGCGGCTGGATTAGAGCCGACACCTTCGCGGCGAAGGCCGGCTGCGCCATCGTCCGCCAATAGGCCTGCAATGCCAGCCCCAATCGGGCTAGGTTGCCGCCGCCCAGGGCCAGCAACACCAGAAGTTTCACCACCACGACGACCGCCAGCGTCGCCGCCACGACATAGTACCATTCCATGAGGCTAGATCTCTCGTCAAGCGGCCCGTGGCCGCGATCTCCACAAACGCACTTGGGTAGTTTATATGGACGGCGTCGGATCTGGTCTTCGCGGCGCCGTCGCGGCCTCGTCGTCGCCCGGCTTCGCGGTTGAAACCGCGAGTTCGGTCGGAGCAACGTGCCGCCGCGTGTTCAGCGCATAGACATGGGTGAACTCGGCGCCAAACAGCAGGATCAAGGCGGAGTAGTAGACCCACACCAGCAGCACGACGACGGAGCCGGCGGTCCCGTAGGTTTCCGTCAGACCGCTGTGACCGAGGTAGGCGCCGATGCCGGCCTTGCCAATGGTAAATAGCGCGGCTGTTACCACGGCGCCGATCCAGACGTCGCGCCAGTCGATCTTGGCGTCGGGCAGAGTCTTGAAGATCATGGCGAACAGCAGCGCGACCACCAGGAACGAAAGGACGCCGTTTAAGGATTGCCAGAGCCAGGACATCCCCGGCGCCACACTGTCCATCCATGCGCCCAGCGCGGCCAGGGCGGCGCTCAGCACTAACGACACCAACAAGAGGAAGCCGGTGCCGAACACGACCGCGAACGAAAGCAAGCGGTTGCGGACTATTGCCATGAGACCCAGGCCGGGCTTGGGTTTTACTTTCCAGATGTTGTCAAGGGCGTCCTGCAACTCGGCGAATACGCCCGAAGCGCCAAACAACAATACGGCGACGCCAATGATCGTGGCGACTATTCCGCTGGTCGCGCCCCCGGCGTGTTCGAGGATTTTCTCCAAGGAATCGCTGGCCGACTGCCCGACGGTGGTGGCAATCTCGCTCAGGATATGCTTCCGCGCGTCCTCTTTGTTGAAGATCTGGCTGGCAACTCCAATGACGATCAGCAGCAACGGCGCCATCGAGAAGACGCTGTAATAGGCAAGGGCGGCGCCCATACGGAAGGCTCGGTCTTCGAGCCAGTTATTGAACGAGTCACGGAGTAGATGCCAGAAGAAACGCGCGTTCATGGAATCGCCTCGTGGGGAAAAGGACCAGTTTAACACGAAAGCAAGCGCGGCGCCGGAACTGTGCGAAAAGGGGTTGTTGGCGAGCCGGGTCGCGTAAGCGCCCGGAGTTAGTTGCAGAGACTACACAGAACTCCGGGCGCTTACGCGACCCGGCTCGCCTTCGCAAAGACCTCTTGCACCACCGCGCCCTGTCGGTATAGTCCGCCGCTCTCATGGGCAGAGGTCGCGTCGGGCGCTCACGGTGCGCCGGAGGGTCGCGGTATGAGCAGACAGGAGTGGACGGCAACGGCCCTGGTCGCTTTCGCTCTAGCCATCTGCGGATGTACAACGTCTCAGCCGCGCTGGGGCGCCATCGACGGTGCGCCGCCAGTGAGCCTGCCGCCGCCGCGCGCCCAGGGAGATCGGCCCGACGCCCCCTCCGTAGCTCGTTCGCAAAAGCCGGAAGCCGACGGCCTCAAGACGCCTGAAACACCGCCGCTGCCGATGGCGCCGCCCGCCGACCTCGTCACTGGAACGCCAGCCGCGCGCGTGGGCGCCACGGTCAATAACGAAGTCATTCTCAGAGAAGAAGTCATAGCCGCCGCCGGCCCGCAACTTATGGCCTGCCGCGAACTACCGGAACCGGAATGCTCGCAACGCCAGGCGGAAATCTGGAATCTCGCCCTGGGCCAACTCGTCGAGCGCGAGGTGGTCCTCCAGGACGCCTTCACCAGACTCACGAAAGGCTCGAAGTCTCAAGTTGCTAAGTTTAAGGAAGAAGCCGCCGAGGAGTTCAACAAGACGACGCTGCGCGCCTGGATGAAGCGCGCCGATGTCAAGTCCGAGGATGATCTCCGTGAATTCCTCACGAAGAACCAGGGGCTTTCATTGGATATGCAGCGCCGCCAGTGGGAGCGCAACTTCATGATGACGGAGTACCTGCGCAACCGCATCCATCCCTTCATCGATCAGGTCGGGCCGCAACAGATTCTGGAGTATTACGACAAACATCCCGAGGAATTCGAGCGGGCGGACGCCGTACAGTGGCAAGACCTGTTCGTCTTAGCGGATGAGAAATTCCCCACCCGAGCCGACGCCCATCGCCTAGCGGAGCAGCTGGCCCAGCGGGCGCGCGGCGGCGAGGACTTCGCCAAGCTGGCCGAAAAGTACGACAACGGCGACAGCTCCTTCCGCAAAGGCGACGGCATCGGCGTCAAGCACGGCGAGATCAAGCCGGCGGAGGCCGAGAACGTGCTGTTCCAGCTGAAGGACGGCGAAACGGCCGTGGTGGAATTGGAGAAGGGCTTCCACGTTGTCCGCGTGGTTAAGCGCGACTACGCGGGCCAGACGCCGTTCGACGAGAAGACGCAGAAACAAATCAAGGAAAAGCTGACCAACGAGACGACTCAAGTGGAGATGAAGCGGATCGTCAATAAGCTCAAGCGGGACGCGGTGATTGTGTATACCAAGGGCGAGAATTAATGCGAAAAGGGCGGGGAGACCCCGCCCCTACCGCGATTTTTGTAGGTAGGGGCGGGGTCTCCCCGCCCTTTTCAGACAGACTGTTACAATCCGCCGCCCTTGGCCGAAGCGACAGGCGTTGCCGGCCGGGCCGGAGTGGATAAGGCGTCGTCCTGTCCCAACAGCGATTGTAAACCCTTCTTCATCTTTTCGCATCGCGTTTGAAGCATGTCGCGCTCGTTGGTGCGAGCTTCCATTTGCTGACGCAGCGAGTTCCGCTCCTTGACGACAAGTTTGCCGGCCTCGATCTCTTTTTGCATTGCCGTGGTTTGTTCGTCGATCTGCGCCCGCTCCTCTTCCAGCGTGGAAACTTTCTTTCGCGCCTGGTCGCGCGCCGCCGCCGCCGCTTTATAGTCGTCTTCGAGTTTGGCACACTTGGTCTCGAGCGCCTTGATGCGCTCCGCCTGGACGGCGGATTGGCTCGGACCCTGCGAACAGCCCCATAGGCCGACGGCGGCCGCGAACAACACAATCATTGATTTGCCGTTGTGATTCATTGAAATCTACTCCAGATGGAAGACAGGGGAAGTCGACGCCTGATCTTGACGGAACGCGGAGACCAATCCAGGCGCTCAGGGAAAGCCGTTCGACTTGCCCAATCTGCCGCGCCGCATGGATTCGTCAGATTCTATTTCGGACGCAACCTCGCCTGAACTTTACCCACTTTGAACAAACCGCCCTAAGGTCCATGCTTTCCAGCCCCGCTTCCGTGGGAAAAGATTGTGTCGTCGGCGCAACCGTGACAGCCCGTTCGCTCCACAACCCGTTGGGTCTTATAATAGCTAACGTCCCCTAACGCCCTCAAACCAGGAGCAACCGGCCGTGGAAATTCCCTTTTTTGCCCCCATACGTCAGACCGCTCCGCAACCCGTGGTTGAGAACGTCGCCGCCGAGGTCCGCCGTCAATGGTCCGCCTCGCGCTTCGCCGGCCGGGTGCGTCGCGGCGACCGTGTGGCCGTCGCCACGGGCAGCCGCGGCATCGCCAACCTCAGCACAATCGTGCGCGCGACCCTCGACTTTCTGCGTGACCTCGGGGCGAAGCCGTTCGTGGTCGCGGCGATGGGCAGTCACGGCGGCGCCACGGCCGCGGGACAGCGGGAGCTGCTCGCCGAGTACGGCGTCAGTGAGCAAGCGTTGGGCGTAGCGGTGAAAACGGACATGGAGACGGCGCAAATCGGCGTCAACAGCTGGGGCGAGCCGGTCTATTGGGACAAAAACGCGCTAGCGGCCGATCATGTCGTCACGGTGTCGCGCGTCAAGCCGCACACCGACTTCCGCAGCCGTTTCGAGAGCGGCATTCTCAAAATGCTGGTGATTGGCCTGGGCAAGCGCGACGGGGCGTCGCAACATCATCGCTGGGGCGTGCGCGGCCTGACCGAAATGTTGCCGGAGACCGGCCGCGTGTTGCTGGAAAAGACGCCGTTCGCGGCCGGCTTGGCCGTGCTTGAGAACGCCCACGAACAGACGGCCCGCTTGCAGGTGGTGGACAGCGACGAGGTGATGGACGTGGAGCCGGGGCTGCTGGTGGAAGCGCGCGGCCTGATGGGCAGGCTGCCGTTTGAGCAATTGGACATGCTGGTGATCGGCGAGATCGGCAAGAACTACAGCGGCTCCGGCATCGATCCCAACGTGGTAGGCCGACTGCTGATGGAAACGCAGCCGGAACTGTGGTCGCCGTGCATCACGCGCGTTATCGCTCTGGATTTGTCGCCGGAGAGCCACGGCAACGCCGTCGGCGTCGGCATCGCCGACCTGACGACGGATCGGCTGCTGGCGGCCATCGACCCAACGCCGTTCCGCATGAACACGCTGACGGCTTGTACGCTGTGCCGCTCGAAACTGCCGCTCGCCTACTCCACGGATCGCGAATGTATGCAAATCGGTTTGGAGACGTGCTGGCAGCCAATCCAGGACAAGCTGCGGGTGGCGATGATCCCGAACACGCTGGAACTGGCGGCACTATGGGCGTCGCCGGCGCTGGTGGAGGAGGCGAGGAAGCATCCGCACCTGAAAGTCGAGGGCGAAGCGCGGCCGTTGCCTTTCGACGCGAATGGGAACTTGCGGCAGGAGGAGATGTTTCCGCACAGCGTGCGCGGGCGACGCGGGCATTCTACGAAGGGATGAGGCGAATCGTTCGGTCTGGCGCCACTATTACATCACTCGGTAGTGTTATGCGGCGCGACGCTGCAATCGGGCGAAGGTCGCTCGACGTTGGTTGGACGCACCCTCATTTTCACTTCACGGATTGAATTAAGCCCTATCCAATAATAGTGATAAAGGAAGGGTAAACGGAAGTCGGCCGGCAGGGGATTGGCGTCTTGGCACAGAAGAAACACCGCACACCGGCCCCGCCACCGACGGCCATCAAGGACCGCGCGGAACGGGCGATGCGCGAGGGTCGGTTTCAGCTGGCGCTGGAACTAACCAAGCGGCTTCACAAAGCCATGCCGACGCCTGTGCATCAGGAATTGGTCCTCCAGGCCTATCTTGGCCGCGCCAGCCAGCTGCGCACGCAGGGGCAGACCCGCGACGCCGTGACGGTGCTACACGCCGCCCTGGCAGTAGACCACACGACGCCCGTTTGGCTGGAACAGGTCGCGGAAGAATTGGCCCGCTGTGGCGAGGTGAACCGCGCGCTGGAACTGCTGGCTCAAGCGCCAGAGTCAGCCGCGCTAGCGTACGTCATGGCCGGCGCAGCTGACGCCGCGTTGCAGCGCGAAACGGCCGGACGAGCCCTTTTGCCAGTATCCCTTGACGCCGACTTCGACCGCATCCTCCTGGCATTCCAACAGGTGGAAGCCGGCAAAGACGACGACGCCCGCGCCACGCTGCAAGGCATCGGTCTACGGTCGCCGTTCCTGGAGTGGAAAGTCCTGCTGCGCGGCTTCCAGGCGTATTATGCGAACGACGACGCCCGCGCCCAGGAGAACTGGCAACGCCTGGCGCCGGAGCGCCTTCCCTATCGTCTCGCCGCTCCCTTTCGCTTCCGGATCGATGCCGAGTTTCGCGCTGCCCAATCGCCGGAAACGCATACCGCCCTACAGCGACAGCTTGACCGTATGGACGGCGGGGAGGCGTTGCTGCCGCAGTTACGCAAGCTGCGCGGAGCGCTGACGAATCCAGATTCCCTCGCGGCCGCGCTTCGTCAGGCCGAGACGCTGTTGCCGGCCCTGCGCCGCGACGCGCCGCAACTCGAATCGCGGCTCGCCTCCTGCTTCTATTGGGCCATCCTCGACACCGGCCCGGATGACATCCTCCGCTATAAGCGCGTCTTCGGCCGGCCTGCCGCCGACCCGAACTTCTTCCGCCTTGAAGCCATGGCCAACGAAGGCGGCAATTTTCAAGACGCCCATACGAGCTGGCAAAAGTATGAAAAAGAGATCGCGGACGACCCCAAGATATGGCCGTCGGGACAGGTGGAGCGCGTGCGCGCGCTGGTATGGCTGCGCATGGGCCGCAACGCCGCCGACATCCTCGACGATAAGGAGGTCGCGAAACTTCCCGCCTCTCTCCGCGATCATCCCGACAGGCTGCGGCCGCTGAACCCGTCGGCCGAGCAATGTTTTCGTCACGCGCTCGAATTGGCGCCCGATCTCCTCGAAGCCCATGAAGGACTGATCCAACTCCATCGCCGGGCGGCGCGAAACGCCAAGGCCGAGCAGGCCGCTCGCCGCCTGTTGGAACACATCCCGGACCATCTGCCTACGCTCGAAGCGTTAAGTGATCTTCTTTTAGAGAGAGAGGAATACGCTGAAGCTCTGGAATTGCTAAAACAAGCCGCCAAGGCCAATCCCCTGAACCGGCATCTGCGGGCGAAGGTCGGCACGGCCCACCTCCTCGCCGCCCGCAGCTACTCCCTAGCCGATCGTTTTGAGGAAGCTGGACGCGAGTATCAGGCCGCTTTGAACCTAAACGACCCGGCGGATGCGTATACCATTCTTGCACGCTGGGCGGCCAGCGAGTACCGAGCGGGGCAGACGGAGCGGGCGGAAGAACTGTTGGGGCAGGCTAGAGCACGCACTCCATCGGCGCTGGCTGTGGCCTACCTGATGCTGGTGGAAAGCGTTCGGCTCAAGCTGCATCGCAGTCTCAAGGCGAGATTCGACAAGGAGTTCAAGGCCGGGTTGGAAGAGCCGCCCACGGCGGCGACGGCGGCGGCCATCGTGACCTTTACGCTCTCCCTGACGAAAATGAAAGTCGTCTATTACGGACAAAAGGCGCACGCCAAGAAGGTGCTGGCTTACGTCGAAAAGGCGGCCCGCGCCGACTGCACCGAAGCGCAAATGGAGCAAATCTGTACTGCCTTGATCGCTCTTAATTCGGTTCGAGCCGCGCGCCGTTACCTCGACGCGGCGCTCAAGCAGTTCCCGGCTAACCCGCTTTTCCCCTATTTGCTCGCGGCAACGTACCTGAAGGGGGACGTGTCGCGCGCGGCGGTCTGGCAGGTGAGGCCGATGCTGGAGCAAGCGCGGCGGCTGGCGGAAGCTATGCCGGCCGACGCCCGGCGGGATAAGTTGTTGCATGACATTCAGGAACGCCTCAACGCCCTGGTCGCCGCCAACCCGTTCGCGATGGGCTTCATGCCGGATTTCTTTGGGCAAATGTTCGACGATTCGTATGACGACGATGATTACGACGATTGAGTTCCGTAAACGAGGCGTCGTTTAGCCGCGACCCGAAGGGGAGCGTGGGGAGACGCGCTCCCCTTCGGGTCGCGGCTAAACGATTCTCTTGTGCTGGGGAAAGGAGGCGACCCGTGGACGATCCATACGCCCTGCTCGGCGTACCGGACGACGCCGACGACGAAGCCATCCGTCGGCGCTATCTGGAACTGGTGCGCCAGTTTTCGCCGGAACACCATCCGGAGCGGTTCGCCGCCATCCGCACGGCCTACGAAAGTCTGCGCGAACGCGACGCCCGCTTGCGTCATCGCCTCTTCGAGGCCGGCAAGAAAGAAACCGTGGACGCAATTATCGAGGAGGTTGCATGTCGGAGTCTCCGCCGCAGGATATCGCTCAAGACGCTGTTGTCCCTGGCGTCCCGGCCCTGACGCCGGAGGCGATTGCCGCGGTGCTGGAGGACTTCCGCGGTTGGCTGACGGCCATCGAAGCGGGCACGGACGCCGTCGCGGCGCCCACGGGGCGGGAAGTCGATCTGTACACCCTTGTCGGTCAGTTCACGGCGCTACGCCAGGAAGTCAATCTGCAAACACGCGCGGTGCGGGCGCAGCAGGAGCAGAACGCCGAGACGTTGAGCCAGTTGGCCGAAACGGTGGACTTTCTCGCGCAGGCGCCGGCCGTGGCGCCGCAGTGGCGCGATCCGTCGGCGGATGAGGGCGTGCGGCCGCTGCTGAAAACGCTGGTCGATCTTTACGACGCAGTGGGGCTGGCGGGCCGCGAGTTGCAGCGTGTACAGGAAACCGCGTCGGCGGCGCTGCGGGCGCTAGAGGACGGGGCGCCGGATTCAGGGATAAAAGAGGTCGGCGAACCGGATTGGCAACCGCCGGCGTCGGTTCGACCGTCGGGCTGGGGGCGTTGGTTTGGCCGGCGCGAGGAGGACGCCGGGGCGTCGTTTGCCGCCTGGAAGGTGGAGTGGACGGCCGCCCGGCGCCGTGAACGCGAATCGCGGCAAGAGCGTCTGCGCTCCGCCGTCGAAGGTGTGGAGAAGCTGCGTCAGACATTGGCGGCGACGGCGGCCGGCTACGCGATGACGTTGCAGCGGGTGGAACGGTCAATGGCGCAGCACGGCCTGGAAGCGATCCCGGCCGTCGGTCAGCCGTTCGACCCGGAGTTGATGGAAGTGCTGGAGGTGGTACTCGACAGCGGCGCGCCGTCCAACGAAGTCATGGCGGAAGTGCGCCGCGGCTACCTCTGGAACGGCCGTGTTTTCCGTTATGCCCAGGTGCGAGTTGCTAAGAATAGTCTGTAGAAGGAAGCAATCATGGACATCATCGTCGGCATCGACCTGGGCACCACGAACAGCGAAGTCGCCTTAGTGCGCGACGGCCAGCCGCACGTCTTCGCGGAGGACGGCGATCCTATTTTACCGTCGTTCGTGGGCCTGACCGAAGACGGCCGCCTGCTGGTCGGCAAGGCCGCCAAGAATCAATGGGTACTCGCGCCGGAGCGCACCATTAAGTCGATCAAGCGCAAGATGGGCCAAGACGTAAAAGTGAAGTTAGGCGATCAGGAATATCGGCCGCAGGAAATATCCGCCATGATCCTGCGGGCGCTGCGAGACCGGGCCGCCCGCGAGCTGGGCCAGCCGGTCAACAAGGCGGTCATCACGGTGCCCGCTTACTTCAACGATGGCCAGCGCCAGGCCACGCGCGAGGCCGGCGAACTGGCCGGCCTGGAAGTGGCGCGCATTCTCAATGAGCCAACGGCCGCGTCGTTGACCTATGACCCTAGCCAGCGCGAAATGCGCCGCATGATGGTTTACGATCTCGGCGGCGGTACGTTCGACGTATCCATCGTGCAGGCGCAAGAGGGCGTTGTCGAGGTGCTGGCCAGTCACGGCGACACGCAGCTCGGCGGCGACGACTTCGATGAGCTATTTCTCAACCGCGTCTGTGACCGCTTTCAGGAAGAACACGGCGTCGATCTGCGGGCCAACCTCGTGTCGCGCGCCCGGACGCTGCGAGCCGTGGAAGAGGCGAAGAAACTCCTGTCGTTCCACCCGTTCGCGCGCATCGAAGAGGAGTTCATCGCGGAGAAAGACGGCCAACCACTGCACTTGAACGTCGAAGTGAGCCGTGGAGAATTTGAAGAGCTGATACATCCACTTTTGGACCGGACGATGGATTGCGTTCAACGGGCCATGACGGACGCCAAACTGCTGCCGCCTGCCATCGACAAGATTGTGCTGGTCGGCGGCAGCACACGGACGCCGCTGGTGTCGGCAATGCTCGAAGAGCGGCTGGGCCGGGCGCCGCATCAGGAAGTGAACCCGGACTTGTGCGTGGCGATGGGGGCGGCGGTGCAGGCGGCGATCATCGGCGGCGCCGACGTGGGGGCGGTGTTGGTGGACGTCACGCCGCATTCGCTGGGCATTAAATGTCTGGACGATTCGATGGGCTTTCCATTTGAATTTCGCTTCGCGCCCATCGTCCGCCGCAATACGGCGTTGCCGGCGTCGCGCAGCGAAGTGTTCCATACCTATCGCGACCGGCAGAAAGAGGTGGAGATCGACGTCTACCAGGGCGAAAGCGACGACGTTCGCCGCAACGCGCGAGTAGGTAAATTTATGATTCAAGGGCTGGCGCCGGTGGACGCCGGCAATCCGATCGTAGTGCAACTCGACCTGAACCTGGACGGCATGTTGAAGGTGTCGGCGCGCGAGCGGGCGACGGGCTTGCAAAAGCAGGTGGTGATCGAGAACGCGCTGGCCCAGTTCGCGCAGGAGCGCGTCGAGGCCCGCGACCGCCTCGACCGCTTATGGGTCGATCAGGCGAACCCGTTCGGGGACGAGAATGAGGACGAGGGCGAGGAGGCGGAAGAAAGCGACGAGGTCATAACTGGAGAGGAAGTGCCGTCGTTGGCGCCGGGGCCGCGCGAGGGACAGCGCGAGGCGGTGCAGGCGCGGGCGTTGCTGGAGAAAGCGGATCGGCTCATTCCGCGTGTGCAGGCGGAAGACAAGCCGGAAGTGGACCGTCTGATGGAAAAAGTGCGCACGGCTTTGACGGATCGCCAATGGGACAAACTCACGGCCGCGTCCAACGAACTGGCGGACGTCTTATTCTACCTTGAGGATGTGTGATGGCGCTCATCCGCTGTCCGTTGTGCAAGGCCGAGAATGCGGATGGGCCGGCGTGCCGCCGCTGCAAGGCCGATTTGTCGTTGCTGTTCGATTTGGAAGAACAGCGTACATGGACTGTAGCCGAAGCCTGGCGCCTACTGGCGGCGGGACAATTGCCCGAGGCGAATTGGCAAGCGCAAGTGGCGGATTGGATGCGGCGCGATGGGGAATCGCTGCGGTTGTTCGCCCTGACGCGGCTGCTGCGGAGTGACTTTGCGGGGGCGTGGATTTGCTATCAGACGTTGGCGAGTCTAACGAGCGCCAGCGGTTCCAACCGGTGATTTGGGCGCCGCCACCCCGGACTCAGGAGTACCTTCGCCCGGGGCTTTATCTCAGTCGCCCGAAGGGGCTCCAAGACCGAACCTGTCGGCGACCTGAGTCCGGAGGGCGATCCTGATAAAGCCCCGGGCGAAGGTACTCCTGAGTCCGGGGTGGCGGGGGCGGCCTCGCCCTGCCGTTGCAGCTTCGCATTCCGTCCGCGGCGCGACTTGCTAGAATAAAGCCAAGGTTAACGTGATGAACGGACGGAACACGGGGATGTACGAAATGATCGAACCGGGAGCTTTGAAGAGTTGGGACGACTTGTTTACAGATCTAGGTTTGCCGCCCGAAACCTCTCCTGCGCCTACGGAAGCCCCACCCAAGCAGTCCGCGGCGGAGACCCCGCCGAAACCTATATCCGCCCCCACACCTGAGCCTGTGCCGACAGGTAAAGAGGACGCGCCGCCGTCCCGCGGCCGTAGACGGCGTTCCCCGCCGCCCCCCGTCGTGCCGGCTGAAGCCGAATCAATGGAGCAACCAGCCGCGCTCGCCATCGAGTCGGTGGAAGCCTCCGTGCCGTCGGAAGAGCCGTCGTTGGAAACCGGGGCGGGTGAACCGCCGACCGTCGAGAGTGGAGAAGAATCGTCGTCGCCGAGAGGCCGATCACGGCGCCGGCGTCGGGGTCGCGGTTCCAAGTCGGCGGCCGCTGATCCGGTGGAACCCGGTTCGGAAACTCCGACAGGCGGAACGGAGGCGCCCGTCGTGGAGGCGAGCGAATCCATCCCGCCCGATACGGAAAGCGAAGAAGAGTCCGACCAACGGCCGCGGCGCCGTCGTTCGCGCGGCCGGGCGCCGGAGCGGGAAGAAGCCCCGCGCGTCGCCGCCGTGAAAGAGGACGATGAGGCGCCGCGCGAAGTCGAGGAAGAAGAGCGGGAGCCGGCCGGCCGGGATGAAGAGGTGGACGACCTGTCCAATTGGAACGTGCCGAGTTGGGCCGAATTGATTGGCTCGCTCTATCGACCAGAGCGTTGAAGCAACGAAGTCCGGGCGCTAATTTCGTGCGAAGAGGGCGGGGAAACCCCGCCCCTACCCACGAA
>DHJA01000030.1:6355-7349 GCA_002404095.1 Planctomycetaceae bacterium UBA4732 | reverse complement strand
GGGGTCTCCCCGCCCTTTTCGCACGGGCGCTCACGCGACCCGGTTCGCCATCTCCACGAAGTTCTTGAGCAGCAACGGCCCCTCCGTGGTGAGAAAACTCTCCGGGTGGAACTGGACGCCGTGTAGCGGCCAGGTGCGATGACGCACGCCCATGATCTCGCCTTCGTCGGTCCACGCGCTGACGATGAAATCGGGGTTGTGGAACGTCTCGCGCTTGATGACAAGGCTATGGTAGCGCGTGGCCTCGAAAGGGTTCGATAGGCCGCGAAACACCCCTTGGCCGTCGTGATGAATGGGCGAAGTCTTGCCGTGCATCACGCGCACATTACGCACCACTTCGCCGCCAAAGACGTGGCCAATGCACTGGTGGCCGAGACAGACGCCGAGGATCGGCGTCGTCGCGGCGAAGCGTTTCAGCACGTCATTGGAGACGCCGGCTTCGCGCGGCGTACAAGGGCCGGGCGAAATGATGATGTGCGACGGTTTCATCTCCGCGATCTGATCGGGCGTGATGCAATCGTTGCGGTGGACCTGCACGTCTAGCGTCGGGTCGAGTTCGCCGAGGCGCTGCACTAAATTGTAAGTAAAAGAATCGTAATTGTCGATGAGGAGGATCATGGGAAGGCGCCCGTAACTACGCCTGTTTCGCGGGAAACGCCTGCGAACTGTTGGCCGTCGCGTCGTACTTGGCCTTGGCTTCAGCCGGGTCGAGTTTGCGCAAATACTGCTCCGAGGCGGATACGTCGTACCAGCCGCCGTCCTGAAAATCGACGATCGCTTTGTTGTTGCAATTCACCGTGACGACGCGGCCGACGATTCCGTCGAAACGCCGCAACTCCGGCTGTTCCGCGTTGACCTGGACGTATTGATCCGTCCACTCGCGCTTCAGGCTCTCGTTCAAGGCTTCGGCCGGTTCCATCGTCGCATCTCCTGCAGGCGCTTTACCAAAAGCGTCGTTTAGCCGCGACCCGAAGGGGGGGGCGGGGGGGACGCG
>DHJA01000030.1:1308-6250 GCA_002404095.1 Planctomycetaceae bacterium UBA4732 | reverse complement strand
CCTTCGGGTCGCGGCTAAACAACTAAACAACGCTCTCAAGCTTCCTGTAATTCTAACGGAAACGCCGCGGTCGGAACAGGGCCGCTCAACGGAACATCGGCGCCTCCGGCCGCGGCGGCGGATCGAAGTCCAGCCGCTTCACGAACCGACACGCCTCTTCCGCGCCGTATTCGCGGTTCATACCGGCGTCCTGGAACTCCACCGTCAAGGCGCCGTCGTAGCCGATCTCGTTGAGGGCGCGGATAATCGCTTCCCAGTCGAGACCGCCGCGACCCGGCGCCCGTGGGTGCCAGCCGCGACGGGCGTCGCCGTAGGGCAGGTAGGAACACAGCAATCCCGTGCGGCCGTTCAATGTCAATGCCGCATCCTTAATGTGGACATGAAAGATCCGCTCAGGGAACTTTCGCACGAATTCAACGGGGTCAACACCCTGCCAGTGCAGATGGCTCGGGTCGAAGGTGAAGCCGAAGTCCGGTCGGCCGTCCAACGCGTCCAGAACGGCCTCCGCGCTGTACAGGTCGAAAGCGATTTGGCCTGGGTGGACCTCGAATGCGTATTTCAGGCCGCATTCCTGACACACATCCAGGATCGGCCGCCACTTGCGGGCGAACTCGCGGTAAGCGTCGGCCACTTGCTCCGGCCTTGGCGCCGGGTAGCCGCTGATCGCGGCCCAGATCGGTGAGCCGGTGAAACCAGCCAGCACCGACGCGCCGAGACGCTGGGCGGCGCGGGCGGCGCCCATCACCTCTTCCGCCGCTCGCTGCTGGACGCCGACCGGATCGCCGTCGCCCCAGACGTAATCGGGCAGGATGCCTTGATGGCGTTCGTCGATGCGGTCACACACCGCATGACTGACGCGATGACAACTCACGACGGGGGCGCTCAGTTCCAGCCGGTTCAGCAACGCGAGCTTGTTGGCGCAGTAATCGTCTTCGCTGAGGGCGCGCTGTACCTCGAAGTGGTCGCCCCAGCAGCAGAGGTCCACCCCTTGGTAGCCGAATTCGGCGACCTGCGGCGCCAATTCGTCGAGCGGCAGGTCGGTCCATTGGCCGGTAAACAATAGAATCGGTCGCGCCATCGGCGTCCTCCGACGGATAGAGCAACTCCTAGTAGACAAAATATAGGTCCTATAGGTCTTATAAGACCTATAGGACCTATTTTTCATCCGCCGGGGGGCCGGTAAGGAGCATTACGGCCGTGGTTCCACCGGCCCCGTTCCGATTTCGGATCGCGGCGACATGCCGCCGTCGTCGCGGGGCGGCGGCGCCGTCGGAGTCGCCGCCGGCCGCGACGCCGGAGCGTCCACGAGCGTCAGGCTCTGCGCGCCCGGCTTGGCGGCGGCCGTCGGCGCCACGGCCGGCGGGGTCAATGGCCCGCCGAAGGCGCCGGCGCCGTCGCCGTCGTCCTCGTCCAAATACACCTCGTCCATCTCTGCGGCGTCCACGTTGCGCCGCAACAGCATGTACACGATTGTGCTGGCGCTCCAGAAGTAGCTGTAACTGAACCCAAGAATCAACAAGAACACCAGCCCCAGCCAGAACGCCACCATGCCGGCGCCGATCAGGTTCCACCACTGTAACCGATCCGGGCCGTTGTAATCGCGGACATTACCGACCCACTTATTGTAGGCCGTCGGATTGATCTGGCCGTCGGCGTCCACGACCTTCTCGCCGTCCACCACGGCGCCCTTGAGCAAGAGGGGCCGCCAGCCGAACGAATCCGGGGCGTACACGAACAGGAAATCCGGCTTCCGCCCATTCGGCTGAGACCCGACGTAGCTGATGCCCGGCGTCTGCGACACGCCCCACTTGGCGAGGTAAATCGTCAGCGACCCCATGAAGCCGATGAAGAAAACCACCACCGCCCCGTACACGAGTGCCACGAGGAAATACCAAAGGAAATGCCACGGTCTTTGGTAGACGTAGCTGTAGGCTCGGCTGACCGCCTCCCAGCTGTCGGTGCCCTCGGCGCTGATCGTGGCCGACATGAGCGGCCAGCCGACCAGGCCGACGAGTGCGATGGCCATGAGCAGGCCCACCACCAGCATCACCGGCCAGAACAGGCCCGCGACGAAAATGTCGCCGAATATCGGGATCATAAACGGCAAGCCGAACAGGATCATCGCGATCAGCAGCACAAAGACAAACAGGAGCGGGAACAAAGGAGCCGTGAGGTAGGAAAGGATGCGCTTAAAGGTGAAGCGCAAGGCGTCCACCATGCCGATCTTGTCGCCGCGCGCCACCTGCACGGCGGCGATGCGCGTGATCGCCCCGCCGAATATCGCCCAGGTCGCCACGGTCCAGATCAGTACGCACAAGAAGTACAACCGACACTTGAGGTCCGCGCCCGGACTGAAGAAGTAGACGACCGGCAACAGCAGCTTGACGATCGGCTCGATAAGGACCGGTCCTTGATGCGTCAAAAACCACTCCCAGAAGTGGCCGACTTCCCAAGGCTTGCCCAATTGGCCCGTCGCCATCAGAAAGGGGTTCGGCCCTCGGTCTTCCAACCAGGGCCACGTGTTCAGCACGGCGTAAGGTTTGACCTTGCCGAGGTCGCCCATCGACATGGAGGCAAGAGCGGCGGCCCGCGCTCCGGGGATGTGGTTCTCTTTGAAGTATTTGGCTCGGCTTCCCAACTGCACCTTACTCAGCCGCTCGTCAGCCTCGGCCAGCTGCTTCTGCGCGGCCGCGACATTTGCTTCGTCAACGACCACCTTGCCGGTCGTCGCCGCCTTCAACGCCTCGGCGGCGTCCGCCCGCGCTTTCACGGCGCTGATGAACTCATCGGTCGAGACGTCGTTTGATTTGCGGGCTTTTTCGTAGCTCTCGTATTCGTCGAGGCTGTCGGTCAGGTCGGTCGGCTCGACGCGCGCACCGGGCGCCCCCAGCCCGGCGGATTCGTGCATCAGGTTCCAGTGGTCGCGTTCCTGCTTGAACTGCTCCCAGGCTCTGGCTTTGTCAACATTCGCGGCGTAGGGGCCGGGCCACTGCGGTGGGACGGCGTTCTCGCCGGCTCGGAAGAGAAGCGCCAACAGCCACCATCCCACGGCCATCACCACTATGCCGGCGGCGGCCAGGGCCAGTTTGTTGAGGTCAAGCGCCACTTGGAAGCCGCGGAAGAGTTCCGTCCACGGCAACAGATGCCGCCAGTTGGTCTCGCGCGGTTCGACTTTCTCCTCGGCCATCAATCGCTCCTTAATCCAGTCCGGCGCCCGGCCGACGGCGGTAGCCGCAGCGAACCGGACAGGGTGCCCTACAAAGTGGGGATTATACGGGGAGAGATAGGCTTGGCAATCGGCGACGCAAAGCGGACGGCCTGAGAAAAGCGACAGGCGAGCCGCCGGGTTTATCCCGGCGGGTCCGAACGGCGGGCATAAAGCCCGCCGCTCGCCTGGACATACTCCTAGAAAATAAAGGCGACGCCAAGATCAAAGCCGTCGAAAAAGCGAATCGTACTCTGCTCGAAGCGCGGGTCGAGGCGGCCATAATTGAAGTCGATCGGCTGCGGAGACGAGACGGTGTTGAAGAAGGACTTGATGTTGTAACCGGCGTGGACCTCAATGCCCTCAACGGGAGACCAGAGCAAACCGAGAGTGGCGTCGACTTCCGGCACGGGCACCACCACCGTTCTGGCCCGCTTGTTCTCGGGGCCGAAGCCGCCGCGGGCGAGTTCGTATTTGGCCAGCTCCTTTACCACGTCGGCGTACAAGGCGCCCTCAACCTCGAAGTTGACGGCGACGCCGTGGCCCAGGTAGCACTCGTTGCTGAAGCCCGCATGGCCGCCGTACAGTCGGTTCGAGACATCGTTGGTGTAGAGCGCCTGAAACTGCGGGCCGGAGTTGCCGTCGGTGTCCAGATCCGTCGCCCGCCAGGCGAAGCGCTGCCAGATCCAACTGAGACGCGGCCCGACAAGGCCGGACAGTCGATAAGTTTCCGTCTCATAGATCGGCTGACGAAAGGTCAGATTGTACTGATCGAACCGCTGCGTGAATTCGATGGTTTCGATGCTGGCGCCGTTCCAGATGCCGAACACGGCGCCGGGCGCCGGGATGAAGGGCGGCGGGTTGATGACCGAGTTTAATGGCCCAAACTGGCGGAATTGCGGGTTGGGCACCGTGATTTTGTTAGGCGGACCGCCATAGTCGCTAGGGAAGTTGAAGACGTTCGAGTACAGGAAGGATTCCGCGAAGTTGTTTCCCACCCTCGAACCGCTCGGCGCGAGCGTGGCGGCGGCGCTGACGTGCCCGTCGATCAGATGCAGCCAGTCGATGCTGACGCTCGACCCGCTGGCGAACTTCCAACCCACGCCGATCTTGAAGCCAGGCTCCCACCCGGAACGGCCCCGGACCTGGTTGACGTCAAGCGCTTCTTGGCCGCTGCCAACGAAAGTCCCCGAATCCGTCACCCCCGGAACCTGGACCAGGAAAGTATTGGTCGGATCGGGGACGGTCGGACTGGTAATGACAAGGCCGCGCTGCGCCACAAGCTGTGACTTGAGCGGGTTGGTCTGGCGGTAGATGACGAACTCGCCGAAGGTGAATAAGCCTCCCGCTTCGGGGTGCGTACTGTAAAGCGGGAAGGGCAACACCGGGTCGGCGGGGGCGTAGTCCTCGGCGATGCCCTGCGCATACGCCGCCCCCGGCGCGAGGACGGCCAAGGCCGCTAGAAGCCATGCCCGCCGAATTGACTTGTTGTGCATAGTATCCCCACTCCTCCGTGACGAAGGCGCAATGCCCGACCGTGCGCGGTTCGGCCCCCGACCGCGACCCCCTCGCCGCGCGGACGTTTGCCGCCCACGGACGTTGTGACCTTGCAGACCGACGCGGACTTTGAAGGGTGGGGAATATATCGCGGCCGCTTTTCCTGTCAAGGCCGATTTAGTGGAATTCGGCGCGTCGCGAGTGTGTCTCTCGAAGTAGGCGGTCCTCGCACCCCGGACT
>DHJA01000030.1:349-1171 GCA_002404095.1 Planctomycetaceae bacterium UBA4732 | reverse complement strand
GATCGCCCTCCGGACTCAGGCCGCCGACAGGTTCTTGTCTTGGAGCCCGGTTTAGGGCGACGGAAATAAAGCCCCGGGCGAAGGTACTCCTGAGTCCGGGGTGCGGCGCGTCGCCGGCGATGGCATCGCAGGCATTTTTGGCTTTACCCCACTCGCCCCGGCGCGGCGGACGAAAGAAGTTACATAGTTAATGCTTGACGCAGAGGTCTACAGAGTAGAGAATCTATAGGAGCAGTAGTCACATGGTCGTCTCACCGTCTGCCGCAAACGTCGGAAGGGTGAGAGGCTCCTGCATAAGGAAGCGTTGGCGCCTGGACCGTGTGCGTACCGACTACGCCGCGGAAAGGCTTGGCTCGCTAATTTCCTTCACAGGAGACTCCTGATGATTTCCCGCGCTTATTTGTGCCAAATCGGCTACGCAGTGTTGCTATCGGCGGCCACATTGTTATTGGCTCTGCCAACGGACTCGGCGGCCCAGTTCCGTAGTCACATGCCACCCCCGCCCCCGCTCCCGCCCGCCATGCGCCCGCTAACCCCGGCGCCCATTAGCCAGTTGGGAAGCCAAGTTATTGGTGGGTCCGGGCAGGCAATAGGAAGCTTCGGCCAGCAGCAGGCCCAACAGGGGATGTTCGGCTTCTTTGGCCAGGTGGGCGCCATCGGCGGCCTTCAACAGGCCGGCGGCTTCGGTCAAGGCGGCGGCTTTGGTCAAGGCGGCGGCTTTGGTCAAGGCGGCGGCTTTGGTCAAGGCGGCGGCTTTGGTCAAGGTGGCGGCTTTGGTCAAGGCGGCGGCTTTGGTCAAGGCGGCGGCCAGTTCGGCGGCGG
>DHJA01000030.1:0-223 GCA_002404095.1 Planctomycetaceae bacterium UBA4732 | reverse complement strand
CGGCGGCGGCCAGTTCGGCGGCGGTCAGTTCGGCGGCGGTCAGTTCGGCGGCGGCTTAGGCGGCGCCAAGGGCGGCTTCGGCGGCTTCAACGGCGGTCCCGGCCTATAACCTCGCTATTCGGTAATGTGTCCATAAGTCCCATGAGTCCCCTAGTGCAACGTCACTCATACTTTGATGGGTCAGGTGGGACGGGCTAGAAGCCCGTCCAGCGGGACCGGACGG
>DHJA01000299.1:21669-21979 GCA_002404095.1 Planctomycetaceae bacterium UBA4732 | reverse complement strand
CGGCCCGACTGGAACAGTCAGCGGCCCGAGCGGCCCGACTGGAACAGTCAGCGGGCCAAGCGGCCCGACTGGAACAGTCAGCGGGCCGAGTGGGCCGACCGGAACAGTCAGCGGGCCAAGTGGCCCGACCGGAACAGTTAGCGGGCCGAGCGGCCCGACTGGAACAGTTAGCGGACCGAGCGGCCCAACCGGAACAGTTAGTGGACCGAGCGGCCCGACTGGAACGGTCAGCGGGCCAAGCGGGCCGACCGGAACGGTCAGCGGGCCGAGCGGGCCGAGCGGCCCGACTGGAGCGGCATAAGGAAACTGT
>DHJA01000299.1:18170-21466 GCA_002404095.1 Planctomycetaceae bacterium UBA4732 | reverse complement strand
TCCTTCATCATCTCGGCGTCGACATGGGCAAGCCCTTTTGGCAGCCCTTGACCCCTGGCGCCACCCCCTACTACGAATCCGCCTCCCTCGGGGACCAGCTTCGCCTCTGGTGGGAAGAACCCGCCCTGCAAGAGAAAACTCCCAAGGCGGAGCGCGTCCCCGTTCTCGCCCAGTGGGTTGAGGGCCAGGAACGGGCCGGCGCGAAGCAGGTCGGCGCCAAGCACCCGCTACTCTCCTTATGCGGCGAGGATTTGCTCGAAGCCTGGGGAGACGCGACGCATTTTATCTGGTCGCATCGGCCTCTTGAAGAGTCGATCCATTCGTTGACGGCGTTGGGTTGGTGGCCGGGGAGCGAGGCGTATGTGCAACGCCGGCTGTGGGATGCGGCGAGCCGATTCTTTGAACGGCAACCCCATTTGCGTGTGGAATTGGCCGACCTAACGTCGCACCCCTCTCGTGAAGTCGATCGCATCATCCATTTCTTAGGGATCACGCCGGATAACGAACAAATCCGCTCCGCGGTATGTTCTATTCAACCCAGGAATACACCGCCGAGCGCCTGAGCAGCCGGTAGATGCGAAGCGTTAAGAGTCTGTCCCATAAGGGTATTACGAGCCGCTACCGTTAGGGAGCGGCGGCGTCACGCAGCTCAAAACTGCTTCCTAACGGTAGCGACTCGGATTCTGGTTCTGGTAGCGGCAGCGGTTCCGATTCCGGCAGCGGCTACGGATCAGGCTCCGACTCGGGTAACAACAGCGTTGCTGACTCTGGCAGCCGGTCGGGCTGGGGAAGTGGATCCGGCAGCGGTGAGATGTAAGGAAAGATGAGGGGCCGTGCGTTGTCGCCGCCGCGCGGCGTCCTTACAATGGCCAGCGTTACTGAAAGAAACGTCGGCCGTTCGGGAGGTTCGCCGTGGAGCCGGTGCGCGTCAAAGTGTATGGCCTGTTCTCGCTGACGAAGCGGCGCTACTTAATCCAGGCCGCGACCGGCGTGGTTTTCGTGGTGTTGATATTCGCGGGTTGGTGGTTCGGTTGGCCGCCGTTGCGCGACCGACTTACCGGCGCCGAAGCGCCGGCGTCGGCGTTCCGCGATTTGCTCGTCGCCGTGTTGAATAATGTGCCGTGGATTTTGCTGGCCGTACTCGTTTACAAGGCAATTGAGGTCTTTTTCGTCTTACGCGCCTTCGCCCGCCGAGATCAACGCAAGTAACGGTTGACGACGTTCTCCAACATTTCCTGACGGCCCGAACTATTCGGCTTCGCGTCGCCCGCTTCCAGCATGTACTTTTCCAGGTCGTCGAAGCCGGCTTGCCCCGCCTCGACCTTGCGGCCGATGCCGTCGTCCCACGACGCATAGCGTTCCTTGACGAACTTGCTTAGGACGCCGTCGGCCCGAATGTTGGCGGCGATTTTCAGTCCTTGGGCGAAGGCGTCCATACCGCCGATGTGGGCGTGAAACAAATCGACCGGCTCGAAACTCTCGCGGCGCACCTTGGCGTCGAAGTTGACGCCGCCGGGAGCGAGACCGCCCTGACCGAGGACGACCAGCATACACTGCGTCGTTAAGTAGAGGTCCGTCGGGAACTGATCGGTGTCCCAGCCGAGCAGCAGGTCGCCGCGATTGGCGTCCATCGAACCGAGCAGTCCTTGCGCCGAGGCGTAGGCCAACTCGTGCATCATCGTGTGGCCGGCCAGCGTCGCGTGGTTCGTCTCGACATTCAGCTTGAAGTCGTCGGCGAGTCCGTAGGTCCGCAGGAAGGCGACGACGGCGGCGCAATCGAAGTCGTACTGATGGACGGTCGGCTCCTTCGGTTTCGGCTCGATAAGGAACTGACCCTTAAAGCCGATCTTCTTCTTGGCGTCGATAGCCAAGTGAAAGAAGCGGGCCATGTGATCGAGTTCACGTTTGAGGTCCGTATTGTAGAGATTTGAGTAGCCCTCGCGCCCGCCCCAGAAGACGTAATTGACGCCGCCGAGACGGTGCGTGACCTCAATGGCCTTCTTGACTTGGGCCGCCGCGTAGGCGAATACGTCGGCGTTGCAGCTCGTTGCCGCCCCATGAACGAAGCGGGGATTGCTAAACAGGTTGGCGGTGCCCCAAAGCAGCTTGACGCCAGTGCGCTTTTGTTCCTTTTCGAGTACGGCGACAACCTTGTCCAGGTTGGCGTTGGTTTCCTTGAGGTTCTTGCCCTCCGGGGCCACGTCGCGGTCGTGGAAGCAGTAAAACGGGACGCCGAGTTTCTCCAGAAACTCGAACATGACGCCCACGCGCTTGACCGCCATGTCCACGGAGTCGGTCCCGTCCTCCCACGGACGCCGCGCACAGCCGGGGCCGAAAGGGTCGCCACCCGTACCGCGCATCGTATGCCAGTAGGCGACCGCGAAGCGCAGATGTTCCTTCATGGACTTGCCATCGACCAACTCATCGGCGTTGTAGTGCCGGAAGGCGAGGGGGTCGGTCGAATCGGGGCCTTCGTAACGGACCTTCGCAGCGACTTCGGGAAAGAATGCCATCGGCGCACCTGTTCGGGTTGGACGGAGGACTACCGCAGGAAACGATAGGGATGCGGAGCGGCATCGCCAACCTCAAGGGAGCAGCCGTCGCGGCGCTCCCATGTCGATGACATGGACTTGTCCCAACCACGCCGCCGCCTCCGGCCGCGCGAAGCCCTTCTTGGCCGCCACAATGGCCGCGGTGTGATGCGCCCGGATGGTCGGGCCTTGCGGCTGGCCCGTGTCGGCGTCGAGGCCGGACGGTATATCCACCGCCAGGACGCGGGCGCCGCTGGCGTTGATCGCCGCGATGATCTTGTCAAACGGCGGTCGCACCGACCCTTGTAAACCGCTGCCGAACAGTGCGTCCACCACCCACTCGGCCGTCTCCAACTCACGGCGCAGCGACGTTTCATCTATATCTAAGCTCGGCAATATCTCGATGAGCGGGCCGTTCCGCTCGATAATGCGGTACATGATCGCGGCGTCGCCTGCGAGGTCTTCGGGTCGGGCGAAAAGCAGCACGCGCACGCCGACGCCGGCGTTGTCGAGCCAGCGGGCGATCACGAAGCCGTCGCCGCCGTTGTTGCCCTTGCCGCAGCAGACGAAAACCGTCCCCTTCACGCCCAGGCGTAGCAAAAGCTCCGCAGCGCCGCGGCCGGCGTTCTCCATTAGCACCACGCCCGGTACGCCGCCATCGTCGATCACTTTTCGGTCGAGCGCTCGGGATTGTTCTCGGCTCAGCGTCATGCGGCACCGCCTTTTCGGAGCTTGTCGCGTAAGTCGTTTAGCCGCGACCCGAAG
>DHJA01000299.1:16951-18009 GCA_002404095.1 Planctomycetaceae bacterium UBA4732 | reverse complement strand
CTTCGGGTCGCGGCTAAACGACCCTCCCGCTATTCATCTACTAATCCGCAGCCCGCCGCCCTTGAGTAGGTTCTCGACCTCGGCGCGCGTAATCCAGGCAAAATCTCCTGGGATGGTATGCTTGATCGCGCTCGCCGCTGTGCCCCAATCGAGGCCTTTTTGCAAGTCGCCGTCCAGCAGACCGTGAATCAAACCGGCCGCGAAGGAATCGCCGGCGCCGAGACGATCGACAATTTCCACCTCGTAAGTGCGCGTCTTGAGAATGCGGCCTTCTTGACAGGCAATAGCGGTCCAGGCGTTCTTCCATACCAGCGGATTTTCCCGGATCGTGACGGCCACGGCGCGGAACGGAAAGCGCCGCGCCAGCTGTACGGCCGCGTCTTCGTGGTCCTTGCCCGTGACGCCGAGGACTTTTTCGGCGTCCTCCTCCGTCGTGACGAGTACGTCGCAGTACTGCATCAAGTCGGTCATGCAGCGGTTCGCTTCGGCCTGACTCCACAGTTTCACGCGATAATTGAGGTCGATACTGGTGGAGATGTTGGCGGACTTCGCGGCTCGCAACGCTTCGCGCGTCGTCTCGGCGGCGGTCGCACTGAGCGCGGGCGTGATGCCGGTGACGTGGAACCACTTCACGCCGCGAAAAACATCGGCCCAATCGATCATGCCAAGCCGCACCTTGGCGATGGCCGCCCCTTGGCGGTCGTAGAGGACGCTGCTGGCGCGCGGGGCGGCGCCGAACTCCAGGAAGTAGACGCCGACGCGGTCGTCCTGCGTCCAGACGACGTGATCGGTGCGGACGCCGGCCTCGCGGGCCTGGTTGGCGATCAACCGGCCGAGCGGGTTGTCGGTCAGCCGCGACACCCACGCGGTTGAGCGGCCCAGCCGCGCCAGACCGACGGCCGTGTTCAACTCGGCGCCGCCGATTTGAACATCAAGGCTATGCGCTTGCTCCAAACGCCGGTAACCGGGCGGACTGAGACGTACCATCGCCTCGCCGAAGGTGACGACTTCATAGGACATCGGATTCACTCGATTTTCTTTATGGTGGGGGGGGGGCG
>DHJA01000299.1:7553-16820 GCA_002404095.1 Planctomycetaceae bacterium UBA4732 | reverse complement strand
CGCGGAGCGAGCGGCCCACTCTGGCGGAAATCGGCGACCACGGCGGTGTACTGGCGGGCGAGGCTGCGGATGCGGTTGAAGTCGCCCGCGGCCACGGCCTTGGGATCCACGAGCTGGCCGCCGACGCCGAGGCAACAGGCGCCGGCGCGAAGGAAGTCGGCGGCGGTGTGCAGGTCCACGCCGCCAGTCGGCATAAGTCGAATCTGAGGCAATGGTCCACGCAGCGCTTTGAAGAAGGCCGGCCCCAATACGTCGGCGGGAAAGACTTTAACGATGTCCGCGCCCGCTTCCCATGCGGCGAGGATTTCGGTAGGCGTGAAGGCGCCGGGCATTATGAGCTTGTCGTAACGCTGGCAGACGCGGATCACATCGAGGTTGAACGTCGGCGCGACGAGGTATTCGGCCCCGGCGAGCAGGGCGGCGCGAGCGGTTTCCGGATCGAGAATGGTGCCGGCGCCGAGCAGGATACGGTCGCCGAGCGCGCGGCGCACCTGGCGCACCACATCAAGGGCGTCCGGGACGGTCATGGTGATTTCGACGACGGTGACGCCGCCGTCGGCCAGCGCCCTGGCGACTTCGACAAGCTGTTGGCCGTCCGGCGAACGGACCACGGCGACGATGCCGCTGTCGAGTACGCGGCGCAGGTCGGAGTCTTTGCTCATGGGAGACCTACCCTAAAACTCCAACTTCGCCACAAACAGCCGCTGCCGGTCGCCGCGGCGGGCGAGGTCTTCCAGCAGCGTTTCCAGACTCGGCGTCACTTTCCTCTTATTCCACGGCGTACTCTGGACGCTGTCCTTGTTCCAGCGCACCGTGAGCGGCTTGTCGAAGTCGATCATGCTCTCGCCGTTGCCGTTACGACCCAGCCAAACCGTCACCTGGCTCAGGCCGACGGTCTCCACCGAAATCACGCCTTCGTCCAGAATGATTCGCGCCCTTAGCGTAGCCGACGGAATGCCGTAATGCCAAGCAGTCTCGCTGTTGATATGGCGCGGCTTAATCCCCTCAGTGGTCAGCCAGTAAAAACTGTTGTCCGTCGCGCGTTGGGTTACAAGATCCTTGTTCAGCCCCACGCCAATCTGTTGCAACGGGAACTCCCGTTTTTTATTGCGCATCCAGTCGAACATCATGGGAACCTCGCCGCCGTACCACTCCACGCCGCGGCCTTTGTACTGAATCCACATCATCGGATACTGACTGACCCAATCGGCAAACTCGCCGCGAAGGCTGTCCTTGATTGCCTTGCCGGAGCGGTCGCCGTCCACGATGTAAAAAGGTAGAAATTGTCCGTTGGTGAAGTACTTTCGGGCGAACATCCTCGGCCCGGCGCTCATCGGCAGCACCCCGGCGAAGAGGTCCGGGTGCGACAGGCCCACGTCAAAGGCCATTTCCCCGCCTTGGCCAAGTCCGAACAAAAACACGCGGTCGGAGTCCACCGCGAAGCGGCGCCGTAGGTCGCGCAGCGCGCCCAACACCACGGCGTGTTCGCGGTCGCTGTAGCCGTAGGCGTAGGCGCCGCCTGGTCCCTGACCCCATTCCGGCGCGACCAGAATGTAGCCGTTGGCGCCGGCCGCCTCGCTCCAGCGCTTGAGCATGTCCGCCGGCGTCTCGCCCGCCTGGTGCAACACGATCAGCACCGGCCAATTGCGGCCAGGCCGATATTCCGGCGGCAATTGCAGGAGATAGCTCGCGGCGTCACGGCCCGCGCCGGTCTTCGTCTCGACCGGCTGATCGGTGATGTTTCGTTCAGGCTCCGGCGGCGGCAGACGCGGAATGAACTGCGTGAACTCGTCCACGGTCGCCAGGTTTTCTTTGTCCCGGAGATAACTGTCGAGCAACTGCTTCCGGCCGCGCTCGTCGGAACTCAGGTATTTCATGGTAAACTGGCGGGCGCGCCAGATGCGGACGGCCGTTTCCGGCTTGGCCTCGGCGGACGGGTTGCCGAGCATCCAGCCGGTGATCGCCAACGACAGCAACTCGGCCGGGCCCGTCGCCTTTTTGCCGGCCTTGCTCTGACGGTCGGCCTGCTCCGCTTGGCCGAGAAAAGCCTCAAGGCGGGGAAGGTCGTCCGGCTGAAGGCCGGCGCGGAGGATCGTCGCGGCATCGACCAGCGAGGCGTCGCGGCCATTATGGCTCAATTTGGCCGAAAGATCGTCAAGAAACCGCGCCGCGTCGGCGAGCGCCTTGTCGGCCGCTTGGTACTCGTCGCGCATGGTGCGCAGCGCGGTCATGGTATCGTCGCCGGCGGCTTTTTCGTTGAAGTCCGTCAAACGCTTGCGAACCGCTTGAAACTGGCCGGCGTTATGCGCCTGCTTGACGGCCTCAAACTGCTCACGGCAACGCATTTTGCCTAACGCGGCGATCACGGCCTCGGCACGCGCCTTGTCCTTGTCGGACGGCTTGTCGGCGAGCAAGCGTCCCAGTTCGCGCTCGGCTTCGTCGTACCAACCGGCCTGGGCGAAGAAATCGCAGTAGCGGAAACGCCGTGCGACGAGCACATCGGCGGCAAGTTTGCGGTCCTCCTCAAAATCCGGGTGCGATGAGAGCAGCTCGCGCACGACGTCCGGTCCCAACTCGCGGGTCAGGTAGACGGCCGGCCAGATCCAGCGAGCGGTCGCGTCGGTGCGCGCATAGTAGGGAGTGAGGATCGTGAGGTGTTGTTCGACCTTTTTTTGATTCAGCCCGGAGCGGAACTTGATGGTTCGGTCCCACTTCTCATTAAACGCACCGACGGACAGAACCTCCTCGACGTCCGGCACCGTTTCCGGCTTAATGCGGATGTCGCGAGTACGCTGGACCTTTTCCTCGGTGGTTTCGGGCCTTCGCTTTACGTCGCGCAACAGCTTGCTGCCGAAAAACACGCGGCGCGGACCGTCGTCGAGGAAGAAGAAGCCGGACGGAACAAAGATGACTTCCTGGCCCTCAAAGTTGTACTTGCCTTCGCGCCGATCCATGCCCTGAAGGATGGTGCCGTCGATGAGGGTTATGACGACCTGCTCGCCTTCCTTGGAGGCTTGAGTCTGGGCCTCGGAGTGAGGCAATCCGACCAGGAAGATGACGACGCCGGCCGCGAGACCCGGTAGGCTGCGCGGAGGGATGTGCATGACGAAGCTCCTTTTCTCGGTGGGCGTCGCCAACTCCCCCGCGAGCGCGCCGCCGAGCCGAACCGCGCCGCAGACACCATTGTGACGCACGTTCGCATCCGGCGTCAAGGAATTGTTGGAGAGTAGGGCGCCCGCTCCGCGGGCGCCTTGACGGTTCGGAGTCGTGATCCAGCCTTCCCTGACGGAAATGGCGCCCGCGGAGCGGGCGCCCCACCATCCGCCGCCTCACGGCCCGTCGTAAGCTATAGTCTCTTCAGCCGGCGTTCCGGCGCCAATCCGTATCGAGGGGTTTCGCCATGCACCTGACAACGCATGATCTGTTGGTTCCGGTTGACGCCGCGCAACATCACGTCGAACCAGTCAACACCGCCGGCTGGAGCGAAGTGTGCAAGGGGTTGTACGGCATCCTGGCCGGCTACGTTCTAATCTTTGGTTCCGTGATTGTCGCGGCGATCCTGGTGGTTGTATCGGTTTCGCAGCTGGTTCTCGCGCGTACCCATGACGGGGCGGGCGGCTCCTTCGCGCTATTCCTCGTGGGCGGGATTGTGCTTGGCCTGTTGGTCCTCGCCGGCTACGGCCTCATCATCCGAAGTCAATGGCGTTGCCTGCGGAACGCGCCGGAGCAGTGCGGCGCCAAGTGGTGGATGTTCGCCACCCTCCTCTGTATCGTGGCCGGGCCGGCTATGGGCACGACGGCCTCATTGGTCGGCCTCAATGCTCCGGCGCCGTCCATGCGGCTGAAGGACAAAGCGGGCGCCTCGTTGACCTTCCGAGAAGCGGTCGCCGAGGGAAGGAAAGCCGGGAGTTCCGCATTGCCCATGAAAATTGCCAGCGCCGTAATCGGCCTGCTCAGCCAAGTGTTTTTCATCCTTTTTCTCCGTAGCGTCGCGCTGTCCTTCAACGACAGCTTCCGCGCCCGCCTTGCGGAGATATACTTGATATTCGCCGGCGTACTATTCGCTGGCCTGGTGGGATTTCTCGTATGGCCCGACGCCTTCGTTGCCGACCCGATGCTCTTGCTTTTCCTGGGCGGTGGATGGGCGATCTCCGGCGTCTGGTATCTGGTACTCATTGTCAGCACCTGCGCTTGCATCCACGGCAATCTGGCCGTACTCCGGTCGCCGCTTGGTTATCGCGTTCCGTAAGATTGTTTAGCCGCGACCCGAAGGGAAGCGCTTGCGAGAGCGCTTCCCTTCGGGTCGCGGCTAAACAATCTTACGGAGGCGTTCATGCCCCCATCCTGGCTTCACCACTGCGCCGAAACAAGCCGCCAACTCGGTCGCGGCTTGCTACACCTGCTTTATCCGGCGTGCTGCCATTTCTGCGGCCGTTCTCTGACGGCCAACGGACCTTTCTGTGACGCCTGCCGGGGCGCTTTTGTCGATGATTCCTCTCCCGCATGTCCGCGCTGCGCCGCCACGGTTGGACCGTTCGCCGTGATCGACGGCCGCTGTACCCATTGCCGGGAGGAGGCGTTTGGGTTCGACGCCGCTGTGCGCCTCGGCCCCTACGACGGCCTATTGCGCGAAGCAGTGTTGCGCCTGAAAAATCATTCGGGCGAGGGAATGGCCGAGTTGTTCGGCGAACTGTGGGCCGATCACGCCGAACCGGCGTTCCGCGCGCTGGGGGTCGATGCCGTTGTTCCGGTGCCGTTGCATTGGCGGCGCCGATGGCAACGCGGCTACAACCAAAGCGAAGCGGTCGCGCATGGTCTGGCGGCCCGGCTGCGGCTGCCGTGCCGGCCGTCGTGGCTGCGCCGGACGCGGGCGACGCCGATGCAAACTTCACAAACCTTCGCCGGCCGGCGCGAGAACGTGCGCGGCGCGTTCGCCGCCTCGCGGCCGCTCGCGGGCCGAACCGTTCTGCTCGTGGATGACGTGATGACGACGGGCGCCACCGCGTCGGAAGCGGCCCACGCCCTACGCACGGCCGGGACGGGGCGCGTTGTGGTTGCCGTGCTGGCTCGCGCGCACGGGGCGTAAAATGGCCGCGCGGATAAGCGCGAAGCTGCGCTAAATAGGAAAAATGCTTCCGACACGCCTGGGCGAATCCGAACGGTTACGCCAATGAGCCATTCGGCCCCGCGCGGCCGAGGAACTTTCATGATTCATTCCTTTGACAGACCCCCCTCGCAGGTGAGATACTGGTAGTGACCCAAACGGGTCCGTTCCCCTATCCGTGGCGCTGGGCGCCAACGCGGACCCCGGGTCGAGCAGCAGGTAAGAGCCGCCATGTCTCGGTACTGTTTTGTGATGCTGGCAGGGTTGGTCGCCTCGGCTCCGGCCGCGGCCGCCACCTGGGCCGATTCGATGTTCGATGAGCTGTCCAAGGATTTTGGCTCGGTGGCCCGCGGCCCCGTGCAGACGCACGCCTTCCGCGTCGTCAACAACACCAAGCAGCCCGTCAACATCTCAAGCGTCCGCGTTTCCTGCGGATGCACCAGCGCCTCCGTCGTGAAACCCCTTCTCAACCCCGGCGAGGAAACGGCCATCGTGGCACGGATGGACACGTCGCGCTTCATCGGCGTCAAGAGCGTGACCATTTTCGTGCAGTTCGACCGGCCCACCTTTGAGGAAGTACGCCTCTGGGTGCAGGCCAACGCGCGCAACGACTTCAGCGTCTCGCCCGACGGGCTGGCCTTCGGTGAAGTGAAGAGGGCCAGTTCGCCGTCACTCTCCAACACCATCACGTTCTACGGGAGCCAGACCAAGATCACCGAAGTGAAGAGCGAAAGCAACTATGTGCGGACGTCCATCAAGGAGGTCAAGGGCGCGGACGGTCAACCGGCCTACGAACTGACCGCCAAGCTGCGCGAGGACGTGCCCATCGGGAAATGGTACACGGACGTTTGGGTCAAGACGAACAACCCGGAGTATCCGCAGATTCGCGTGCCGCTGACGATGGACGTCGAATCGGGGCTGAGCGTGAGTCCCGACGCGGTGGAGCTGGGGCAGGTGGCCGTCAACGGCGAGAGCGAACGCCGCGTCATCATCCGCGGCGCCAAGCCGTTCAAGATCATCGCCGTGAAGGGCGCCGACGGCCAATTGTCCGTGCATGACAATACGACCGACAGCAAGGCGGTCCACGTGTTGACGGTGAAGCTGAAACCGGGCAAAGCCGGCGACGTGAATCGCAGTCTCCGCGTCGAGACGGATTTGGCGGAGGACAACACGGTCGAGTTCGTGGTGAGCGCGCAGGTTACGCCGCAGTAACGGTTTTTTCTGAACTACTAACCCGAAGCGCGGGCGAGGGATTCGACCGAATT
This sequence comes from Planctomycetaceae bacterium UBA4732, assembly GCA_002404095.1. Lineage (GTDB taxonomy): Bacteria > Planctomycetota > Planctomycetia > Gemmatales > Gemmataceae > UBA4732. Next base: position 10,451 of record DHJA01000299.1, on the reverse strand, counting down.
CATCGCTCGCGCTTCGGGTTAGTAGGTTTATCCCATCTATTCATCTCCGGTTCACAGCCTCCCTGATACTTTTGTTCGTGATAAACACAAACTATCAGGGGGCTGTGATTTAGGCTTCGTCAAACGGTATTGCGGCTAAACGGGGTCATTTGCGTCACAAATCCGTCCATAACTCCGACTCGTAGGGATTGCCGTCGCGCCGCGTCTCTTCGTCCGTGACCTTCGTCTTGAACGGCAGCTTCGATACGTCCACCTTCGGCTTACGCGCCAGCTGCTTGCCGTTGCGGCCTGTGCCCCGGATCGGCTTATCGTCCTTCTTTTCCGGGAACGGCTGTTGGTCCTCGCGGACGCGCTTCCGCAGATATAGCTTGATCGGCACATCCGAAAAGCCTAACTGGTCGCGGAACGTCTTAATGAGATAGCGCTGGTAGGTATTGTCGAACAGTTCCGGCCCGTTGGTGAACAACACGATCAGCGGCGGATTGGAAGACACTTGCGAGCCGTAATAGATCTTGGGCCGGCGGTTCTGCCGCAACGGCGGCGGCGCCGCTTCCAGCGCCTGACGCAGCACACGGTTCAACTCGCCGGTCGTCACGCGATGGTTGGCCTGTTTATGCAGGTTCTGCGCCAGGTTGAGCGCGGCGTGGACGTTCTTACCCGCCGTGGCCGTGATGAACGCGATCGGCGGGAAGTCCAGGTTCGGGAACGTCTGGCGAATGTACTGCGCCATGCGGCCGGTACGCATGGGCAGCATCAAATCCCACTTGTTGACGACGAAAATCGCCGGCTTGTGCTGTTCCAAAACGTAGTCCGCCAACTGTTTGTCTACCTTGCTGATGCGCACTTGCGGGTCGAGGAAGAGCAGCACCACGTCGGCCCGCCGGATCGAGCGCTCGGCGCGGGCGGCGCTGTAAAACTCGATGGCATTGGCGAGGCTGCGCGCCTTGCGCACGCCAGCCGTGTCGATGGCCGTGAACGTCAGGCCGTCGCGCTCGAAGCGCACGTCCACGCTGTCGCGCGTCGTACCGGGCACTTCGCTGACGATCATTCGCTCGCTCTCGGCCAGGCTGTTGATGAAGGTGCTTTTGCCGGTGTTGCGCCGGCCGACGATGGCCAACTTGAGGGCCGAATCTTTCGGCGCCGCCTCCAGCGCTTCCGGCGCCGGCAGCCGTTCGGCCACGAGGTCGAGAAGCTCGTCGCGGTTGCGGTTCTGCAAAGCGCTGACGCAGACCAGCTTGCCGCGTCCGAATTTGTAAAACTCGGAGGTCAATTGGTCCATTTGCGGCGCGTCGCACTTGTTGGCCACGCACACAATGGGTTTGTTGACGTAGCGCAGCCGGCGGGCGACCTCCTCGTCCAACGGATTGACGCCGGCCTGGCCGTCCACGACGAACAGCAGGACGTGGGCGAGGTCGATGGCCGTGTCGATTTGACGTTCGACGTGCTCGGTGAGATTGTCCACGTCGGTATGGCCCATGCCGCCGGTGTCCACCAACTCAATGAAGCGTTCGTCGATCTTAATGAGCGTGGAAACGCGGTCGCGCGTCACGCCGGCGGTCGGCTCGACGATGGCGATGCGCCGTCCGGCCAGCCAGTTGAAAAGCGACGATTTGCCGACGTTGGGACGGCCGACGATCGCCACGACAGGTACAGCCACGAGCCGATACTCCCTATTGCATCTTGTACGCCGGGCGGGCGCCTTTTTCCATTGTACCGAATGCGGCGCAAGGCGGTGGGATTTAATGTGGCCCACTCGCTCCGCGAGTGGGTTTAGCCTAACCCACTCGCGGAGCGAGTGGGCCACTTTCAAGAAAACCCTCCCTCCGCCGCGGAACATTTCTTGCCGACCGGGGTTTAACACCTGTCGCACCATTTGTTTCTACACACAGGTTACTGAGGGAGTTGGTTATGAGTCGGATTCGTACACTGAGCGTCGCGGCGTTGGTAATGGCGTTGGCCGTGGCGGCTTCTTCCGCGCGCGCCGCGGATGAACCCAAGAAGAGCGACAGCGGCGCCGTTCATGGCGTCGTCAAATCGATCGCGAAGGACGCGTTCACGGTCACGCTCCACGCTAAAAAAGGCGAGACCGCGTCGCCCGAGGAAAAGACGTTCACCGTGACGGAGGGGACGGAGGGGACCGTGTTCTTCAAGGTGTCCCACAAGAAGGCCGAAGCGGGCGAGAAAGCCACCGAAGAATCGACGCCCGCTAAGTTCGCCGACCTGAAAGACGGCGACGTCGTGGCGGTAGTGGCCGACAGTAAGGGTAAGACTGCTAAGAGTGTGAAGTTCCACACTCCCGCCAAGAAGAAGCCCGCCTAATCGGAGCGCCGACCTGATTCTTCAGGCTGTTGAGAGCGACTAAGAGAAAGCGAGCCGCCGGGCTTGTCCCACCAGGGATAAACCCCGCCGCTCGCTTCTGGTTTATACTACTTACCGAAAGGAACCCTCCATGCTTCGGATTCATGTTTTGGCAGTGGCGGCTGGCGTGCTGGCGTTGATCGCGTCGGCTTCTTCCGTGCAGGCCAAGGCAGGCGGCAAGAAGGACCACGGCATTCATGGCGTCGTGATGAGCATTGATAAGGACGGCGGCACGATCACCGTCAAGACCGGCGGCAAGAAGCACAAGAAGACCAGCGTGGAAACCCCAGTCGTGGAACGGACTTTCAAAGTAACGACGGGCACGACCACATTCACCAAGGTGTCCCATAAGCCGGGCGCCGCCAAAGGTGAGAAGGGTTCGCTGGAGACGACCGCGGCCACGTTCGACCAGTTGAAAATGGGCGACCACGTTTCGATTGTGGCCAAGGACGACGCGGCGGTGGAAGTAAAGTTCCACGCCCCGCACCATAAAAAGAAGGCCGCGTAAGGCGGCCTAGAGTCGTTGGTCAATCACGGCTG
>DHJA01000299.1:1212-7401 GCA_002404095.1 Planctomycetaceae bacterium UBA4732 | reverse complement strand
CAGCCGTGATTCGCTAACTTCCGCTTGTGCTACGGCTCTTTAGGAGTTGCCTCATCTGCCCCGCGGCTCAGTTGTCGCGGAACTTCGTGTGACAGTCGTTGCAGCTCGCGTTGAGATGGTTGGTCACATCCTTGATACTCTTACCGTTGTTCGCCTTGACGGCCGCGAGCAGGTCGTCCGAAGCCTTCTTCATGTCCTCGGCGTAGCCCTTCCACTCCTTCGCTTCCGCCGGCGTCTTGGTGAACTTGCCGGCATAGCTCGGCGTCACCTCAGCGATGCCGCGCGTCACCTCGGCCATGCGTTTCAGGTCGGCGCCCTGCGCGGTCAAGTCATTCGCGGGAAGTACCTTTTTGCCCAGGCCGATCAGTTTCAGCTCAATGCCCTCGCCTTTGGCGCCGACGCCGAGGCCGCCCTTGGCGCGCGGCTTGAACGACCACATGATCGGCAATAACTCGTCCTTGGCGGAAATCACGGCGGCTTCCTTTTTCAGCGCTGCCGGGTCGCCGGCCGCGTCGGCCAACTTCTGCACGTCCGGGGCGGCCGCGGCGGCGGCCTTGAGCTTGTCGGCTTCGTCGTCCTTGTCCCGTCCGCGGGCGACGGCCAGGACGCTCACGCCCAGCGCCAAAGCGCCGACGGCCGGCAACAACCATGCGTGTCTTCTCATGTGTGCGACTCCAGGGTTGAGAATGGGAAAGAGACTAAAGTCGTATAGGTCTTATAGGACTTATAGGCCCTATAGGTCTTATGGAAGCCCGCTGTTCGGTGTAGGGGAGCGGGGAGCCAGAGCGCCTTTTTTATTTTTCCCGCTTGACTTTCCCATAGCTCCTATTACAATCATAACCATCATTCGGCCTCTTCTCTGTTCCGGCCCCGCTGTCCGACCTTTACGGGACGTTCAGCGGGGTTTTTTCTGCGCCACCCTATCCCGCGCGCCGCCGCTGCCATTCACTCAGCGCCGTGTTCGCCACGACGATCACGCCAATCAGGATGTATTTCACCTCCAACGGTACGCCGCACGAGTTGACGCCGTTCTCCAGGACGCCCAGGATGAGGACGCCGAGCAAGACGCCCACCACCGACCCCTGACCGCCGCGCAGACTGGCCCCGCCGACCACCGCCGCCGCGATCACGTCCAACTCCAAGCCGACCTGCACCGTCGGGTCGCCGCTGCCGCTGGCCTGCGCGAACGCCAGTATGCCCGCCCACCCCGTCAGTAGACCGGCCAGGGTGTAGATTATGACCTTGTTCCGCTCGACGCGGACGCCGCACAGGCGCGCCGTTGCCTCGTTGGAGCCGATGGCGTAACAGTAGCGGCCGAAGACCGTGAAGCGCAGCAGGACCACCGCGCCCACCGCCAGCAGCAACGCGCTCCAGACGCCGGGGTCGAAGAACAGAATCTTATGCCGCGCCTCTTGTAGGGAATCCACCCAGGCCGGCATCGTCCCCGTCGGCCGAACCTGGCTGCGATCCGAGAGCCAAAAGGCCACGCCACGCGCTATGCTCAACATGCCCAGGGTCGCCACGAAAGGCGTTAGGCGCAGCCAGGAAATCGTCAGGCCGTTGACCAACCCGCATAGGCCGCCGGCCCCGACTCCCGCCGCGACGGCGGCAACGCTGGCCCACTCCGCGGAGCCGGTGGCGGCCAGCGTATGTTTATAGGCGAGGGCGGTGGATACCGCCGCCAGCGCCGCCACGGAGCCGACCGACAAGTCGATGCCGCCGCTGATAATAACCAACAAGGCGCCGATCACCACGACCGCATGGATGGCGTTCTGGTGCATCAAGAGCTGGAGATTGTAAAGGCTCAGGAAGCTGCGAACCTGGCCGCCCCACGCCAGCAAGATCAGGAATAGCGCGAAGACGCCGAGCAGTCCGAGCAGCGGCCCGATCTCAGCGGGCAGGCGGAACGCCTGGCGCGGCGGTTCAGTTTGACTCTTTACGGCATCGCCTTTGTCGCTCATCGCGGACGTTTCTCCTAAACCCCCGTGGCCGCCGCCATAACCTGTTCCGGCGTCCATTCGCCCACCGGACGCACCGCGCTAAGCCGGCCGCGCGTCATCACGGCTAGCCGGTCGCAGACGCCGAGCAATTCGGGCAAGTAGCTGCTGACGACCAGCACCGCCTTGCCGCGCGCCGCCAGTTCGCCGATCAGCCGGTAAATCTCCGCTTTGCTGCCCACGTCCACGCCGCGCGTCGGCTCATCCAGCAACAAGACATCGGCGTCCTGGTGCAACAGCCGGCCCAGGGCCACCTTCTGCTGATTGCCGCCGCTGAGATCGCCGACCGCTTGCCACGGCCCGGCGCAACGCACACGCAGCCTGCCTAACCAATCCTCGACGGCCCGCCGACGCCGACCGACGTTCAGACAGCCCAGCCAGGTATACGGCCGCAGGCGCGTGTAAGTGAGATTGTCTTCGATGCTCTGGTCCAGCGTCAAACCCTCTTCCTTGCGGTCCTCACTGAGCATCCCCAACCCCTGGGCGATGCGCCGCCGCGGCGCGGCGTTCGGAGTACGAATCGCCGCGCCGGAAACCGTATGGATGACGACGCTGCCGCGACGAACTGGGTCCAGTCCGAAGACGGCGCGCAACATCTCGGTTCGGCCGGCGCCGACCACGCCAGCGATGCCAAGGATTTCGCCTCGGTGCAGCGTTAAATCGACGCCGCGTGGCAATTTATCACCTGTAAGATCGCTCAATTCCAGAATAGGGGCGCCGGCCTGGTGAGGCGTGCGCGGATACTGCTCGTCGAGGCTGCGGCCCACCATCATCTCGACAATACGGCCGGTCTCGAAGTTAGTGGTACGGCCGCCGCCGACGCTGCGGCCGTCGCGCAACACCGTAAAGCGATCCGAAATCTGTTGAACTTCTTCGAGGAAGTGGGAAATGTAAACGACGGTCACGCCGCGATCGCGCAGCCGGCGGACCAGGGTGAACAGCCGTTGCGCGTCCTGCTGCGTGAGCGAACTGGTCGGCTCATCAAGGACCAGCACGCGCACATCGAGCAGAAGGGCGCGGGCGATTTCGACCAATTGCTGGGCGGCGGGATTCAGTCCGGCCACGGACGCATCGGGCCGGATCTCCGGATGTTCGAGGACGGCCAAGGCGTCCTCGACGCGGCGGCGATCGACGCCGCGGCGCAGGAAGCCGAAGCGCGTCGTTTCCAGGCCGAGCGCGACATTCGCTTCGACGCTCAGGTCGGGCGCGAGCGTCAATTCCTGGTAGATCATGGCGACGCCGCGACGGCGCGCGTCCTGCGGGCCGGCCGGCTCGTAAGATCGGCCATCAAGCGTCATCGAGCCGGAATCGGGCCGAACCGCGCCGCTCAACACTTTCATCAGCGTCGATTTGCCGGCGCCGTTCTCGCCAACCAAGGCGTGTACCTCGCCGGCGCGCAACTCCAACTCCACGCCGTCCAGAGCCTTTGTCGGGCCGTAGCGCTTGCGGACGTTGGTCATCGTCAGGCGAACGGGCGCGTTCACGGTTGGTTCCTGGCGCTGAAAAGTATTCTCAATACACAAGCCCTGAGCGCAAGCGAGGGGGTTTGTCGAACCCCCCCTCGCTTGCGCTCAGGGCTTGTAAAGTTAATGCTTCTTATACTCAGGCGGCATGATGATACGATTGGGCTGCAACTCAGGCGAAATCAGTTCCTTGGTCTTGGGATCGTCCAGATTCTCGCGCGTCACAACGTATTCTCCGGTGCTGAGGGTCTTGCCCCCTTCCGATACGTCGTAGTTTTCCAGGCTATGCACCAGCGTCCATAAAGCTATATAACCCATCTTATAAGGGTCTTGTACCACCAGTCCATCCACTTCACCGTCGCGCACGGCGCCGAGCAGCTGCACCGACGAGTCAAAACCGACGTACTTGAACTTCTTGGTCAGGCCCAAGGTCTTCATGCTGTTGAGCATCCCGGTCGCGGCCGACTCGTTGACGGCGAAGATGCCGACGCCCTCTTGATCGCGGAAGCCGCTCAGGAGCGGCCCGGCCGTCTTTTCGGCGTCGCTTACCGTGGCCCCGGCGTACTGATTGTCCGAAAGCCAGCTGATTGTCGGACCCCCCGGCTTAGGGTCGGCGATGGCTTTATCAATGGCGTCCTTGAAGCCGTTCTCGCGCTGCTCGGTGCTTTCGGAGCCGGCCGCGTAACGGAACAGTACGATCTTCTGGTCCTGGATCCCCGCGTCGTTCAGCACTTTAAGCAGACGTTCGGCGGCGAGCTGCCCGCCGTGGTAGTTGTCGGTGGCGACGTACTTGACGATGAGGTCGGGGTTTTTCGCCAACGCCTCCTTATCGAGGCCGGAGTCGATGATGACGACGGGAATGCTTTTCGCGACGACCTGTTGCACGGGCTTGACCATCTGCAAGCTGTCCTGCGGCGCGAGAACCAAGCCGTTGATGCCCATGCCGGCTTTGGTCTCGATGAGTTTGATTTGTTCCGACGAGTCGTTCTCCTTGGCGGGGCCGTCCCAGAGAATCTCGACGGCAACACCTTGTTTGCCAAGGTCGGCGGCGGCGCGGTCGGCGCCGCGATGGATGGACTGCCAGAATTCGTGGGTCAGACCTTTGGGGATAACGGCGATTCGGTACTTGTAAGAGGTCGCGGGGCCGCAGCCGGACGCCGCCAAGGCGACGGCGACGGCCAACGCGGCGAAGGTTCGCACTTTCATGGAGAGGCTCCGTTGACTAATAGGGGTAGGGGCGGGGTTTCCCCGCCCTGTGACGCCAAGGGCGGGGAAACCCCGCCCCTACTTTTCAGGCTTTTCCGGCGGGGCGGCGTCTTTCCGGCTGGCCGGCTTGACGACCGAGGCGGCGTCGCCTTTGTAGAGTTCCGAACTCGGTGAAGGTTCGCTCTTCAATAATTGTTCGAGCGCGAACGGGTTCGCCGCCAACGCTTTTTCGATGCCCGCCAGGAGTTTAACGCTTTCGTCCACTACTTTAGCCGTGTGCGCGTCCTTCGTTTGCGCCTTCATTTGCTCCAGCGCCTCGATCAGCCGGCTGGCGTCCACTTTCCACGGCATGAACGCTTCGGCCGTGGACCCTTGTTTCCACTGGGCGTAATGGGCCGCGAAATCCGCCGCGAATAGTCCTAACTGATGTGCGGCGTAGGCGGGCTGGTAATCTTTGTCCAAGGCCGGCTGGGCATGGGCGACGCCGATTGCCGCTTCGACGCGCTCGTCCAGGCGCGGTTCCGGCAGGATGCCGTCCCGCACTGCTATCTTCAAAAGCAACCACGTCGGCCGGCTTTTGTCGGCCAGCGTCGGATAACGGCTCTGGGCCAGCGCCGCTATGGCCTCGCGCCGCACCATGCGGAAGCCGTCGATCTGGTCCGCGGGCGTACCGGGCGGGAAGTCTTTGTTGCGGTCTTGAAGAAATTTGACCACCGCCTCCAGCGCGGCTTCCTCATTGGCGCGCGGCAGCAGGGGCGCCTTCTGCTGGGGCAGCGCCAGCAGATTACGCAGACTGCGGAAGTCCCAATACTTCACGGCGTCAATCTGGGCGGGGTCTTTGATCGCCGCCGTCAGCGCGTCGGCCAGGGAGGCCGCGTTGGTTCCCGCCAGCCGGGTGAGTACGTCGGCTTGCGTCTCGTTCGGCCCCTGTTCGGCGATGCGGGCCAGAAGGCGGGCGCCGTTGAGGCGCCAGACCGCTTTCTTTGTATTCATCACCTCCGAGGCGTGGGCGATCACTTGTTTGATGAACAGTTCGCTAACCTTTTGGGTTTTTTCTTTGCCATTGTGAAGCGATTCGAGGGTGTTGTTGAACTCATGGAAAAGGTCGTTGATTTTTCCGGGGTCTTTCTCGAAGCCCCACGTCAGCCGATAAGCGGCCCACTTGGCGGCCGCGTCGATCACCTGCTGGTGTTGCGGGTTGGTGGGATCGGCAACCTCGCTGCCGTTGAGCAGCTTGGTCCATACGCCGTTCCACTTGCCATATTCCATCTTGAGACTCTCTTGGCCGTCGGTCGGCAGTACATCGGGGCCGTCCAGCGCACGCAAGGCGCCGGGGACCGCGACGAAAAGAATGAAGACGGTCGAGAGAAGGGATAAGCGGAACGCGCGTCGAGTCATGGATGCGGCCTCGGGAGTGGATTTGTTGCGATTGAGCGATCAGAGGGGTAACGGCCCTTATCAGAAACTAGCAGCCCGACGGGTATGCTGTCAACGGGTGCGGCGGGCGTCCCTCCCGATTTTGG
>DHJA01000299.1:0-1091 GCA_002404095.1 Planctomycetaceae bacterium UBA4732 | reverse complement strand
CGGGGAGACCCCGCCCCTACAGCCAGCGCCTCCAAAATCGGGAAGGACGCCCGGTACGGCACGGGCGCGAAGCCCTCCCCAGCAACAACCCGGTAAACGGCGCGGCGTTGGCGCTATTTGCGGCCCGATTCCAGGTCTAGGCCGCGCGACGCCAATTGGAGATTGCGTCGCTCCACGGGCGTCAAGTAGCTGAACGGAGCGGATTCCTCGGCCGCGCGGAGCCAACGCGCGGCCGGCTGACGCTGCGACAGCTGCGACCAGACCGCAAACAAATACCAGCACGGCCGGGCTTCGTCGGGTCGCTGCCGACGCGCCAGCGTCAGTTCCCCCGCCGCTTTGCAGAGCAGGCTTTCCGTCGAAAGGTTTTCGTCGTCCGGAAGCGCTTGCTCGCCTTGACGAGCCAGCAAATACAGGCCGATGCCGCGGTGCAAATGCTCCGCGTAGCCGTCGTCCTGCTTTTCCGCAATTTCCATCAAGCGGCTATGGCAGTGAATGAGTTCTTGTTTGTCCAGGTCTTCGTGTTCCTGCAAATCGGCATCGAAACGCTCATATTGAACGACGGCGCCGTGATATTCCCGCAGGCGCAGCAACAACTCGGCATAGTGGGCGCGGACGACGAAGTGATTGGGCTTGGCCGCGACGTACTGAGCCAAATGGGGCAGCGCCCGTTCGTCATCTCCTTTATCGAGGTAGGCGGCGGCCAGGCTGAGGTGGTTGTTGACGAGGTACGGGTCCAGAGCCAGGCTGCGCTCATAGAAGCCGACGGCCACATCGGTGCGGCCGTCACGCATGGCGTCTTGTCCCTGTTCCCACAGACCCTGGGCGGACATCGGTTCGGCTGCCGTCAACTGCACTGCCAGCATACCCCAAAGCAGTACGCCGACGCCGGCAAGACGCCTCGTCATGGAGCGGCCCATCCGCGAGAAACGAAACGATGACGTATTGGTTATCGTTTGTTAGGGAGGGCCGGAATGAAGAAAAGTAGTGTAGACCCAGCAATAGGTCCTATAGGTCGTATAGGACTTATAGGACCTATTGTTGGTCTCGATTAACCTCGAACTATCCTACCTGCACTTTCCGAAAAAACCTAA
>DHJA01000214.1:2651-2881 GCA_002404095.1 Planctomycetaceae bacterium UBA4732 | reverse complement strand
TCGGCGGCGATCGCGCTGACGAGTTGGCCGGCGTCGGGAAGTGAGGCGCCGTCTTCGAGAATGAACCTTCCAAGGGCGCGGCCGTAACCGAGTCCGTCCAGGGCGCCGGCCATCAGGGCGAGGTGGATGTTCGTGGCCGTTTCGTGCCAGGTTCCGAAGGTTCCGCTGGCCACGTTCATCTCGACGCTCTCGGTGGAGGCGCCGAACCAGGCGTATTCCCAATCGTGGAT
>DHJA01000214.1:0-2516 GCA_002404095.1 Planctomycetaceae bacterium UBA4732 | reverse complement strand
CCAGGCGTATTCCCAATCGTGGATGGTGCCGGCGCCGTTGGTGGCAAGGTGGGTCAGCCAGCCGCGACTCATCATCCGTTCGAGGATACGCGCCGTGCCGTTGCGGAGGAGATGGGCGCCGTAAATCAATAGGACCGTCGCCCCACGCTTGTGGGCGGCGCGGATTTTGTCGGCGCAGTCTCGGACGAGAGCGGCGATGCGCTCGGTAGGCTTTACGGGCGCCGACTCCGGGTCAATAAGGATGTCGTCGGCCCGCGTCAGGCTTTTGCGCTCAGCGAGGGGGAACACGCGGAGCTTGCTCAGGTCTAGCGGTTGCACGAGTACGGTATTCCTGAGAGTTGTTAGCCCGACGCGCAAGCCAGGGTTTGAACTGCATCCCTCGCTTGCGCGTCGGGCTAACGTGGGAACGACATGTTATGCCACGTCCGCCGGTTCCAGCACACGGCTCCAGCGCCGGGCCGGGCGATTCTTCCAGCCGCCCTTGTGATAGGCGTAGCCAAAGAGCAACGGCACCGCCAACGTCGCCTCACTATATACCATCTGCTCGTAGGCCAGGTCCACCTTGCCCCAACTCGACGCTTCCTTGAGTGTGCTGCCGGACAAGGCGCCGTCGCGCACGTCGGCCACCGTCACCTGCACCGCGTACTTGTGCATCGGCGCCTCATGGCCCAGCACGTCGGCCGCCACCACTACGTCCTGCGCAAAGTTCTTGGGTACGCCGCCGCCGATCATGAACAGGCCGGTTGTCGGATTATGGATCTTTAATTGCGTCAATTCCAGAAAGTCCTTGGCGCTGTCAAGGCTCATTTTCGGCCCGTCGCCGCGCGCGTGCTGATGAGCGACCAGACCGAAGCCGGCCGAGCAGTCGCTGAAGGCCGGGCAGAAGATCGGCACGTCGTTCTTATACGCTTCAAAGACGATGCTATCCGGCGTCTTGCAGCCGTGTTGCTCCAGGTAAGCGCCCATCGCCCGGATGAACTCGCGCGACGAGTACGGCCGTGGTTCCAACTCGTCGGCGATTTGGCGCGTCGCGTCGTCGCAGGCGCGCAGCTCGTCCTCGTCAATAAGCGTGTCGTAAATGCGGTCGATGTGAAGGTCGCGCAGGGCGGCGTCGTCCATGCCCGAGCGGACGCGCTCTGGCCCCACGTAGTGACGGAAGCCGAGCGCCTCGAAGAAATCCTGATCCACGATGTTGGCGCCCGTGCTAACGATGGCGTCCACCATGTTGCAGCGGATGGCGTCGGCGAAGATTTTCTTTAGCCCCGCGCTAATCAGCGAGCCGGCCAGACAGAGGATAATGCCACAATCCGGATCGCGTATCATGCGATCGGTAATGTCGGCCGCGCGGGCCAGGTCGCGGGCCGTGAAGGCCATATTGCGCATGGCCTCGATCAGCGGAACGACGTTGTGTTTCGCCACGTCGATATGTTCGACGGGCGTGGCGAGCAGTTCGGCTTTGGTGAGCATGACGCCGGTTCCTTCACGGAAAATCGGGGGTTAGGACAGAGTTTCATAGGCGGCGACGCAGCAGCGGACGCCTTCTTCCAACGAGGTGGGCGGCACGGTGTAGCCGGCGCCGCGCAGCTTGCTCATGTCGGCTTGCGTGAAGTTCTGGTACTGACCGGCGAGCGTCTTAGGCATGTCGATATACCGTATCTCCGATGTACGATTTAGAGCGGCGAACACGGCCTCCGCCAACTCGCGGAAGGTGCGCGCGCCTCCCGTGCCGCTGTTATATAGGCCGCGCGCGTCGGCGTTTTGCCAGAGCCAGAGCATGTGGTCCACGCAATCCTCGACGTAGACGAAATCGCGGCGCTGGCCGCCGTCGGGATAATCCGGGTGGGTGGAGCGAAAGAGACGGACCTCGCCGGACTCGCGGGCCTGTCGCCAGGCGTGCCAGACGACGCTGGCCATGCCAGATTTGTGGGCCTCGCGAGGCCCGTAGACGTTGAAGAACTTCAGGCCGGCCCACCTCGGCGGCGCCGGCTCGCCGGCTTCGACCTGCGCCAGCGCCCATTTGTCGAAGTCGTTCTTGCTCCGGCCGTAGGCGTTCAAGGGCCGTAACGCCGCCGACGAAAGGCGGTCGTCGAACCCCTGCGAGCCGTCGCCATAAGTGGCCGCGCTGGAGGCGTACACAAACGGGCAGCCGTGCCGGGCGCACCAGCTCCAAAGGGCCTGCGTATACTCGACATTGTTAATGCGCAGATACGTCTCGTCGGTCTCGGTGGTACGGCTGCACGCCCCGAGATGGAAGACGCCGTCCAGCCGGGGGGCTTGATCGCGGTTAAGCAGGTCGAGAAAATCGTCGTGTTGGCGGAACTGGAAACGGCGCAGTCCGACCCAGTTGGCGGCCTTGGCGGCCGTGAGGGGATGATCGACCAGCAAAAGGTCGTGGCCCAGCGCGGCCAGGCGCTGGGCGAGGTTCGAGCCGATGAAGCCGGCCGCTCCCGTAACGGTAATCATCCCCTATTCTCCGTGTCCATTCGGATAGGATACTGTACTTTCCGCGATTTTAT